>JBJXFK010000016.1:0-28310 GCA_046155505.1 Phycisphaerae bacterium
GGGCAGCTTGATCTTGGTGAGTTTGGCCGCCTGCTGGGCTAGCGCGTCGCGCTGGGCGGCGGGAACGAGCAGATCAACGAGTTTTCCGCCGTGCGGCGGGATCAGGCCGGTCGTGGACATTGGCTGCAATGCTCCGTGTAGTAGGCTTCGTCATCATGCCGCTCGCCGATCGCGGCGGCACGAATCAGGCAGTGTAGGGCATGCCGGACGGCTGGCAAAACGGTGCGAAATCAAGTGCGCGTGTCTCGTAGGGTGGGCATTGCCCTCCGTTTGCTTTCTGCGGTGAATGCGTGCCGTTCGCGCGGAACGGGTCGGTCAACCGAACACGCATCGATCGCGCGGCGATGTCCGCCGCGCGATCGTGCCGGTTCCAACTCCAATGAAGGGTCATCGCAGCGGGGTGATTCGCCCGACCGCGCAATCTGAGACGAACGCAGAGAAATGGTGGGTTTCCGCCCGCCTCACTCGACCTGAATGTGACTTTCGCCACCCAGTCGCTTGGCCAATTGTTCCAGATAATGCTTCTGCCCGGCCTTGCCCATTCCCAGAACATGAATCACAAAGCGAAACACCGGCACATGCCACGTCCCCGACCGAATCTCACCATCAACACTCAATCGCAGTTCGCTGCCGCTCGGCGTCGCGGCCACGTCGTATGAGCACAGCATGGTCATCGGCACGATCTCGTCGGTCGCTTTGCGTCGCAGCCGCGTGCCGTCGACTCGCTCGATCGTCGCTACCCGCACCTTCGAGCTGCCCAAGTCCTCGCGCCACGCCGGCAACCCGCCCTCCTCGGGCAGCACCTCGACGCCGCGACACATCGTCCCCGCCAGCGGCGACTTCTGAAAATCCTCGATCGCCGCGAACACCTCGGCCGGACTACGCGATGACGTCATTTTCGCACGAATCTGATACTGCACCGGCAAGAATGCCCCGACCACGAACGGCGTCAAAACTAACAGCCCGATCACGCCACCCGCGATACCCATCCAAAACCACATGCCGCGTCTCCGTATCGGTTGCACTGCTTCATTCACGTCACACCGCCTTTCGCGCGATCGCGGCTTTGAGCCGCGCC
This sequence comes from Phycisphaerae bacterium, assembly GCA_046155505.1. Lineage (GTDB taxonomy): Bacteria > Planctomycetota > Phycisphaerae > UBA1845 > Fen-1342 > JBJXFK01. Next base: position 1,079 of record JBJXFK010000016.1, read on the forward strand.
AATTGATCGCCATCCTGCTTTTTCATACACGAAACCAGAAGCGGCACGAGCAGCCAGCCCAGCCAGCGCCCGCGCACGATCGCCTCCAGATTCACCCGCGTGCCGCCGCCTTCGCGTTCAAACGTATAGCGATACACCGCATCGCCGCCGGGGAATTTCGCACCCGCCGCATGCACCCGCGGCGGCGTGTGTTCGACGACCTCGATCACCGCGGTCGCCTCGCGCTTGCCCATCAGCCGCGTCTCGCGGAACTGCGTGCCGGCTCGCAGCGGGCCATCTGTGATCTTCTCGATTCGCTTGACACCCGGCAGCCATTCCGACGCCGTCGTGAGGTCCGATGCGTACGCGAACACCTGCTCGATCGGGCGATCGATAAACTCACTGCTCTTGAAGCCGGCCATTTGCCTGTCTCCTTCTTGTCGACACCGTCGAAGCATCGCAATTCCAGAACTTGGCTCGCGCTGCCAACTACTTCCCTTCCGACATCCGCCCCTTGCACTCGTCAATCCACTGCTGCGACGGGTGATTCCACTGCGGATTTTTTCTACCCAGTTCGTGCCCGCGTTCCAGCGACGCGAGCGCATCCGCAAATTTATCCTGCGCCATCAGCGACCGTCCCAGCGCACACTGCGCGATCGCCACGTCGGCATCGATCGCCACCGCCTCGCGCGCCGCACGTTCCGCCGCCGCGAAGTCACCCGCCACGAGCTGCGTCCGCGACAAATCGGCGAGTGTCCACGCATGTCTCGGCTGCAGCGCGATCGATCGCTCGATCGCCCGAATCGCCTCGGGAAACTCACCCGCCTCGCGCAGCGCGTTGCCCAATCCGCGCCACACGCCCGCCGCATTCGGCCGAATCGCCAAACATCGATAATACGCACGGATCGCCCGCTGCCATTCCTTGCGAATGGCAAGGTGATACGCCGCGTCAAAATTCAGCATCATGTCGTCGGGGTAGTGCAGCAGCGCCCGGTCGATCAATTGCGTGAGCAGCGTGTCATCGTCGGCTCGAAAGCTCAGCGAGAACATCCACGCCATCGTCCGCGGCGCGAGCCGATCATACGGGGCGTTTCGCAGTAACTCGCGCGCCGCCTCGGGCGAAACCGTCGGCGAATAGAGCAGCTTGCGCAGCTTCGTTCGGAACGGATCGGGGTCCACCTCGTACACGACGTTCATCCATTCAAACAATCTCTCCGTCGGCAGCAGCGTCACTCCATACTGATACAGCCCCGCCACCGTGCCGATCCACAGCTCCAGCCCATCGATCAATTTGTCCGACACCGCGCTGCCGCGAATCCGCGCCACCGCGTCGGCGTGCGTTGTGTTCGACAGATCAACCCCGCGCTCGGCGAACACCTCGCGCAGCGATTTCTCCATCCACAGCCAACTGTCGCGATCGTCATGCGTCGCGCCCGTAATCACGACCTCTTCAATTCGCTCGACCAACCGATGATCCGCGTCCGCCTCGCGCACCTTGGCGATGAGCGCCGGCAACTCCCCGCGCTCCTCGACCGGCAGCGCGTCGATCGCGCTCGCCAACCGATCGGCCTCGTCGCGCAGCTCGTTCCACTGCTGCGTCCGCCCCACCGGCGCTGCAACCGCCTGACCCAGCAGGAATGAGACGCGCTCGCCGACATCGGCCACGCTTCGTGCCGTTTGCTCGCGCTGCTCCTGCCGCGCCTGCCACGCCAGCGCCCCGCTTCCGCCCGCTATGACCAGCGCCGTCACCACGATCGCGCCGAGCCGCTGGGTCAGCCGCCGCGCCCGCCGCTCATGCGTCACCCGCTCGCTCTGCCGCGCCGCGTCAAGCTCCGAACTGCGCACGCGCTCCGCCAAACCGGCGAAGTAGCGCGACATCTCCTGCGCGATCACACCCGCATCACGCGGCCGATCCTCTGCCCGCGCCGATAGACATCGCCCCACCAACGTCCGCAGTGCCGCATCCGCCTCGGATGCATCGAGCCGACCAAGCGCTTCGCCCAGCGCCGCCTCGCTCGCCATGCGCAGCACCTGTTCGCGTGATCCTCGATACGGCGGCTGGCCGGTCAGTATTTCCAGCAGGATCCCGCCCAGCGCGAACACGTCGCTGCGCTCATCCACCTGATCGACTTCGCCGCGAGCCTGCTCGGGCGACATATACGTCGGCGTGCCCAACACGCTGCCCACTTGCGAGTACAGCGACGACTCGCTGCCGCGCACCGTCTCGATCCGCGTGCAGTCGGCATGCGAAATCGTCTCGCCGCCTTCGCGGGTCAGAATCTTCGCCAGGCCCCAATCCAGCACCTGCACCTCGCCGAACGCACCCACCAGCACATTCGACGGCTTCAGGTCGCGATGAATCACACCTCGCGCATGGGAATAGGCGATCGTCTGGCACACCTGCTCAAACACGCCCAGCAGGCGCGCCAGCGCCTCGCTGCCCGGCTCGCGATGCCCGAGCAGCGCCGCCAGCGTGCGGCCCTGCACAAGTTTCATGGTAAAGAAGGGCTGCCGATCGGCGGTCAACCCGAGTTGATAGACCGGCAGCACGCCCGGATGCTGCAACTGCCCGGCGATTTGCGCCTCTTCGACGAAGCGTTGCAACATGCCGGGATTGTCGGCGTGCTCTTTTCGCAGCACCTTGAGCGCGACATCTCGCCCCAGATCAGGATCGCGCGTGCGATAAACGACACCCACGCCGCCGCGACCGACTTCGCCTTGCAGCTCATATCGCCCGACCCGCGCCGCCCCGCCGACCGGCATACCCACGACCGGCGACGCACTCGGCGACTCGACATCGCGCAAAATCACCCGCCGCATCTCGCCGATGGTGAGGGTCAGCGTGTCGATTACGCCCGGTGTTTCAACAGCCGCAGCCGGCCGAAACGCCGCCCGCAGCGCCGCGTCAAGTCCGTCACGACTGAGATCGCTATGTCCGCTCGATGAGCGATGATCTGCGTAAGACATGAAACACCTCTCGGCGATCCCATTCGCGCCGCGCGGCCCACTGGCCCGGCTGCATCAGGTTCCGCCGAGAGGCTATTTTCGCGCCAAAAACTCAGAAAATCTTCCGATTTCGACGCTTTCGCCCCAAAAACATGACCGGCAGCAGGCCGAGCATCGCCGTCCCGACTCCCGCCCCACATGCCCCCGCTCCGCAACCGCCGGTCGCGGCAATGTCCGCCGTACATGCATCACCCACGCCGTCGGCGTCGCTGTCGGCCTGATCGGCGTTTGCGACATCGATGCAGTTATCGCATGCGTCGCCGACCCCATCCTCGTCGGCATCGGCCTGATCGGCGTTGGCGTTCGCCGCGCAGTTGTCGCACGCATCACCAATGCCGTCAGCGTCAACGTCCGCCTGGTCGGCGTTGGCATCGTCCGGGCAATTGTCACACGCGTCACCGTCGCCGTCGGCGTCTTGATCCGACTGGTCGGCGTTGGCATCCGCTGGGCAGTTGTCGCAGGCGTTGCCGTCGCCGTCGCCGTCCGCATCCGCCTGATCGGCATTCGCCACTGCGACACAATTGTCGCACGCATTGCCGTCACCATCGCCATCGGCATCCGCTTGATCGGCGTTGGCCACCGCGACGCAATTGTCGCAGGCGTTTCCGTCACCATCTCCATCGCCGTCCGCCTGATCGGCGTTCGCTGTTGCAACGCAATTGTCGCACGCGTCGCCCACACCGTCGCCATCGCCGTCAGACTGATCGGCGTTGGCGACATCCGGGCAATTGTCCGCCGCGTCGGCAACCGTGTCGTTATCGCTGTCGATCACAAGCTGCACGCTGTCGGTCTGCGTGACGATTCGCTGCTGCACCGAGACGAATTGCAACGTGACCGTACTCGTCTGATCCGCGGTCACGGTCGCTTTGCGAAACACCGTGAAGCTGTCACCCGGGTTGAGCGATGTCTGCACCGGCGATTCGCTGATCGCGCCCAGCACGTCATCGACGAGCGTCAGGCCCGTGATTGCCGTCGTGCCGGTATTATCGACCACAAAGCAGAACTTCACGTCGGTTCCTGGCGATGCGACGAGCAATTCGTCATTCTTGCAAAGATCGACGCACGCCAAGTCGGTCCCTGGCCCGGCCGGGTCGGCTTCGCAAATGCCCACCGTCTTACTCAGGCTCACCCGCGGCGCGGGATACGTAAACAAAATCGCAAGATTCGCCGAAATTGAATTCGCCGTGTCGCAGGCGTGCGTCAGCGAGTCGGTCGCGTCGGCGTTTTCAATTCCGGTCGTCGAGCCGCTGCCCTTTTCCGGATTGAACGGCGGATTCGCCGCCGACGCACCCGCACCCTCGGGATAGAGCAGCAGAATGTTGCCGCTGTCGTAGAGCACCGCTTGAAAGTCGAAGCTGTCGATGCCGCCGCCGAAATGATCGACGTTGTCCCATTGCACAACCACGCAGTCGCCGGTCCCGCCTTCCGAATACGGACACGGGCTGAACACCTGCGCGAAACCGCCGGCAAGCGTGCTCGGCGGGTTACGCAGCACGAGGTCGTCCCACAAGACGGCGATGGTGTCGTTCGGACCGACGATGTTCTGGATTGGGCAATTGTTCGCGAGCGCGTCGGAGGTGCCGTCAAGCTGAAAGTGCAGAAAGCCGTTTGTGCCGACGTTCACGCTGTCGCGCAGCGTGCCGAAGAACGGAAACCCGCGCCCGCCGTTCAAGTCCGAAAGCGACACGTCGAGCGCGACACCGTCGTCGGCGTTTTGGTTTTGTGTCGGCAGCGCATCGGCATCGAAAAACGTCAGCCGCGCTCCGCTGGTCGAAATGTCGACAAACACCGGAAATACAGGCCCGCCGGTCTCGTTGCTGGCGATCGACGTGTAGCCAAACGTGTTTGGCCCCGCAGCAAGCGCGGTGCAAGCGCCCGCCGTCGCGACGAGAACACCTTTGCATGCTGCCAGTCGAATTCTCGCGCCGCGTCGATTGCGAATGCGCCCATCCATGCGAATCCTCTCAGAAATTTGTGCCCCGAAGCCGCGCGATATCTCGCGCTCAGAGAGGATTAGACGCGAACCACACGCTTTTCTCAGCAACCCGCACGAAAATTATCACTGCGAGCACGCGAGGGGTCGAAGCAGTCGCGGCTGACGCGGGGAACCTCGGCGTCCCAGGCCGTCGCTATCTACGTCTGCGCAATCAACCGCCGCACGGGAACCGTGCGGCGGTTGCGACGAGTAGATGTGATGATTTGCGTACCGCGTGCTGCTAGCGGCGGTTGGTTTAGCGAGCGTTGCGACGGCGGATCGCACCAACGATTAGGCCGCCGACCATCAGGCCGATCGACGCCGGCTCGGGAACCAGGACGGTCGTCTCCATGTTGCGATCGAGCCAACCCTGCTTGCGGCTGCCCCAACTCGTCAGGTAACCGTTGCTGTTGTAAGACCGCGTCGTGCCTGCCTGCTGGTGAAACCAGATGCCGATGTGATCGCCATAGCTCGCACCGGTCCACGGATCCTGAGCATCCGGATGGAGCGGCAGGTGATCGATGATGTTGGTCGCGTCCATCGTGAAGCCCAGCGTGCGGGTGCCGTCGCCGTTGTCGATCGCGCGAATGTCGCTGATCACATTGGTCGGATCGTCCTGCGAAGTGAAGATGCGATCCGGAGCCTGCGTGCCGCCGGCGTTCGAGCCGTCGTTGAAGCTGGTCTGGTTGTTCATCGCGTTATAGCCATAGACGCTCATGATCGGCGTCGGGCCGACGGCGTCGAAGTAGAAGAGCGCCATCTCGCCGGGGTGGTTCTTCGGATTCGGGCCGGGCGAGATTGCGAGCGTAAAGCCGTCGGTGCGAAGCAGCGGCTGGCCAGGCACGGCACCGAACGTCGCGTACCACGACAGCTCATCGGTCGCATCGTTGTAGGTGGTGGTGACGGAGAGGATCGTGCCGCCGGCGTGGTTCACACTGCCGACGTTCGGATCAAACGACCACTGATAGGTGGCGGCATTGGCAGCGGCGAGCGTCAGCGAGGCGGCGGCGACTGCGGCGATTGCATTGCTGAATTTACGCATCTTTCGATCCCTCCGTTGGGCCTTCTGGCGACGTTACGACCGTCGTCTGTTCTGGCGATACTTGGCCGCCGAACCGGCGTTTTCCACGCCGCAATCCGACGATTTCGCCGGTGGCCGCCGCGGGCGAAGAAATCAGCCCGATCCGGGTTCGCGTGCAGTTGTTATCCGGCGTCATGCCCGCTGCGCGACGAAAATTTCGCGAGCGGCTGATAAACGCGCTGCGACCGCAATTCGCGGCGCCGCCAGCAACGCCGAAATATCGGCACATGCATGCGACCCGGTTCGGCGCGATCCGCTGCTAGAATTCCGGCAACTCGCAGCGCGAGCACTGAGGCCCCAATGCCGCAACTCTCTTACCGAACCGCCGGCGAATCGCACGGCCCAGCCCTCACCATCCTGGTCGAGGGCTTTCCCGCCGACATGCCGATTGATCTCGATCTGATCAACGCCGAACTCAAACGCCGCCAAGGTGGCTACGGCCGCGGCGGGCGCATGCGCATCGAGAAAGATGCGGTGACGTTTCTCGCCGGCGTGCGGCGAAACGTCACAATGGGCGGGCCGATCGTGATGCAGATCGTCAATCGCGATTCGCGGCTCGACGACACGCCCGAGATCAATCGCCCGCGCCCCGGACACGCCGACCTCGCGGGTAGTTTGAAGTGGCTGACCACCGATTGCCGCAACACGCTTGAACGCGCGTCCGCTCGCGAGACCGCCGGTCGCGTCGCCGCCGGCGCGCTGTGCAAATGCCTGCTGCGACACTTCGGCATCGAGTGTGTCGGCTTCGTCATCGAAGTCGGCGGTGCAAAAGCGACCGTCGCCGCCGACCTCGACGCCAATGCGATCATCGCCGCGCGCGATGCGAACGATGTGTACACGCCCGACGCGACCGCCGTCGCCGCAATGGAGACCGCCATCCACGAAGCCAAAAAGGCCGGCGACACCGTCGGCGGCATCGTCGAAGTGCGCGTCTTCGGCCTTCCGCCCGGCCTCGGCTCCTGTGCGTCGTCCCAAGACAAGCTCGACGGGAGACTCATGCAGGCGGTCGGCTCGATTCAGGCGTTCAAGGGCGTCGAGATCGGCATCGGCTTTGACGCCGCCCGCCTGCCCGGCAGCAAAGTGCACGATGCAATCGTCTACGACGCGGCCCAACGCAACACGCACAACCTTGGCTTCGCGCGCCGTGGCAACAACGCCGGCGGCCTCGAAGGCGGCATGACCACGGGCCAGACGCTGGTCGTTCGCGGCGTCATGAAGCCCATCGCGACGTTGCTGCAAGGAATGGACAGCGTGAATCTGAAAACGCTCGTTGCCGAGCGTAGTGATTACGAACGCAGCGACGTCTGTGCTGTCCCGGCGGCGAGCGTGGTGGCCGAATCAGCCGTCACGGCGGAGATCGCCCGCGCGCTCCTGGACAAATTCGGCGGCGACACGCTGGGCGAGGTACGCCGCGCGTTCGACGGCTACCTGCGAGCGGCGCGGGCGCTCGCGCCATAGGCGGCGGCTACCCCGTTCCTGAACGCACAAACGCTGACTCCCGTGTTTCGAACAAGTAACGAACACTCTGCTGAAAGTCGGCGCGAACCGCCTGCCCAAGGTAGCGTGCCCACTCGGGTTTCCTGTTATTTGCGTGCCACGCCACATGCGCCAGCGCGTAGCCGAACATGGGCGGCGACATGTACTCGGGGCGCACCAACTTCGAGTTTGGCCAGAACTTTTGGTCAGCGGGCCAGTTCCGCGGCGAATTGGCAAGGAAGATTCCCAGTCCGAAGTGCACAACTGTCAGATCGGTCAGCAACTCGTTGTCGAATTCATCGTCGCCGACTCGCCCTTCGCCCATGAGCCGCTCATGCGCGAATTCGTGCGCGATCGTGCCGACCAAGTTCATCGGCGACCCAAGCTGAGAGCGGCAAAGCGAAACGCACCGACGTTCCGGTCCTCCCGCGTACAGACCCGCGACTCCGCCCACCGCCCGACCGTCCCCATCGACCAATTCAACTCCGTCGTCCAGATCATCGATCTCGAGATCTATGTTTGCAAAGTCCACACCCATCACGCGCGCAATCCGATCGGCAAGACGAATCACACAGGCATCGGTCGCGTCATACGGTTCAGGGAAGTGCTCGATCGTAGGGATGATCATCGCACGCTCGCGAAACACGTTTCGCGGAAACTGGACGTCTAACCACCCGAGTCGCGATTCGACCCAGCGTTTGGCGTCGATGTCGCATGGGCACGTCGGCCGAAAGAAACGACCAAACATCGCGCGAGCCTCCAACCTGAACGTCGCACACCCAATTCGTCGCGTTCCCTGACTCACGATCCCTGCAGACAACTCTACGTGGTGCGCACCCGCGCGCCGCACGATTTTTCGAGCCTCGCACACAAAATGTCGCAGCAATCCTGCGCACAATCAAGCACATCACAAGAAACCACGGGCTATCCGCCGACGCAAATTTCCTGCGCATCACTCAGAACGCGATGTTTGCCACACATCGAACACCGGCTAATTGTCTATGCGGTCGCTATGCCAGGTAGATAGGCGGCGCATGCCGCAGTGCGATTTTCCCGCTTGTCTATCTTGGACGTTTAAAGCGGAATTCCAACAGCATCGAAGCAACCCGTGAAATCCACCAAGATCGACCGCCGCACATTTCTCGGCGGCATCGCGGGTGTCGCCCTCCGCGCGGCGACGGCGCGCTGTCGCACGTGCGGTGCGGGTTCAACAAATTCGATCCGCATGGGCATGACGCCAGCGAAGCCGAACGGGCGACGATCTCGCTGTTCCACTCGGCGGGGTCGATGCATTTGGTGGGGTATGACTGGCGTCCCAAAGGTGTGAATTTGGTGACGGCCGAGCAGCCGAATTCGGTGCGGCACGCGACCGATGCGCAGGGCTACGTTTGGCAACAAGGATCGACGCATATGTGCGAGTGCCTGTCGACCGGTGCGACAACGCTGATCACGCCCGAGCATGCGCTACACGTCATCGAAATCATGGAAGCCGCGCGGCAGTCGCAGCAAACGGGTCGCCGCAGCGAGTTGACGACGAGCTTCCAGTGGCCGGTGGTTGGCTAGGCGGCGCAATGTCAGGGCGACCGCTGCAAACTCCGTCACCGTGAATGCACGGTTTGCGTTACTTATGCAGGGGGCGAGGAGCCGGACGAATTAGTGTTTCCCGTCGGCGGCGGGAGCCTCGCTGGTTTCGGCCTCTTTGGCGGCCTCGGCTTCGTCGAGGACCGTTTCGTCGGTCTCGATCACTTCGACGCGCTGATTCTGGCGATGGCCGAGCTCGTCATAGGTTGACTTCACAAGCCGATCGTTGTCGCCGCAAGCGATGATCCGGATTTGGTTCCAACCAAGCCCCGCGGAGATAAGGCCGTCGGCGACGGTTTGGGCGCGCAAGAACGAGAGTTTCATGCCGCGGTCGGTCAGGTCGTGCGCCTCGGCGGCGCTGGCGTGGCCGCGCACGTCGACCACATTTCGCAGCACACCCTTGCGATGCTTGACGATCTCGGCGAGGGCCGCGCGACCCTCGTCGTCGAGCTCGACCGTGCCGCGCGAGAAAGGCACGGTGCCGCCGCGGCTGTAGTTGTTCGTTTGGCGGATCGACTTGACTTCGCGTTCGATGCCTTTCTGGCCGGGCGTGCGGGCGAGCGCCTCGGCTTCGCGTTCGCGCATGCGGCGCGAGAGGACGGCGTCGCTGGGGTTGGAGCTATCGACCGGGTTGTTGAATGCTTCGCGAATGCCGATGGCCCAGTCGAGCATTTGCTCTTCGGACGAGGCGGCCGCGGCCTTTCCGTCGCTGGGGCCTTCGGCACCGCCGGCGGAATCGGGCTTGCTCATATTCATGGCCAGCAAAACGACGAAAAAGCCCATCATGAGCGCGACGTTGTCGGCAAAGGAAATCAGCCACTCTGGTGCGCCGGCTTCGCCTTCTTCGTGGTGGCCGCCGCCGCCATGTCCGCCGCCGTGGCCGCCGTGCTTTTTCTTCTTGCCGTGGCCATGATCGTCATCGTGATGTTCATCGGCCATGTCACGCCCCAATGAAAAAAGGGAACCACAGAGGCACAGAGACACAGAGGCTCACAGAGGAAGACCCGGCTATTTGTGTATCTGTTCGAAGCGCTACCGGAAGCCGGGTTACGAATTCGGAGCGCAAATCCAAGATGCTCACTTTGTGCGTCTCTGTGTCTCTGTGCCTCTGTGGTTCGCTTTTTTATCTACGCCGCGGCCTTCAGTTTCTCGCGACCGACCGTTGGCATGAACGCGGCCATTTTGTCCAGCGTCATGCGCGGGTTGTCGCCCGCCTGGATCGAAAGAATTCCCTGTAGCATCATTTCCTTGCCCTGAATCTCTTCGGAGCTGCGGATGCCCAGCTTGTCGCCTATCGGGCCGCAGATCGCGTTGGCGATGATGGCACCGTACATCGTGGCCACGACGGCGATCGCGAGCGCCTTACCCATTTTTCCGATGTCGGCCGATTCGAGCTGGCCGAACATACCGACCTGACCGACCAGTGTGCCGACCAGGCCGTAGCCGGGGCCGTAGACTTTGATCAGGTCGAAAAATTTCTTGCCCGCCTTATGGCGTTCCTGCATGGCGAGGACTTCCATGCGCAGTGTTGTTTCGATGTCGGATGGGTCCACGCCGTCGACGACCATTTTCAGGCCGTTCGCGAGAAACTTGTCGCTGATCTTGCCGACCTCGGATTCGAGCGAGAGCACGCCTTCGCGGCGAGCCTTTTCGCTGAGCTTGCTCATGAGCTGGATCACTTCAAGCGTGGGCAGGCCCTTGTGGAACATGAATCGCTTGATGTAGCCGGGCACCGCTTTCATCTTGTCCATGGGCAGGGCCATGAAAACGACCGAGATCGATCCGCCGATGACCATGAGCACGCCTTCTTGCGAATAGAACATCTCGAAGTGGCCGTGCGAGACTTCGTAGAACACGAAGCCCAGACAGCCGAAGCCGACGAGCACACCGATCAGACTGGAGATGTCCATGTACGCGCCCTGCCGATTTCCCGCTCGCAGTCAGTCGCGCGGCGCATGCCGAGCGATGACGGTCCACAACGGTTCATCGACCATGCCGGCGAGCGTGTTGAAATTGCGGGCCGCGAGCAGCGGGCGTGTGAGGCGGGTTGCTCGGAGGCCAGCGATTAGGGGACGAACGTCGTGCCAAGAGCAGCGTGCAAGATTCAACGTGCGCGGGGAGGAGCGCAGGGTTCAGGGGTTCGGGGTTCAGGGTTCAGGGGAAGCAGAACGGAAAACGCATGTACGAAAAACGGGCTGAAATCGCGCGGGGAGCATCGGCCTCCGGCCGGTGCAAACCGCATTGGCACCGGCCGGAGGCCGATGCTCCCGAGGTTGCGCCCATCGCCGAGACGCGCTCTACGGGGAGTTCGTTTGCCCTGTGCGCCCAAGAAAGCAGCGGAGCGCCGCTGCTCTCCATCTCGGGCGACTTACTGCCGCGTGCGCAACCCATTGCCGAGCAAAACCTCGTTCATGCTGCCGCTGCGGAAGCCGCGCAAGTCCAGCGTCACATATTGATATCCAAGCACACGCAGACCGGCGTCGATTCGCGCTCGCAACTCGGGTTCCGCAAAGCGCGCAATTTCTGCAACCGGCACTTCAATCCGCGCGAGCGTGTCATGATGTCGCACGCGGCATTCGCGAAACCCGTTCGCCCGGAGCAGCGTCTCCGCCGCGTCGATCCGCCGCAATTTTTCGGGCGTAATTGCCTCGCCATATTGCACGCGCGACGATAGGCACGGCGACGCGGGCTTGTCGGCGATCGACAGGCCATACATCGAAGCGATTTGTCGCAACTCGGCCTTGGTGATGCCGCACTCGGCCAGCGGCGCGACCACGGCGTGATTCGCCGCCGCTTGCAATCCGGGGCGATAGTCGCCCAGATCGTCGGCGTTTACACCGTTGATGATTGTGCAAATGCCGCGCTGCGCGGCGACTTTCTGAAGCTGCGAATAGAGCTCGGTCTTGCAGAAAAAACAGCGATTATTTGGGTTGGCGAGGTAATTCGCGTCTTCGAATTCGTGCGTGTCGATGAACTCGTGCGTCGCACCGATCTCAGCGGCGATCGATTCGACGCCGGCAATTTCGGCTGCGGGAACCGCCGGACTACGCGAGGTGATCGCGAGCACGTTTTCGCGACCCAGCGCGAGCACCGCGACCTTGAGCATGAGCGCGCTATCGATCCCGCCGGAAAACGCGACGATGACCGACCCAAGCCCGCGCGTGCGTTCGAGCAGCGAGGCGTACTTGGCCGACAACTCGGCGGGCAGCGGCGTACTTGTGAGTGCATCGGTCAACATCAATCGCCTCGATCACCGCCGCCAATCCGAACCCGGAGCGCGAGCGACGGGGTGATGTGCCGGGAGTAGCGAGTGGCGAGTAGCGAGTTGAGGCAGAGCACGCTTCGACTCAACGGATCACTCACACTTCGTTACTCTTCACGCTCCGCGACTTACCCCACTCGCTCGCGCTCGGGGTTCGGATTGCATTCCTGTCTCAACTTGCTACTCGCTACTCCACTCTCAGTTCAAGTCCGCCGGCACCTCATCCCGCGTCGGTATTTGCGGCTGATACTTCCAGTTCAGTATCAAACCACTCACGACATAAAGAGCCGCAGCTACCACCCACAGAAGTTGCACCCAGTATACGCCCAGTCCGACCACCAGAATCAGCAAAGCAATCAGATGGCCGGTCGGGTTCTCGCGTCGCACATATTCGTTGAACAGGTGCTTGTACGGAATGCGGCTGATCATCAACAACCCCAGCAACAACGCACTCGCCGCGATGCACCAGCGCGCAATCTCCGCCGTCTGTACATGTCCGTTGTGCGACAAGTCTTCGTGAAAGATCAAGGCCGCGATGAACCCCGCCGCCGCCCCCGGCGACGGTATGCCGCTGAATTTCCGCGTCGACGACTCGTCCTTCACATTCTCGGCGTTGTATCGCGCCAGCCGGATCGCCGCGCAGCAGACATAGATGACGCAACACGCGAGCCCGAGCCGCCATTCGAGCCGCCCAACGATCGCCGGCCCCTCGGCGGGCACCGCGAGGCCGAGCAGCAGCGTGAGGAACAGCGCGACGGGGGCGACGCCGAAGCTCACAATGTCGGCAATCGAATCGAGCTGCGCTCCGAACTCTGACGTCGACCGCGCGATCCGCGCCAGTCGCCCGTCGAGAGCGTCAAAGATCATCGCCAGCACGATCAGGTAGCACCCGACCGCGATGTAGCTCGGCAGAAACTCGGTCAATTGCGCATAAAACGCCGGCGGCGGAGCCGTGCGTGGCATCGTGAAATAAACGCTGCGCAGCGCGAGCAGACAGCACACGATCGCAAACACGCCGCAAAGCAAATTGCCCAGCGTCGCCGCCGTCGGCAGCAGCGCGATGGCGCGAATCGGCTTTCGCGGCGGCGGCGCGCCGATCGCGGGCTCATGCGGCAGGATGGACCGTTTCAGTTGCATCAAGCAGTCAACCTAAAGTGTGACCCTGGCCATCAGCCGGCGATTTCCCAGTGTGGCACCGGCTATCAGCCGGTACGCCCAGCCCAGCTCATTCAATGCTCGCGAGCACCGTTGCCCCGCCATACACCTTCTGCCCCACCGCGACACTCACCTTCCATCGCGCGTCTTCCGGCACACGAATCTCGGTCTGCGACCCCAACTTGATCATACCGAATCGCTCGCCCGCGGCCACGCGATCGCCGACTTGCAGCTCGCACACGATCCGTTTGGCCAGCAATCCCGAAATTTGCCGCACGCGGATGGGCCCTGGAATCGGACCGGTCGGCATCATCGTGACCAAGTTGTTTTCATTCTTGAGCGTCGCCTCGGGGTTCATCGCGTTCAGGAACAAGCCGGGGCTGTAGTCGATCGCCGCGACCTCTCCCGCGCACGGCGCGCGATTCACATGCACGTTGAAGACATTCAGAAAAATGCAAATTCGTAGTTCAGCCGCCCCGCCGCCCGGCGGCTGCCAATTCCGCTCGACGCTCATGATCCGCCCATCCGCCGGCGAGATGAGCAGATTGTCACCCTCCGGCGTCCAGCGCGGCGGATCGCGATAAAACTGAAGCAGAAGGATCGTGAGCACGCCCGGAATCAGCGACCACGGCCCCAGCCACACCAGCGCCGCAATCGTCGCCCCGCCGCCGATTAGCGTGATCAAGAGCACTTCCAACAACGCGTATTTGGCCATGCAATTGCACCCGATTCATCCGCCGCGGCGTCGCACCGCCGTCGCGCGAGCCGTGCACGATACGCGACGGCCGAGCGTCGTGCGAATCGACGCTCGAAAACCGCCGAAAACCGCCGAAAAACCGCCCTCGAGCAAGGCTCACGACATCCGCCAGCCCATGACGGACATCCGCCATGCCGTTCGCACGATATTCATTGACCGGACACATCCAACCTCCATAGCATGAACTCGAACAACCCGCTCACAACTCACGGGGGGCAACCATGAACCGATTCGATGCACTTGCGTTCGCGGCGTGCGCGGTGTGCGCCGGAATCCCCGCGGCGCTACAAGCCGGTCTTCTCGCCCCGGTTTCAACAATGGCAGCCCGCGCGATCGCGGCGATCCACGATTCGCCGAGCGACATCGCCGATCGCGGTAACGAAGTCGGCGCGTGCTGCATATTCGCCGGGGATGCGGGCTACATCTGTGAGATTCGCACGAGCGTGGAATGCGCCGCTGCACTCGGGATCTACCGGGGCGACGGAAGTGTTTGTCGCGGCGATCTCTGCCAGTCCAGCGGCAACGCCGGCGCATGTTGCTACGACACGCCCGACGGGCCGCGCTGCGTCGTTACCACTTCGTCAAACTGCGAGTCGACCTATGCCGGCGAGTATCTCGGCGACGGATCGCTCTGCACGCCGGAGTGTCCGCCCAGCGGCGAACCGGTGACCGGCGCGTGCTGTTTCGGAAATGCCTGCCTGCGCACGCTCGCGTCCGACTGCTTCATCGCAGGCGGCACGTACATCGGTGACGACACGCTGTGCATCGGCGACGAGCGCGAGGCAATTTGCCCGCGCACCGATCCCGTTGGTGCATGCTGCTTCTTCGCCGAGCCGTATCCGCCCGGCTGCGTCATCACCACTGCGGAGGATTGCCTCAATCGCTTTGGCTCCTACGCCGGCGACGGCACACGTTGCGACGATGATGACGACTGGTGCGGCGCACAGTTCTACGGTGCGTGCTGCTTCTTTGACCCCGTGCTCGTCTCGTGCGTCGTTATCTCGCCAGATGCGTGCGAAGACAACGGCGGCGTGTTCCAGGGCTTTGGCACCGATTGCCCCAACGACGGTTGCCGCTGGTCGCCTGACATTGATGGCGATGGAATTGTCGCGCTGCCTGACTTGGCGCGCCTGCTGGCAAAGTTCGGCCTGTGCCGATTCGACAGCGAGTATGACCCGCGCGTCGACCTCGATCGTAGCGAGTGCGTCGATCTCGCCGACCTCGCCTTGCTGCTTACAGTTTTCGGTAACTAACCGCCGAGCCGAGCCCCGTCGGGAGCATCGGCTTACGACCGGTGCCAATTGCCGTGCGCACCGGCGAAGACGCCGATGCTTCCCACCCCGTATTGCACGAACGTGCATAGTCATTTTTTGTGACACGCAAGTTGGGTTTCGAGCGTGGCCGAGCGGCATAGTGCGCGCGTGTTGCGCCGCTTGGTTTGATTTGCACGATGAGCTGCTATCGCCGCCGAGCGACACACGCCATGCCACCGATCAGCATCAACGGCAACGTCGCCGGCTCGGGCACCCACCAGATTTCGAAGCGCTGCGGATTTTCTCCCGGACCCGCGGAGGCCGAGATTCGCCCGATCATCACGGCAAACAACACCGATCCCGGCTCGCTTGGGTTGACCGCGAGAAATCCCGGATGCGGCATCGCCGACGGCTCGATTTCAAACGTCAGTCGCCCGATGATGCTCCCGGTCAGCGGGATATTCACCGCATCAAACCACGCCAGCGGAATCTCCGTGCCCTGTGGATTCAGCCCGCGGAGTCGCGTCGCGGTCGAGACAATCGGAACCGGGCATGGCTCCTCCGGCGTCGGCGGAACACCCGGCGAGGCGAACGCCGGATCCAGCAGAAAGTTGTTGCCGGGCCGCGTGATGAACGTGTCGTACATGAGGGTGTCGCCGTTGTTCTGGGCATTCCTCACGAGTCCGGGAACGGCCAGATTATGGACATAGCACTGGTCGCCGTTGTTCGGATCCGTCGGTGTGGGGTCGCGATACGCGATTCGCTGGTCGCTCGCGTGCCAGATGCGGCCGAGCGCCGGGTTCACCACATCGAGCGATAGCTCGCTGCCGGTCCAGTCCGCGGCTCCCGTCCGCCCCGTCAGGTCGAACGTAAAGTGCCGCACGTTGCGCTCAAACGTGGCGATGTCGCTACCGTGCGTGGGCACAAAGTTGTTTGCCACCAGGGACATTGTTTGGCCCATGCCAACTTCCGCGACCCCGGCCGTAAACGCCACCAGCAGAGTCACTTTGCTATTGCCGGTTCGATGCATGATTTCACCTCAAACAAAGGACCACTCGCGATGAGCGCACCGCGTGTGCGCGCCCGGCCGCGTCTCATCGACGACAGGCACCGTAGCGTTCGGCCCTCCGCGGCCGACGCCGTTTTTCACGTCATCTGCCCGCGCGTCGCCCCAGTACGGCGAACGCCCCAATCACCAGCAACGGCAAAGTCGCCGGCTCGGGCACCCACCAAATCTCGAATCGCTCGAGCGGAAAGTCGTTCCCGATATCTTCTGACGTCCGAACGTCGACGACGGCAAACAGAACCTGCCCCGCGCCGCTCGGATTCACCGCGAGATAGCCAGGCTGCGGAAACGCACTCGGCTCGATCTCGAACGTGAGTCTCGCCAAAACTTGATCGTAGAGTGGAGGCATCGAAACGTAGTCATACCATGTGAGTGGAATCTCGACACCGGACGGGTTCAGCCCGCGAATACGCGCGTCGGTCGAAACGACCTGTGCAGGGCACGGTTGCTCCGGCGTAGGCGGCAATCCCGGTGATGCGAAAATCGGGTCGAGCACGAAACGCTGCCCTGGTCGCGTAAAAAACGTGTCGAACATCCGTGTATTGAATCTTGTTATATCATTTCTTTCGATTCCCGGCGCGGCGAGGTTGTGCACATAGCAAAGCGGATCGTTCGGATCGCTCGGCGTCAGGTCGCGATAGCCAAACCGCTGGTCACTCGCGTGCCAAATGCGGCCCAGAGCTGGGTTGACGACGTCGATCCGCGTCTCACTGCCGACCCAATCGGCGTTTGTTGACGCGCGCACGTCAAACGTGAAGTGCCGGACGCCGCGTTGGAACGTGTCGATGTCCGCGCCGAATGTCGGCGCAGTCGGATTCTGCACGAGCGAGGTCGTCGGTATCGCGCTTGCGACGCTCCCGCCGCACCACGCAGTTGCGAGCAGAGCCCAAGCAGTGCCATTGCATCGATTCATGTGCTCACCTCCGTCAGTCGCCCATCCGCCGTCGCCCCAACACCGCGATCGCCCCAAACGCCAGCAACGGCAGCGTCGCCGGCTCGGGCACCCACCAAATTTCGAAGCGGTCGAGCTGAGAACCTGGACCGATCGCCTCTGTCGTTCGACCCTCGATCACTGCGAACAACGTGGATCGCGGCCCGCTCGGGTTCACCTCGAAATAGCCCGGCTGCGGAAACGCGCTTGGCTCGATCTCGAAAGTCAGTCGCGCCAAAATCTGGTTGCGAAGTGGAATATTGACAGAATCAAAGAACGCGAGCGCGATTTCAACACCCTGCGGATTCAACCCGCGAATGCGCGTGTCGGTCGAGACCAGCGCCGCCGGGCAGGGGTTCTCCGGAGTCGGCGGCACACCCACTGTTGCGAAAATCGGGTCGAGCACAAAGTTCGCCCCCGGTCGCGTGAAAAACGTGTCATACATTCGCGTGTTCAATCGGGTGTCGTCGTTCAACGCGATTCCCGGCGCGGCGAGATTATGTGCATAACAGAGCGGATCGTTCGGATCGCTGGGGGTCAGGTCGCGATCGGCAAGCCGCTGGTCGCTCGCGTGCCAGATGCGACCAAGGCCGGGGTCCACAATGTCGATCCGAAATTCGCTACCCGTCCAGTCCACTCTTGTCGTCGCCCGCAAATCGAACGTAAAGTGCCGCACGCCGCGTTCGAACGTGCCGATGTCTGCGCCGAACGTCGGCGTATTCAGATTGGGTACAAGTGTGACGGTCGGCGTCGCGCTCACGCGGCTCGCACCAAACCAAGTGATCAGGAGCAAAGCCCAAGCGGCAGTGTTGCTTCGTTTCATGTTCTCACCCTTGTCATTCGCCCGACCGCCGACGAAGCGGCGCGAAGAACGCGCCAAACATCATCAACGGCAACGTCGCCGGTTCGGGCACCCACCATATTTCGAAGTTGCTCGGCCCCCCGTTGTGATCCTTCGCCGCGGAAACCCGTCCGTTCAATCTCGCAAATAGCACCGAACGCGGGCCGGTCGGGTTCACTTCGAAATGCCCCGCATGCGGGAACGCTGTCGGCTCGATCTCAAAGGTAATTCGCGCCAGCACATTCCCATTCACCGGCAAGTTGACCGCATCAAAAAAAGCCAGCGGAATTTCCGCCCCGCTCGGATTCAGCCCGCGAATCCGCGTGTCAGTCGAAACGACGACCGGCGGACACGGATTCTGCGGCGTCGGTGGCACGCCCGGTGACGCGAACGCCGGATCGAGCACGAAATCGCCGCCAGGCCGCGTGAAAAACGTGTCGTACATCCGCGTATTCAGGCTGGTCGTCGCATTCACGTTCAATCCAGGGGCGGCGAGATTGTGTACGTAGCACAGCGGATCGGTCGGGTCGTCGGGCGTCGCATCTCGAGCGGCGATCCGCTGATCGCTCGCGTGCCAAATACGCCCGAGCGCGGGACTCAGAATGTCGATGCTGTACTCAGCGCCGGTCCAATCGACCGCCCGAGTCTCGCCTCGGATGTCAAACGTGAAGTGCCGCACGCCGCGCTGAAACGTGTCGAGGTCGACGCCGTGCGTCGGCATGGTGGTGTTCTCGACCAGAGTCGCGAACGACACTGCGAGCACCGTCGCATTCCCGATCGCCGAGTTTGCAAGCAAACACGCCGGCGCAACGTGAATTCGTTTCATGATTCAACCTCGAAGTGTGATAACTAACTCTAGGCATGCCGAGTGACCAAAGGCAACCCCGCCGCCACCGGGACCGCACACCATTGAGTGAACACGCGTATCGAACGGACGCAGTAGGGTGGGCATCGCCCACCATTCGGACGATCATCAACAACGCGTGAAATGGTGGGCGATGCCCACCCTACGCGTTTGGTGCCGTGCCGACGGTCGTGCAGCGTTGCCACTCGACATTTCCCGCCCCGCTTTGCCCCCCTTCACGGATTCGGTTAGATTCCGTCCATCGGCTTCGGACATTTCCGACCACGCCGTCGCACCAAGAATCGCGGCGGCGATCGAACGACAATTGACCACTTTTGGGCCGGCCCCGCCGCCGGTCGATGAGGTGCAGCGATGGCTGAGTTTCGGACCGAGCGTGATTCGATGGGCGAAATGCAGGTTCCCGCCGACGCGCTCTATGGCGCATCCACCCAGCGGGCCGTGCTCAACTTTCCGGTCAGCGGCTACCGCTTTGACCGCCGCTTCATCAAGGCCCTCGGCCTGATCAAGTTCGCCGCCGCCGAGACCAATCGTTCGCTCAATCGACTCGATGCCAAGGTCGCCGGAGCGATCCAAAAGGCCGCCCGCGAAGTCATGGAAGGCAAGCTCGACAAGCAGTTCGTGCTCGACATCTTCCAGACCGGCTCGGGCACTTCGACCAACATGAACGCCAACGAGGTCATCGCCAATCGTGCCAGCGAAATCCTCGGCGAGGCCAAGGGTTCGAGGTCGATCCACCCCAACGATCACGTCAACATGGGCCAGTCGTCGAACGACGTGATCCCCACCGCGATTCACATTGCCGCGGTCGATGCGCTGCGTCACGACCTGATGCCCGCGCTGCACAAGCTGCACAACGCCCTGACCAAGAAAGCCCGCGAGTTCGACGAAATCGTCAAGATCGGCCGCACGCACCTGATGGATGCCACGCCCATCCGCATGGGCCAGGTTTTCAGCGGCTATGCTTCGCAAATCGCCCATAGCGATCGCCGCATCGGCGCGAAACTGCTCATCCTGCGCGAGCTGCCCATCGGCGGCACCGCAGTCGGCACCGGGATCAATACCCATCCCGAGTTCGCCAAGCGCGTCTGCGAGATCATCAACCACGAGACAAAGGAGAGCTTCCACGAGGCTCCGAATCACTTCGAGGCCCAGCACGCCAAAGACGCCATCGTCGGTGCCGCGGGTCTGCTCAAGACCGTTGCCATTAGCGTCGCCAAAATCGCCAACGACATTCGCTTCATGGGCAGCGGCCCGCGTTGCGGTTTTGGCGAACTGATCCTGCCCGCGACGCAGCCGGGCAGCAGCATCATGCCCGGCAAGGTCAACCCGGTCATCTGCGAATCGGTGTTGCAGGTGTGCGCACAGGTCGTCGGCGCCGATGCGACGATCACCTGGGCCGCCAGCATGCTTGGCAACTTCGAGCTGCACGTCGGCATGCCGGTCATGGCCTACAACTTCATCGAATCGCTGCACCTGCTCGCGAACGGCTGCAACGTGTTCGTCGACAAGTGCATCGACGGACTCGCGGCCAACAAGCAGCGTTGCGAAGACTTGATCGAGCAATCGTTGATGATGTGTACGAGCCTCGCCCCGGCGATCGGCTACGACGCGGCCGCCGCGATCGCCAAGCAGGCTCACGAGACGGGAAAAACCGTGCGACAGATCGCGACCGAGCAGCTCAAGGCGGGCAAGATCAAGCTGACCGAGGCACAGCTCGCGGCCGCGCTCGACCCGCGCAGCATGACCATGCCCAGCGACAAGGCCATGCCGATTTCGGCGTAGTCAGTATTGCAAGCGGCCCGCATCGGCGTGCGTTGCCGATGCGGCGCGGGCGTTGCGGAAGCGATCGGCATTCGGCCGACGATGCGCGATGTGTCACCTGCACAGGGTGTACACCTCCGAATCGCCCGCTACCATAGATTCAATCGCTCGGCACGGACGCCGGGCACCGCAGTTGCAGCGGGCACACGAGAGTTCGGCTGCACACTTCGGCTGTAGTCGGCTATGCCAAGAGCCGTGCCCGCGAAAACGGAAGTATCTCCAAGATCGCCATGCCAAACGCCACCAATACCAAGAGCGCCGCGAAATCGAAACCCAAGGCCCCTGCCGCCAGCCTTTTCGGCGAGCCGGAGTCGCCGAAGAAACTCGTCCCCGGCAAGCCAGCACCGACGCAGCCGACAAAGGGCAAAGCCGGCCGCGCCGTGGAACCTGACGCCGACGGGGCGTCGCCACTCTTCGCCGCGCCAATAGCAAAAACCGAGCCCGATGCGCAAGCGAGGACACGACCCGCCGTCGACGAACCGCCTTCCGAAGCGAACGGCCGCGGAAACCGCTCCCTCACGGTCGGGGCTCGGAAAGATGAGCGCGAACAATCTTCCCGTGCCGCGCGCGGCACTGCCGAGGTCATGGCCACCAAGCAGCGCGACATCTCAGTCTCCGAATTTTTCGCCAAGAACCGCCACCTGCTTGGCTTCGACAACAAACGCAAAGCCCTTCTCACCACCGTCAAAGAGGCCGTCGACAACTCGCTCGACGCCTGCGAAGAGGCCGGCATCTTGCCCGAGCTGCATGTCACGCTCGACCAATTCTCGGAGGATCGCTTCCGCGTCACGGTGCGCGACAACGGCCCCGGTATCGTCAAGCAGCAAATCCCGAACGTCTTCGGCAAGCTGCTCTACGGCTCCAAATTCCATCGCCTCAAAATGTCGCGCGGCCAACAGGGCATCGGCATCTCCGCCGCCGGCATGTACGGCCTGATGACCACCGGCAAACCGATTCACGTCACGTCGCGGACGGGCGCGAAGAAGGCAGCACATCATTTTCAGATCGCCATCGACACGACCAAGAACAAGCCCGACATCGTCAAAGACGAAGAGGTCGAGGTGTCGTGGGAGAGCGGCACTGAAGTTTCGATCGAGCTGGCCGCCAGCTACATGAAGGGCCGCACCAGCGTCGATGAGTACATCGAGCAGACCGCCATCGCCAACCCGCACGCGCTGATCTACTACCGCGCCCCCGGCGGCGAGACGCGCGAATTCCCGCGCGGCAGCGACCAACTGCCCGCCGAAACGCGCGAAATCCAGCCGCATCCGCACGGCATCGAGCTGGGCACGCTGATGAAAATGCTCAAGGAAGCAGGGATCAAGGGGTCTGGGGGCCAAGGGGCCGAGGGAAATGCGCGCACCGTTTCGGCGTTTCTGCAAGATCGCTTTTCGCGCGTGACGACGCGCGTCGCGGCCGACATCTGCACCGCCGCCCATGTGAAGCCAAACGCGAAACCCGACCATCTGTCGCACCTGGAAATGGAAAAACTCTTCCAGGCCATGCAGACGGTCAAGATCATGGCCCCGCCGACCGATTGCCTTGCCCCGATCGGCGTTCGCGCTCTGCTCGCGGGCCTGCTCAAAGAAGTAAAGGCCGAGTTCTACACCGCCGTCACGCGTGACCCCGCCGTCTATCGCGGCAACCCGTTCCTGATCGAATGCGGCATCGCCTACGGCGGCACCCTGCCCGGCGACGAAGCCGCCCGCGTGATTCGCTTCGCCAACCGTGTGCCGCTGCTCTATCAGCAATCCGCGTGCTCGTCGTTCAAGAGCGTGACCGATGTCGAGTGGCGAAACTACGGCGTGTCGCAGCCCGGCGGCTCGTCGCCCGTCGCGCCGCTGGTCATCATGATTCACATGGCGAGCGTCTGGGTGCCCTTTACCAGCGAAAGCAAAGAGGCCATCGCCGACTACGACGAGATTCGCAAGGAAATGAAACTCGCCGTCCAGGAGTGCGGCCGTAAGCTGGCGACGTACATCCGCAAACGCAAGAAACAGAAGCTCGAAGGCGAGCGACGGAGCATTTTCGAGCGCTACATTCAGGATGTCGCCGAGGCGCTCAACGCCCTGACCGGCACCGACGTCGATCGACTCGTCAAAAACCTCCGCGAAGTCGCGGTTGCCCGCACGGCTCAGGCCGATGTCGAGCTCGACGAAGACGGCAAGCCGATCGACAAGTCGGTGGAGACGCCAGAGGAATTGAACACCGACGAAAGCGTGGTCATCGTTCCGGAGAACGAAGCACCTTCGCAGGCAGCCACCGCGCCCACCGGCTTGTTTGATGATGCCGCCGCGGCGCCCACTACCCCGGCGAAAAAGAAACGCCGCGTGAAATCATCGAGCGACGAGTAGCGCGAACGCGCGAGTGCCGTAGCGTATTAGCGCAGTAGCGATCGGACCCCCGCGTCCGACGGTCGTAGCGCTCGGGCCTCCGCGCCCGACGCCGCATCGCGCCAGCGATCCGAACGCGACGCGCAAGCGAGTGAACGCGAGCGCAGCGAGCACGCCCATCCGAACCCCGAGCGCAAGCGAGCCGGGGTAAGCCGGGGCAGCGAACACGCTCGCGAATTCTGATGCTCAACCCTCACACGCGCCTTACCGTCACGCGCGTTCCGCATCCCCACCGCGTCGCGCCGCCGCGCTGGGCTTCCAACCCGACCTGATGTAATCTCGCCTCTCCGACCGCGAGAGGATGTGCGAATGCACGCGACCAGCGATTACAACGTCATCGGCCGCACCTACGACGCCACGCGCCGCGCCGACCCCGGCATCACCGAGCGCCTCGCCGCTCTGCTCGAAGCCACCCCAGGCAGCCGCATCGTCGACATCGCCTGCGGCACCGGCAATTACACCTGCGCTCTCGCGCAACGCGGCCTCACCCTGACAGGCATCGATTGCAGCGAGGTGATGCTCAGCGCCGCCCGTGAAAAATCAACGGAAATCGCCTGGCATGTCGGCGCGGTGGAACAGCTTCCATTCGCCGACGCGACGTTCGACTGCGCAACGTGCACGCTCGCAATCCACCACTTCACCGATCGCCCTGCCGCGTTTCGCGAGGTGCGGCGAGTTCTCCGCGATGGGCGACTGGTGATCTTCACGTCATCGCCCCAGCAAATGCGGCGCTACTGGCTCAACCACTATTTCCCGATTGCCCTGCAGCGGTCGATTGAAAAGATGCCGGACCTCGCCGATGTGCGTCGCGCTCTGCTTGCCGCAGGTTTCGCGATCGTGACCACCGAACCGTTCGCGGTCACGCCGGAATTGTGCGATCACTTTCTCTACAGTGCCAAGCACGACCCGCAGCGCTATCTCGACCCGGACTTTCGCCGCGGCATTTCGACTTTCCAATCGCTGATCGACGCCGAAGAACTCGACCAAGGCTGCGCGGCCCTAGCCGAAGACCTGCGCTGCGGGCGATTCGACGCAATCGCGCAGCGATACGCGCACGATCGCGGCGACTACACCTTCGTCGCCGCAGCGACGTAGGGCGTAGCGAACGCCGGAGCTCAATCGAGCGGCGTGCGCGCCAACCGAACCCCGAGCGCAAGCGAGTCGGGGTAAGCCCGGGCGTCGAACACGTTTGCGAAGGTCGATACCCAACGTCTCCGGCACACTACCCCGTCGCTCGCGCTGCGGGTTCGGATCGGTCGCTTCGCTCCCGGCACTCGCTTGCGCGTCGCGTTCAGATAGCTCGCTGCGCTCGCGTTCATGCGCTTGCGCGTCGCGCTAGGCAAGCCAACGAGTGCTCCGCATTGCTAGGCACTAGGCACTACTCACTAGGCACTAGAAACTAAACACTAGGCACTACGCCGCCGCTACCATTCTCCTCAATGCCGACTCGCACGCTCAAACTCACGCTCGCCTACCACGGCGCCGCCTTTCACGGCTGGCAGCGCCAACCGGCGGCGCGCACCGTGCAGGAAACCGTCGAGCAGGCCGCCATGCGGATCGTGCGTACGCCGCTGAGCGTGGTCGGCGCGAGTCGCACCGACGCCGGCGTGCATGCACTCGGGCAAGTCGCGCATCTGCGCACCGAATGCCCGATCGCGGCGGAGAAGTTGCTGGCGGCCATCGGCAATGCGCTCCCCGACGATATCGCGCTGGTCGATCTGGTCGACGCCCCACCCGCGTTTCACGCGATCCGCCAAGCGCGCGGCAAGCTCTATCGCTACACGATTCACAACGACGACAGCCGACCGGTCGAGGATCAGATGCTCGGCCGCGCGTGGCACGTCTGGTTCGCGCTCGACATCGATCACATGCGCGCCGCAGCACAACACCTGATCGGTCGTCACGACTTTCGATCGCTCGCCGGCCTGGGTGCCCCGCGCGAGGACAACGTGCGCACCATCGAGCGCATCTGCATTCGCCGGCATCTGCGCCGAGTCGAGATCGACATCGAGGGCGACGGATTCCTCTACAACATGGTGCGCATCATCACCGGCACACTGGTCGAGATCGGCCGAGGGCACTGGCCGGTCGAGCGCATGCCGGAAATTCTCGCAGCGCTGGATCGCCGCGCTGCCGGCCCGACCGCCCCGCCGGAAGGGCTTACGCTACGCTGGGTAAAATACCCGCCGCTAACAACGATTGCCGGAGATGGAGAAGATGAACCACAGAGGCACAGAGGCACAGAGACGCACAGAGAGTGAAGAGGCCGGTGGAAATGGTCTGCATGACTGATCCGATGGACGCAAATCACCCGTCCACTCTGTGTTCCTCTGTGCCTCTGTGCCTCTGTGGTTCGTTTTGTTCTTCCGGCGACGCGTGTTGAGGTAGAAGCGTGGAACTATCTGACCGAGTCGTGCTCATCACCGGCGGTGCGAAGCGCATTGGCCGCGCGATCGCCCTTCGTCTCGCGCGCGCCGGCTGCAACATCGCCATCCACTACCGCCGTTCGCGGGCCGATGCGGAAGCGACGGTCGCCGGTTGTCGTGCGCTGGGTGTTGATGCCGACTTGCTGGCCGCCGACCTCGCCAACGCGGCTCAGACAGCGACGCTTGTGCCGTGGGTAACGCGGCGCTTCGGGCGGCTCGACATCCTGATCAACAATGCATCTGAGTTTCCACGAATGGCGCTCGATGACTTCGACGCCGCCGTGTGGGATCGCGTGATGCACGTCAACGCGACTGCACCGATGATCCTGGCACACGCCGCTGCGCCGGAATTGCGCCGCCGTCGCGGACGCATCGTCAATCTGTGCGACGCGTCGACCGCGCGCCCTTGGACCAGCCACCTTGCGTACTCGGCTTCAAAGGCCGCCCTCGAATGCGTCACAAAAATGCTGGCCCGCACGCTCGCGCCC
This sequence comes from Phycisphaerae bacterium, assembly GCA_046155505.1. Classification (GTDB taxonomy): domain Bacteria; phylum Planctomycetota; class Phycisphaerae; order UBA1845; family Fen-1342; genus JBJXFK01. Next base: position 27,435 of record JBJXFK010000016.1, read on the forward strand.
GATGTCAACGTCGTCGGCGTCGCACCGGGCGTCGCCGATTGGCCCGACGATTATGGGGCCGACGTTCGTGCAAAACTCACCACGCGCATTCCCCTGCAACGCGCCGGCACGCCCGACGACATCGCCGCGATGGTGCACTTCCTGCTCGCCGACGGCGACTTCGTGACCGGCAGCATCATCCCAGTCGACGGCGGACGCGGAATCGCGTGAACGTCAAACTGCAAAGTGCAACACAAACAGCTCCAAGTAATACGGTCAGATTTCAAAGTTCAGCGTGCGAAGTGCGGTCTGGGCGACGCGCATCAGGCGGCTTCCAGCCGTGATGAGTAGACGGCGGTTCGGAATTTTGCGTGGCGCACACTATTGTCGGGATTCGGAAGCGACTGTGAATGGGACGCTCTCGCGTCGCGGGCGAACCGCTGATGCTGTTGCCGGCGGACATGTTGCCGAGCGGCGTCTTGGTGCCGGTAGCGAGGTTGACGGAATAGAGGGCGCGCGAGTGTTAGCAGGCGTATGCCGTGCCTTGAGCGAGGCTGGAGGCGGGGCCGAGCACCGTGACGACGAGCGCCGCCAGCCGGTAGAGCGTCGGCTGCGTGATTCGGTTGGTTGGATTGCACTTGTTCACGATGGTCCCCGGATTGGACGAGACCTCGGGGGATTGCCGCCGTCCGTGTTTATTGCCCAGCGACTTTGATCACTCGGATCGTCTTTCGACGATCGAAGTCCGGAGCACCGCGGCCGATGGAGCACCTAGTGCTCCGTCATTCCTGAACAGACGGATAGAGCTGTTTCAGCTTAATCCGTGCATCGGTCGTCGTGAATCGCCAATCGATCCGCGACTTTCGCGCGTTACGGCCCTTCTCCCACGCCGCGACC
>JBJXFK010000032.1:0-9049 GCA_046155505.1 Phycisphaerae bacterium
TTGAAAATCGTCGGATCGCAGACGGCGGAGCGATATCCGCCGTGGCAGGTGGGCGAGAAATTGCCGTCGCACGCGTGGTTCATCGGCTTTACGCAGGATGCGGATACGCCGCGCGGCGACGCACCGCGCGGGCGGGTGTATGCGATCAGTGTGCTGATTGAGTACGGCGGCAGCGGTGGGCATGTGGCGTCGCCGGTGGCCAAGCGAATCGCGGAGTATTTGTTGCGCGACGAGTAAGCGCGGCGCGGTTTGCGGATTGGGAGCCGGAGGAGTTGAACCTCTCGTCGTCCGCCTCGCTTACTTGTTGGACGGCGGATTTACAATCCGCTGCGAGGAACGGCTCCCCTGCGGGTTGCTGCAGGTCGTGCGATCTGATCTGGGATGCGGCGAGTGGGAGTCGAACCCACACTGTCGAGATTCTCGATCTCGCGCCTCCTGCCGGTTGGGCTACCGCCGCGTGTGATTGCAATGTTTGATGCGCGCAGCATGGCCGGGGCGGGATTCGAACCCGCAACATCCGGATCTTGAATCCGACGCCTCTGCCAGTTGGGCCACCCGGCCGCGCGGCGCGCGGGACGCGTGAACGTGGTCGCGATGCGTGGTTAGTGGGTCATTGTGTTTCCTCCAGTTACGACTACATTGAGTGAGTTATGACCAGAGTGGGATTCGAACCCACAACGTCGGCGTTCTGAGCGCCGTGCCTCTGCCAGTTGGGCTATCTGGTCGTGTCCCTGGGCGCGCGGCTTCGGACGCACCCGCTGATAGCGGGTGCCACACGGCTGCACATTCAACGCGCGCGAATTCTCCGTCGTGCCGCGATCGTGGCGAAAACGCCGACACAACGTGGCAAAAAGAAAAGTCTCGGCGATCAGAATGACCACCGAGACTTGGCAATTTCCGAAAAAACGGACGCGCGGTCTAGGTAGTCGCTGCACCTCGCAGGTAGCTAAGCAGGACTAGATAGCCACGGCTCAAGACAAACATCGCACAGATCTCCAGTGACACAAGTATACAACAAGATTGCCGAAAGTCCAGAAATTCCGCGAAAAACGCGTGCGCGGTGCGAATTTGCGCCCACGCGCTTACCAACCGTTGCCCGATGGTCGGTCGCGCAGGTCAGTGCGAAACCCGCCGCGGTGCGGGACCGAGAACACATAGCCGACGATCGAACCGTCGCGTGTCGCGCGCAACGGCAGCAGGTCGTCGCGCTGCGGCGTCGGTTGCGGCGCGAGTGCGTAGAGCAGCGGATTGTCATCCGGCGACGGGGCGTCAGCCGTCCAACCCGTATCAAATTCCGCGCTCGCGTCGTCCAAACGGAACAGCCCGATCGTGCCTACCGCGGCTCGTGGATAGGCGAAGAAACGCACATCGGCGGCAAGCAGGCCGAGTTCGCGCGCGCCGCGAACGTCGATAAATCGCCGCGTCGCGCCGGCGGCCATGTCGTAATACGCGATTGGCATCAACATGCGATCGTCGGTCAGGCTGAGCCGATACATGATCTGGTTGTAGTCGTAATACGGCGTCGGCTGGCACGCACCCGAGAACGTCGTCGCGTACGTCCCTTCAAAGTAGATCGTCCGCCCGTCGTCGCGATCAAATTCGACGTGATGGCGCGGGTTGTAAAAGCTGTACTTGTCGTGCGTCACGACCTTGCGGGCGTAAACCCACGGGCCGAGCGGCGAGTCGCCTTCGAGATACCAGACCTCGCCCAGGAACGACGTGCCCATGCTCTGCACGGCGATGATGATCCAGCGTTGCCGCCACGCGTTCCAATAGCACGAGCCGTAGTGCAGCAGGATCGGCTTACCCGTGTCGATATCGCGCGTCTGAATAATGCTCTCGTCGGCAGCGAGCAATCCGGCGGAGATGTGCTTGGCGAGTTCGCCAATCTCGAACAACTTCGCACCGCGCCGCCAGGCAAATCGCACACGACCGGCGTCACCGCGATCCAGCTTCGGCGGTGCGTCGGCCGCGCCCGGCAACACGCAAGTAAATGTCTCGCACTGCGACGGGTCGAGGTATGCGGCTCGATCGGCCTTGATGCGCGTCAGCGGAAACGGTCGCGCGAAGTAGAGATAATCGACGCCATCATGCGTCACGCGCAGCGGCTGACCGTGGGGATAACAGGGCGTGTTGATGTCGGGCGACCGAAGCTTCTGAAACTCGCCGGCGTCGTCGTTGAATTGCATGAAGCCGCGTTCGAGCGTGGCTTCGAGGCCGCGCACGCGGGCGAACGTGGCCAGCATGCGCGGCGTGCCGGCGTCATCGGGCAAAACGCACAGCGCGTCGAGCCACATGGCGCCTTCGTCTTTGGTGGGTGCGAGGCCGCGAGCGAAGCCGTCGGTGCCGGTGAAGTATTGCAGGTCGATGCCGATATCGGGGTTGAGGCCGCCGTCCGCCGGCAGCAGCGACGTAGCGCCCGGCGAGAAGAACGTGCCGAGCGGATAGGCGGGGCGGCCCGTGTCGCCCCACATCCAGAAGAGCCTGCCGCGATAGATCGCGTTGAGCACGCTGTCCTGGCCGAACACTTTTGCATTGAGCAGCGGTTGCGCAATCGGCGGCGTGTCGCCGAGCAGGATGCTGTCGCGATAGATGCCGCCGCCGGTGACGCGATAGAGCCGCTCGGCGATGTTCATTCGTTTGAGGCGGATGGTGGCCGATTCGCCCGCGCGCGGGGTGAGTGAAACGCCGCGAAAGCCGAAACCGTCGGCGGGGTGCTCGTAGCCGTGGCTCGAAACGAAGAACCAGACGGGCTGGTCCATGAGACCGGGTTCGCGGAAGGCGACCATGCCGGCTGAGTCGGTGAGATATTGCACGTTGTGTGTGGTGCGCAGCTCGACGAGGGGAACGCCGCGGCTGGTTTGATCATCGATGACGTGAATGCGGAAATAGTGCGCGGGCTGTGATTCTTGGCCGAGGGCGGCGGCGGTCGCCGCAGCGAGAGCGAGCAAACATGCGACCGTGCGGGCGCGACAGATGTTGTTGATCGGCGAATGTGCGTTTTTCATGGCAGCGTCCACTGACCAGCGATGGGGCGATCGTCGGTCGCGTTGACAACGCTCGAAAGCGTGATCGGGATGCGATCCTGGCAAAGCGCGCCGAGAATCGCCATTTCCGCTGCTTCGCGTTGGCCGACTTCAACGCCGTGTCGGGTGCATGGTTCAACTGGGCATTTTGCGTGCCGAGTGAGTGCATCGAGGAGTGTTCGATTGTGTGTGCCGCCGCCGCCGACGATGACGCGTTGGGCCGTCGGCGCGGCGGCCGCGATGGTGGCGGCGATGGCTTCGCACGTCGCGCGGAGCACGTTCGCGGCGGGTTCCTGGCGCAGCAATTCATCGAGCCAGGCGAGCAACTCGTCGCCGCTGCCTAGAGAGCGTCGCGCTCTCGATTGTGCCGCGAGACGAGCGCAGATTTCTCGAACGAGTGCGTCCGATGGTCGCCCGGTTGCGGCGACCGCTCCATCGCGGTCGTACTCGCAGCCGAGAGCTGATCGCGCGACGCCGTTCAGCAGATGGTTGCAGGCACAAATGTCGCCGCCGGTGATCTGCCGGGCATAGGTTGCGAGATCGGCGGCGTCGCGCGGAACCGCGGGCAGCCAGGTGAAATTGCAGAAGCCGCCGAGATTGAGGATCGTGCGAGGTTCGACGGTATCGCGAAAAAGAACGAAGTCGGCGAGCGGCGTGATCGGTGCGCCTTGGCCGCCCGTGGCGAGGTCGGCGGCGCGCAGGTCGCTGACGACCGGTGTGTGTAGCGCGTGCGCGATGACGGCGGGTGTGAGCATTTGCCAGCTTGTCGGTGGGGCGTGCCAGACGGTCTGGCCGTGAATGCTGATGAGATCGGCGCGCTCGCCGCGCAGCAGTTCGATCATCGTGTCGCGATGCAGGATTGAGAATGCGTGCGAGATTTGGGCGATGTCGCCGGCGGTCATCGGGTGTTGATCCGCGAGGCGGCGGAGCGGAGTGCTCAGCGAGCCAAGCGGGCGCGAGACCGAGCGGACGAGCGTCGCGCGCATGTGCAGACCGACGCCGGTGATTTCGACGAGCGCGGCGTCTATGCCGTCGATGCTGGTGCCGGTCATGCAGCCGACGACGCGGCGGATTTTCGATTCTGGGACCATATGGCTATCCGCCGCGCGTGTGCATTTCGAGGTGTACGTCGCTGCGTAGTTGCGGCAGCGACACGAATGGGCCCCGATCGGCAACGTTGCGGCGGAGCTCGGCGCCGCGATCGTCGCGCGCGCGCCAGGCCGTTGCGATCGAGTCGGCGAGCGTCTTGATGTCGCCGCCGCTGCGCAGGGCGGCGCGCAGGTCGATTCCGGTCGCGGCATAGAGGCAGAGGTACATCATGCCGTCAGCGGTCAGGCGGGCGCGGTCGCAGGTGCGGCAGAACGGCTCGGTGGTGGAGGCGATGATGCCGAAGGTGGTGCCGTCGGGCAGGCGGAAACGCTGCGCGGGGGCGGAATTGTGTTCGGCGATGGGCGTGATCTCGCCGAACTGCCGACGAAGCGTGTCGAGTATTTCGGCGCGTGAGACGACATGCGACGCGTTCCACTGCGTCGCGCCGCCGACGTCCATGTATTCGATGAAACGCATTTCGGCGCTGCGGCTACGGGCGAACGCGATCAGCTCGGCGAGTTCGTCTTCGTTTACGCTGCGGATGATGACGGCGTTGATTTTGGTGTTGCGGAAGCCGGCGGGCGTGGCGGCGTCGACGCCGGCGAGCGTGCGCGACAGGTTGTCGCTGCCAGTCATGGCGCGGTAGCGATCGGGGCGTAGCGAATCGAGGCTGATCGTGACGCGCGAAAGGCCGGCGGCGCGGAGCGATATCGCGTGTTCCGCCAGCAGAACCGCGTTGGTAGTGAGGGCGATGTCCGCGATGGCGGGTCGCGCCGCGAGCAGCGAGACGAGCCGATCGAGGTCTTTTCGCAGCAGCGGTTCGCCGCCGGTGAGGCGAATGTCGGTGACGCCGAGCGTGACGAACGCGTCGGCTATTGCGGCGATTTCTTCGAAGGTTAGCAGGGCTTCGCGCGGCAGCCAGACGTAGTCCTTTTCGGGCATGCAGTAGCGGCAGCGGAGATTGCAACGATCAGTGACGGAGATGCGCAGGGAGCGCAGCGGGCGGGCGAGGGTGTCGGTGAGCGCTGTCGCGAACATACGATGATTCTAACGGGAAGAAGATTAAACACAGAGGCGCAGAGGCACAGAGGCGCAGAGAAGAGGGGAGTGAAGGTGGGTCATCGGCGAGCGGGCAATCGGGATCGATCGGGGAGAACCAACACACCACATGCGTCATTTCGCGTCGCGGCCTTCGGTTTTGATTTGGCGGTAGAGCTTGAACAGTTCACGGAACGCGCGCAGGATCACTTTGAAATTCGCGCCGGTTTGCTGCCCGGCGGTGCGCGGGTAGTGGTGTACGCCCGTCTGTGCGATCTTGAGTTTCAGGTTGCGGGCCTTTGCGAGCATCTCGGTGTCGATCAGCGCGCCGGTGCTGTGCATTTGGATGCGTTCGATAAATGTACGCGGGTAGATTTTGAACGCGCAGTCGATGTCTCGCAGACCGATGTTGAAAAGCATGTTGACAAGCGTTGACCACGCCTTTGCGTTCAGCTTGCGCATCAGCGGGTCTTTGCGGTCGATGCGATAGCACGAAATGATGTCGTGCGTTTCGAGCAGCGGCAGGATTTTCGGGATTTCTTCGAAATCAAACTGCCCGTCGCCGTCGGTGTAAAAGATCCAGTTCTTGGTCGCCTCGCGAAAGCCGCGTTGGAGTGCGCCGCCGTAGCCGCGGTTGGGGTTGTTGTGTACGGCCCGCACCTGCGGAATCTCGGCGGCGAGGCGGTCGGCGATCTCGGCTGTTTTGTCGCGGCTGCCGTCGTTGACGATCAGCACTTCGAGATCGTCGCACACCTTGCAGCCCGCGGCGACGGCGGCGCGCGTAACGCGCTCGACGTTGGCCTCTTCGTTGTAGCAGGGATAGAAGATCGTCAGCGACAGCGGCTTCAGCGGCGGCTTGACGATGGGGCTTTGTGTCGAGTGCTGGGCCAACGCACGACTCCTTTGCGCGCGATGCGGCGCGACGCGGTGCGCGAATCTATCGGCACATGCGCGGTGATTCAATGGCTAACCCCGTCTGCAACTATACTCACGCGTATGGTGCCAAATGTCGCAACCATCGCCGCCGTGCGCAGAGCGCGGCAGGCGTATCTTGATCAACTCTGCGAGCGGGTCACGCTCGATTGCGGCGTCGCGCATTTGCTGCGCGACGAAGCGACCGTCAGCCCCATCCCCGAAGCAAACATCGTCACCGATTTCGCGGTGCAATCGATGCCACACGAAGCCATTCGCGAAGTCGACGCTTTCTATCGCGAACGCGGGCTGCAGTGCTCGGCGATCATTCCGGCGGACGGGCAGGCCGGCGACTCGATGGTCGCCGTCATGCGCGAGGCGGGATTCGAGCGGTTTGCGCTGCATTGTGCAGTGTTCAATTCTGCAGGTGCCGCACCGCCGACCCGGACGGACGGCGTGACCATCCTCAGCGCGCGCAGCGTGCGGCGGGCGTTCCAGCGGCTCGCCATGCTGCGCGAACGTGGCTACGCCGACGAGTCGATCGCTGTGCTGCGAGCTGGGCTGTTCGAGCAGCGTTTGGATGACGCGGCGTTTGAGGTGTTTGTCGCCATGCGTCAGGGTGAGCCGCTGGGGTTTGTGGCGTTGCAGCAGGTCGGGCAGATCGGGCGATTGTCCGATATCTATGTCGATGATTCGTCGCGGCGACAGGGAGTCGCGACGGCGCTCGTCAGCTATGCGTGCGCGACGGCTCGGCGTTGGGCGTTGCGGCCGGTGTGTGTGGACGTGTTGGCGGGTGCGCGAGAAGAAACTGCCGAGGGCGGCTGTCCTCCAGGCGCTTCGGACGGCGGGGCGATGGGCCTTTTGCAAAAGGCGCACTTCGCGTTCGGCGGTACGATAAATGTTTTCCGCCGCAGCGAGCACGCGGCGGGTCAGGGTGCATGGTGGTGACGACCGTATGCTGGTGACGACCGCGAACGGGCTGCAATACGAGCCGATCATCGGGCTTGAGATTCACGTGCAGCTTGCGACGCGCACGAAGATGTTCTGCGGCTGCGCGCTGGAGTTCGGTGCGACGCCCAATTCGCGCGTTTGCCCGACCTGCCTCGGCCTGCCGGGCGCGCTGCCGGTGATCAATCGCCACGCCGTCGATCTGTCAGTGAAGATGGGCGTGGCGCTGCACTGCAAGATCGCAACGCGCACGAAGTGGGATCGCAAGAGTTATTATTATCCTGACCTGCCAAAAAATTACCAGATTTCGCAATACGATCTGCCGCTCTGTGAGCATGGCCACTTTGAACTGCCCTTCGGCGGGAAGATCGCCAAAATCCGCATTCGCCGAGCGCATCTGGAAGAGGACGCGGGCAAAAACGTACACGATTTCCCGGGCATGACGGGCGTCGATTTGAATCGCGCGGGCACGCCGCTACTGGAGATTGTGACCGAGCCGGATCTGCGCTGCGCCGATCAGGTGCGCGAGTTTTGTATGCAGCTTCAGCGGCTCGCCAGCTACCTGGGCATCAGTGAAGCGAACATGCAGAAGGGGCAGATGCGATTTGAGCCGAACATCAATCTGCGCATCGTCGAGAACGGCCAGGAGCATCGCACGCCAATCGTCGAGGTGAAGAATCTCAACAGCTTTCGCAGCGTGCATGGCGCGGTTGAGTTTGAGATCGCGCGGCAGCTCGAGGAGTGGCAGCAGAGTCGCAAGACCGCACAACGCGGCAACAAGAGCAACCGCGGCTGGGATGACGCCGCCCTGCGCACGTTTGAGCAGCGTGAGAAGGAAGAGGCCGACGATTATCGCTATTTTCCCGATCCCGATTTGTTGCCGGTGACGGTCGATGCGGCCTGGGTCGAGCATGTGCGCGAGGAAATGCCGGAGTTGCCGATTCCGCGAACGGAGCGGTTTGTGTGCGAGTACAAACTGCCTGCGAAAGACGCGCCGTCGCTGGTCGATGATCGGGCGTCGGCGGATTTACTCGATCATGCGGCGGAAGCGGGCGGGGACAAGCTCACCCTCGGCAAGCACTTTCTCAGCTTTTGGGCCAAGCACGCCAACGAGCGGCAGACGACGATCGCGGGGCTGGGCATCGAGCCGGCCGCGATGGCGGAGCTGGCGACACTGGTCAGTAGCGGCAAGGTGAATGCGACGGCGGCGGGGCAGATCGCGGACAAGTTGGTCGAGCATCGATTCGCGGGGGCGACCGGCAATGGGCACGCTGCGACGCTCTCGCCGGGGATGCTGGCCGAGCAAATGGGACTGATGCAGAGCCGCGATGAAGATCAGATCGCGGGCTGGGTCGATCAGGCACTCGCGGCTAATGAGCAAGCGGTGCGGGATGCGCGCGAGAATCCGAAGAAGCTGCAGGCGGCACGCGGGTTTTTGACCGGGCAGGTAATGAAACTCAGCGGCGGCAAGGCGGATCCGAAGATGGTCGGAGTGATGATTGAGCAGCGGTTGGGTGCGTCGGCGTAATTTAACTGCTCGTTGCGCGTCGGCGATGCTAGAATTTGGATTGAGGTGTCGAATGCAGATCTTCCTGAATCCAGCGGTGCAAGCCGTCGTGGATCGGCTGGTTTCCAGCGGACGATTTCAGGCTGCCGACGACGTTGTTCGCGAAGCCATCGCGCTGCTCGAACAACGCGAGCATCGACTTGGCTTGCTGCGGACGATGGTGCAGGAAGGGATCGACGATTTCGATCGGGGTGACTGCGCAGCGCTCGACATGGACGCGATTCGAGCGGAGGGCCGTGCCGTTGGCATGGTGCCTTGAGAAGCGCCACAAGCGGCAGGCCGTAAGAAGTTGAAGCGACTAACGGATCGAGTATTTATCTGTGCGCATCTGTGACATCCGTGGCAGATATTCATATTGCCACGGATGTCACAGATGCGCACAGATAAGAGAATTATCAAACTCACTGGTTCGATTCGCCTTGAACAACGAGCAATTGCGGCGGGGGGGGGGGGGGGGGGGGGGGGGGGG
>JBJXFK010000092.1:0-3482 GCA_046155505.1 Phycisphaerae bacterium
AGCAGCTGATCGAGGATGGGATTCGCGGCGTATTGGCTGACCTCGCCGCCCAGACGGTCCTGCCTGAGATCGAAACAGATTAACCCGGCCCGCGCGGCCGAGAAGGAAGTGATTTATGGTCGTTCAAGTGAAAGACATTCAACCCACGCTCCGTTTGGAATGGATCGAGGCCGGATCGCTGGCACCTAACCCGTCGAATTGGCGAAGACACCCCGCACCGCAAATGGCAGCGCTCAAGGGGTTGATCGATGACGAGGAGGTCGGGTGGGCCGGGGCTTTACTATTCAATGAACGGACAGGGCGTCTGATCGACGGTCATGCCCGTCAAAAGGTGGTCGACCCCAAGACCGCCGTGCCCGTGCTGATTGGCTCGTGGAGCGACGAAGCAGAGCGGAAAATCCTGCTCACCCTCGACCCGATCGCGGGAATGGCGGTCGCCGATATCAAACAACTCGAAGCGCTCCTGCAGGATGTTGATTTGGGCGATGACTTCTTCGCCGGTTTGCGCGACCAGTTGGACGACGTGATCGAGCACTCGCAGAGGATCATGGCTGCCGAGGAGCAGGCGAACGAGATCATTGAAGATGAAGTCCCGTTGCCGCCGGACGAAGCGACGACGAAGTTGGGCGACATCTGGCAACTCGGCGAGCATCGACTCATGTGCGGAGACAGCGCATCGCCCGCCGATCTGGATAGGCTGTTGGACGGCGCGAGTATCCAACTCGTCAACACTGATCCACCTTATAACGTCAAAGTCGAGCCGCGCAGCAACAACGCCATCGCCGCGGGACTCTCGTCATTCGGCGGCGCGTTCTCCGGCCATCAGCAGAGCGCCGACGTGAAGCGCTACCCCGAGAAATCCAAGGCGACCGACCGGAAATTGCGTGCAAAGGACCGCCCGCTGGCCAACGATTTCGTCAGCGACGAAGAGTTCGATCGGCTGCTCGACGGTTGGTTCGGGAACATCGCGCGCGTGCTAGAACCCGGGCGGTCATTCTTTATATGGGGCGGTTACGCCAACTGCGGTAACTACCCGCCGGTGTTGAAGCGACACGAGTTGTACTTCAGCCAGGCCATCATCTGGGTGAAGGGTCATGCCGTGCTGACGCGTAAAGATTTCATGGGAAACCATGAATGGTGTTTTTACGGTTGGCGTCTGGGCGCGGGCCATGAATTCTTCGGCCCAACAAATGCGACCGACGTTTGGTCGGTGAAGAAGGTGAACCCACAGTCTATGGTGCATTTGACGGAGAAGCCGGTCGAACTCGCCGCGCGTGCCATGCACTATTCATCCCGCCCCGGTGAGAATGTCCTCGACCTTTTCGGCGGCTCGGGTTCCACGCTCATGGCAGCCGAGCAGACGGGGCGCAAGGCGTTCCTGATGGAGCTCGACCCGCTGTACTGTGATGTCATCGTTCAGCGCTGGGAAAAATTCACCGGCCGCAAAGCGGAGCGACTCGCTCAATAACGTGTCCGAATCGGTCGCGGTGCTCGAATCGGCATGGGCCGCCGTTGATCAAAGATGCTCGGCTCGCGCGGCGGTGGCGGCGCGACTGGAACCGGCGGATGCGGCTTGGGCAGCAGATCGACCCGAACCATGTCCGCGAGCGCAAATTGCATGACCTCGCAGTCCCAATAGTGATTGGCCGCGCTGGACGAGATAGGCACCCAAGCCTGCGTCTGGCGGTTGCCCGCCTTACGGATCAGCACCTTGTGCTCCGAGGCCATTTGCCGGTTGTAGTCCGAATCCTGCTGTTCGTTCAGCGACCATTGTTCGATGTCGCCATCGACTTCGCCGGTGTGTGGGTCGATGGCCGGTACGCGGGCCTGAATCGCCGACGCCAACCGGTCCTTGTAATGATTCGGATCGAAAATGGTCAAAAACACCGGGTACGGCGCGGTGTTCGCATCGGGCGGTCTGTAAGTCACGCGCTTCGTGCGGATCGGCGCATCCATCACTTGGCTCGCACCCTTCATGGCGTGAATGCGGGACGGGTTGGTCAAGGCGAAGCGATAGACCTCATGCGTACGACTTCCTGAGAGAGATGTCGTGCCGCCCGAGTCGATCGCGACGGCGCACATGGCCATCGGCGGGCGCTGGTCGGCGCAGGGGTAGCGCGCGTGCAGAATCCGCTGCCGCAGGTCGTCGAAAGATGTGGCGAGGCCGTGATCGACGCGCTGCGACCGATATCCATAACCCCAAGCCCGAATGACGTAGTAGAAATGGTCCTTTTGGGTATCGACCGTCGCCAAGACGGCGACCGCCCAGTTCGGAACGATCTGCGCCGGCGCGCCCTCGTCGCATTTAGACGCGAAGACCTCGACCTTGGAATGCACGATCTGCTGACGGAACGGCTCGCCCAACCAGCTATTCGTAAAGCCCATCAAGGCGATCGGATCGTCTTTGCATCTGATGAACTCGGCCGCGATGCGGTAGAGGGGAATCCAAAGGCAGTAGGCCGCCCAAAGATGCACGCCGATTCGGCCGCGCAACTCCGTCTCCGGCGTGATCGGTCCGTCGATGCCGTCCACCCGCCAGCGACCGTTGCGAACCATCGCCACGCGGCCCAGTTCGTCGATCGCCTGATGGCAATGGCAGCATTCGCACCAGGCCGCTTTCTCGGCTTCGATGAGCGCCGCCTCCTGGGCCGGGTCGTGCTGATTGAACTTCTTCCAGCGGATGTTGGAGAACGCCAGCACCTGATATTCGCCGCAATGCGGACAGGGAACATGGAATCGCAGCTTCGAGGACGATGCTTCGAACCGGCGCGTAATCAACCCATCGGCGGTGGTGGGCGTCGAGACGTTCACAATCAACCTCCGGCCCTCATAGGTCTGTGTGCGGGCGTAGCCCAAGCTGATCGGATCGCTCTCCCGGCCCGACCACGGCTGAAACTTGTCCACCTCGTCGTTGATCACCACCCGGCAGGGATCGCTGGCCAGAGACGCTGGGGAGCCCGACCAGCCCAAACGCAGGGTGAATCCGTTCGCCAACGAAACATGCCGCAATTGGATATCGCGACTCGCCGACGTGAACAGCTCCGCCAGGCAAGGCGTTGTCCGCAGCAGCGGCACGATCCGCTGGGCGACGATCTTGCGGCCCGTCTGTTCATCGGGCAGCACCAGCAGGATTGGATCAGGTTCCTGGTGCGCGAAGTAGCCGACAATGTTGCGCAATGCTTCGGATACGCCCATTTGGGCCGCTTTGACGATACTGATCTCTTCCACGCCGCGGCGGGTGCAGAGGTCCATCAAACCGGCCAGATAGGGCGCCTGCGCGTTCTTCCATTTACCGGGCCGCGCCGATTGCATGCGGCTGAGCACGCGATGCCGCTCGGCCCATGCGCTGGGCGACAGCCGCTGCTGGGGTTTCCAGGCGGCGCGTTCGGCGGCGAGCCAGCGGTCGAGGATCATCACGTACCACCTCGAACGGTATTCTAGCAGAGATGTGATGCGCTAGGGGATGTAGAGTCAGTGAGTCT
>JBJXFK010000046.1:0-8560 GCA_046155505.1 Phycisphaerae bacterium
GACCGGCGAGATAATGCCACTCCCACCCGCGCAGTTCCGGTGGCGCAGCGTCGAGTCGCGCTCGCGCGGTTGCGATTTCGTGGCTCTCGATCGACGCCGCCGCCGCGCTGATGTTCGCCCGATACGCCGCGCGGCGCGCCTCCAGTTCGTTGCGTTGCGATCGCTCGGCGTTTTCATCAGCTACGACGCGCAGCCGGCTTTCGCGCATCGCATAGTTCGCCACAACGACCAGGCCAACCATCAGCGTCACAAACGTCAGGGCTAGGCCGGCGACCAGTTCGCGATGCCGCCGAGCGAATTTTAGAATCTGATACCACGTCGTCGCCGGCCGAGCGACGATCGGCTCATCGCGGAGGAAGCGGCGAATGTCGTCGGCCATAGCACCAGCAGACATGTAGCGACGGTTCGGGTCTTTTTCCAGCGCTTTGGCGACGATCGTGTCGATGTCGCCGCGAAACTGCGAGTGCAGCGAACTGAGTCGCGTGGGTTCTTCGTCGCGAATGATGCGCGCGGCTTCGGGAATCGACTGATGCCGCACATCGAGCGGCAGGCGGTCGGCGAGCAGTTCATACAAAATCACGCCCAGCGCGTAGACATCGGAACGCTGATCGATCGCGCTCGAGTCGCCGCGCACCTGCTCGGGGCTCATGTACGGAATCGTGCCGATGAGCTGCCCGATGTCGGTTCGCAACGTAATGTCCTGCGCCTGCGGCCCGATGACCCGCGCGACGCCGAAGTCGAGGATTTGGGGAAGGCACGAAGGCACGAAGGCACGGAGGCACGGAGGGAGTAACCGGCCGGGTTGGCTTCCGCCTTCGTGCCTTCGTGCCTTCGTGCCTCCGTGCCTTCACCCACCAGGATGTTCCCCGGCTTCAGATCGCGATGCACGACGCCGCGCTCGTGCGCGTGTTGCACGGCGTCGCAGATGAGCGCGAACAATTCGAGTCGGGCGCGGGTCACGAGTTTGTGCGTGCGGGCGTAGTCGCAGAGCGGCTCACCGCGGACGAGTTCCATCGCAAAATACGGCTGCTTGCCATCGGCCACGCCGGCGTCGTAGATGTGCGCGATGCCCGGATGCTGAAGCTGGGCCAGCACGTCGGCTTCGAGTTGAAACCGCCGCAGGATGCCGCGACCGGCGAGATCGGGACGAATCACCTTCAGCGCGACGGTCCGCCGCGGCTGATCCTGCACCGCCTCATAGACGATTCCCATGCCGCCCTGGCCGATCACACGCATCAGTTGGTAGCGCCCGAACGGTCGCGGCAGGGTCTGCTCCGGTGCTTCGGCTTCGAGTGCGGCGGCGGGAAGCGGGACGTTGAGCACGCCTTCGGCGAGCACGACCGTTTCGCGCTCGTGAAAGCCGAGCAGTGATCGCACTTCGTCGAGCAATTCGCGATCGTCGCCGCACGCACGCTGCAGAAACGCCGACCGATCCGCGACTGGGAGTTCCAGGGCGGCTTTGAAGAGATGGTCGAGTTGTTCGAATCGGGCGTCGTTCACGGAAGTGTTTAGTGTAGGGTCCGCGAACGCGCGGGGCCAAGCCGTCGATGCGTCTGGGACCATTGCACTTGGGGTTGAAAACGCCGAGGGAAGGCGCTGCGGATGCAATTCGCCGCAGCGACGCGCGTGAGCTATTCTTTGCCGGCGTTTACCGGGGGTTGTGATCGCGCGGCAGCGCGCGATCGCGTGGTGCGAGGAGATCGTTCGCATGTGTTCATTGCAAAAAGTTGCCGTTGCGTTCGCGATGGTTGCAGTATTGACTGGTTGCGATTCAAAGCCTGCGGGAAGCGCGCTTAACAAACCGCCGTCCGCCGCCGCAAAACCCACCGGATCGCAGCCGAGCGAAGCCGACTTGGCGGCCGTGAAGACATTCATCGACGACAAGACAACGGGCACGCCGACCGGCGCAGCGTCCGCCGGCGGCGCGATGCCGCCCGGCCATCCGCCGACCAGCGCGTCCGGTGCCGGTGCTCGCACGACCGACACGCCCGCCGGCCACCCGCCCGTCGGCGGCGCGGCGGCGGAAGTGAAATTCGAAGCCCCCGCCGACTGGACCAAGCAGCAGCCGCGAAGCTCGATGCGTAAAGCGCAGTACGGCCTTCCGAGAGTCGAAGGCGACAGCGAAGACGGCGAACTGGTCGTGTTTTATTTTGGCAAGGGCGAAGGCGGCCCGGTGCGCGACAACATCGAACGCTGGAAGGGCCAGTTCAAAACTGCCGACGGCAAGCCCCTGCCCGGAGACGCTTCGAAGGAGGAGAAATTCGAAGCGAGCGGACTGCCGGTTTCGTGGCTCGACGTGTCGGGTCGATACGATCCCGGCCAGATGCCCGGCGTCCCCGCGACCGGCCCGCGCGACAACTTTCGCATGTTCGCCGCCGTCATCGAGACGCCCGGCGGTACATGGTTCGTCAAAGCCACCGGCCCGGCGGCGACGATGGCGAAGCGCGAAGAGAGCATTCGCACGTATGTGAAGAGTGCACGAGTGGAGAAGTAGCGACTCGAAGGACGCATCAATGAGAGCCTGTAGGGTGGGCATCGCCCGCCATTCGCCTGATTCTCAATCTCGCGAAAAATGGTGGGCAATGCTCACCCTACACCTTGTCCCGTTGGTCCTTTGTTTCCTTGTTCCCCCATCACAGCAGCGGCGCAAACAGCCGTGCCGCCCCCTCCGTCACCTGCCGCGACCACGGCGAGCCGAACACGTCCTTCGGCTCGATCGCACGGCTCTCGGCCAGGTGCTTCTCGATGCACGCGACCACCTGCCGCGTTACGCGCTCGTCATAGAGCAGCGCCGTCACTTCAAAATTCAGCCGAAAGCTGCGTACGTCCATGTTCGCCGAGCCGAGCATGCAAAACTGATCGTCGACCGTCAGCATCTTGGAGTGCAACATGCCGTGATCAAACTCGTACAGCTCGATCCCGGATTTGAGCATCTCCGGGTAGTAGCTGCGGCACGCCCAGAGCACCAGCCGACTGTCCGTGCGCGACGGCACAACAATCTGCACCCGCACGCCGCGATAGCGCGCATGCTGCAGCGCCATGCGCAGAGCCGGGTAAGGCACAAAGTAAGGCGTCGCGATGCGGATCGACTCGCGCGCCGTCGCGACGGCGGCGAACATGATCTGGCCCAGCACACTCACGTCCTGGTCCGGCCCGCTGGGCAGGATTTGCACCATGCTGTCGCCCGCGATGGTGCAGGTCGGGAAATACTCGTCGCCCAGCAGCATCTGCTCGGTGGCGAAGGCCCAGTCCTCGCAGAAAATTTGTTGCAGGAGCAGCGTCGCCGGGCCGCGCACGCGAATCTGGCTGTCGTACCATGGGCTAAGCCGCTTGAGCCGCCCACGATATTCGTCGCCGATGTTTTGGCTGCCGGTGAAGGCGGTATAGCCGTCAATCACTGCGATTTTTCGGTGATTGCGCAGGTGCGGCGACCAGCGTTTGCGAAATCGATAGAGCGGCATGAAGAACGCGACTTCGACGCCGGCATCGACCATCGGCTGTGTGAAGCGCTTGCCGAGCATGAAGCAGCCCACGGCGTCGAGCAGGACGCGGCAGCGCACGCCTTCGCGCGCTTTTTCGATGAGCAGATCGCGAAAGTGCCGTCCGGTCTCGTCGCCCTGCCAGATGTAGTACTGCATGTGGATGTGGTGGCGGGCGGTGCGGATCGCGGTTTCGAGCGCCGAGTAATTCGCCTCGGCTTCGGAATAGAAGTCGATCTGGTTCCCGCCGGTCGCGGGCATGTGCACCATCTGCTCGCCGAGCGCCTCGATGGTTGCGAGCTCGGGTGCGACGCTGCGCGCGAGCGGGGCCGACTGGCCGATGCGGGCCAGCGCGTCGCGATCGATTTCGGCGATTAGGTGCGCTACACGGCGACGGCGGCGCGTCAGGCGACCGCGCACGCGACCGGGGCTGATCAGGAAGTAGAGGAAGATGCCCAGAATCGGCATGAAGAAAATCGCCAAAATCCAGGAAAGCATCGCCGCCGGGTCGGTGCGGCGTTGCAGGACGAGCATGACGCCGACCACGCTGACCGCGAGGTGGAAAATCCAGAGATGTGCGAGAAAGAACTCCACGAGCGGAGTGTCGCGCGTTCTGCGGCGACGGTCAATCCGCACCGTCGCGCGTGGCGCGGGGCATCGCGACTGGAGCACCGCGGCCCACCGCGGTTCTTTGATCGTGCGCAAGCGCGATGCCCGCCAACCGCCGTTATCATCACTCCCATGCCCCCTGGAACGCCATTCGATGCAAATCTTATCCTCGGCAGGACGTGAAATGAACCAGTTGAGTGATCTTGCTGCGCTCGCGAGCACGTTGGCCTTCCTGCTTGCCGTCTGCCCCTTCGCCGCCGGCGGTGATCGCGTCACCGGGCGCATGTTCGCCACGCGCAGCGAAGTCATCGCGCAGCACGGCATCGCGGCGACCAGTCACCCGCTCGCCACGACGATCGCGCTCGACATTCTCAAGCGCGGCGGCACCGCGATTGACGCAGCGATCGCGGCTAACGCGGCGCTCGGGCTGATGGAGCCGACCGGCAGCGGCATCGGCGGCGATCTGTTCGCGATCGTCTGGGATGCGAAATCGCAAAAGCTGCACGCGCTGAACGCCAGCGGTCGATCGCCGCTCGGGCTGACGCTTGACGAGCTGCGCACCAAACACGCGCTCAAACAAATGCCCGATTTCGGGCCGCTTCCGATCACCGTCCCCGGCTGCGTCGATGGCTGGTTCGAGCTGCACGCCAAATTCGGCAAGCTGCCGATGGCCGACATTCTGAAGCCGACCGTCGACTACGCCCGCGACGGCTTTCCAGTCAGCGAGCTCATCGCCTACTACTGGGCGTTCGGCGAGCGGCTGCGCGAGTATCCGGGCTTCGCAGATACGTTTTTTCCCGCCGGCCGCGCACCGCGCAAGGGCGAGCTGCATCGCAATCCGATGCTGGCCGCAACGCTCGAAACGATCGGTGCGCAGGGTCGCGATGCGTTCTACAAGGGGGCGCTCGCGGACGCGATGGATTCGTTTTGTCAGGCTCACGGATGCTGCTTGCGCAAAGCCGATTTCGCGGCGCACACGTCGGAGTGGGTCACGCCGATCTCGACCAACTACCGTGGGTACGACGTGTGGGAAATCGGCGGCAACAACCAGGGTACGGCGGTGCTGCAAATGATGAACATTCTCGAAGGCTTCGACCTGCGGGCGATGGGTTGCAATTCAGCCGACTACCTGCACACGATGCTCGAAACGAAGAAGATCGTGTACGAGGACCGCGCCCGACTCTACGCGGACGCGGCGTTTTTCAATCAGCCGACCGACAAGCTCATCTCAAAGGAATATGCGGCCGAGCGACGCAAGCTGATCGATCCGAAACGGGCGAAACGTACCATTGTCGCGGGGCTGGAAGGAGCGAGCGCGGAGAGGCACGAAAGCACGGAGGCACGGAGGCATGAAGGCAGAGACGAAGCGACGGAGCGACGGAGCGACAAAGGTCTTGCGTCCGAAATCCAAAATCCAAAATCCGAAATCCAAAATCAAATCGCCGCCGCCCACGAGAAACTCCGCGACGGCGACACGGTCTATCTCACCGTCGCCGACGCCGCCGGCAACATGGTCTCGCTCATTCAAAGCAACTATCGCGGCTTCGGCTCCGGCCTCTGCCCGACCGGCCTCGGCTTTTGCTTTCAGGATCGCGGCGCGCTCTTCTCGCTCGAAGACGGCCACGCCAACGTTTATGCCCCCGGCAAGCGCCCGTTTCACACGATTATCCCGGCGTTTGTGACCAAATACGGCAAGCCGTGGCTGAGCTTCGGCGTGATGGGCGGCGACATGCAGCCGCAGGGGCATGTGCAGATTTTGTGCAACATCATCGACTTTGGCATGAACGTGCAGGAAGCCGGCGACGCCGCCCGCTGGTATCACACCGGCTCGTCGGAACCGTTCGGCCCGAAAATGACCGACGGCGGCCGCGTGTCGCTCGAATCTGGCATCGACGACGAAACCGCGCGTCGACTCGTGCAGATAGGCCACGTCATTCAGCCGCAAGTCGGCCCCTACGGCGGCTTTCAGGCGATCCTGCGCGACCCGGCGACCGGCGTCTACTTTGGTGCATCCGAATCGCGCAAGGACGGCCACGCGGCGGGATACTGAAGCCACGGGAGTCCCGAGTGCGTCGCGGCAGCGATCCGAACGCGACGCGCAATTGAGTGCCGTGGCCGCGCGCGAGCGAACCCGAACCCCGAGCGCGAGCGAGCGGGGTAAGCCTCGGTATCGAGAGACGGGCACGACGCGCGAGCCACTCGTGCTTGTAGGCACTTACTTCTACGCAAACACATAACCCTCAACGTGATACTCCGGCCCGCCTGGACACGCCAATCCGCCCGCCGCCGCCCGCGCTGTCACCAGCAGCGCGATCACGCTATCCAGCGCATCGCCTTCCGCGTCACTCGCGATTCGGCGCGCGATAGCGGGCGAATACGACAACCTCGCGCCCTTGCGCAGCACCGACAGAATCGACTGTCGCATCCGCCGATGCGCGTCCGTCTTACCCTTGTACGGTCGATACAACCCGAGCCGCTTGAGCGTCGACGCCGGACACACCTCGATTAGATTCAAACCGCGCGTCTGAGGCGGCTGCATCGGCATAACGCGCGCCCCCGCCTCGCGCACCAGCGGCCGCAGCAAATCGCGAATCCCGAAATACGTTTGTCGATACATGCGCAGGTTGTACGCACAGAATGGCGTCTTCGTCTCGCGATCTGTCCGCCGCTTCACCTCACGCCCGCCGGAGAGTCGCGTACATTCGGCCCGAAAGGTGCTTTCATTGGGGAACCGCCTCGGAAAATCCTCGACAAACGCCCGCCAATCCCCGCCGGGAATCAGCATCAGCGGCAAGCTCGGCGGAAAATCGCAACCGACGATCGTCGTCGCCCCGTCCGGCGTCAGCTCTCGCAGCAGTCGCCGAACGGCGCCAATCGCCGCGTTGCGCTCGGCCGCTGATCCCGGCAACTCGACCGCCGGAAGGCACCGCTCCACCACGTACCGCCCGCCCTCGTCGGTGCGACCGATCGAGAGCCAGATCTTCCGCCCGGCATCGACGCCGCCGCTGAAATCGAGGCCGATGAGCGCCGCCGTTGCGAACATTCGAGAGTCTTTCGTATGAGTCGGATTGGATTCGCGAGCAGCATCGCGTTGGAGACTCAGATTTGCGCGGCGTTTGCCTTTCTTCGAATCACGGCGTGGCCTGGTTCGCTTCAGCCGTCGCTGAGTCGGAGCCGACGAATTCCGCCTCGCCTTCCTCGGCACTATCGTCCCAGTCGTACGCAAATTGCCACCCGATCTGCGGCTCGACGAGCGATTCGCCTGCTTGCACAACCGCGTAATACGCAAGCGTGTCGAATTCACCGGTTCCCGGTGATACTGCCGCACGCGGCATGTCCGCGAATAGGCCGATGATCGTTCGTTCACGTGACACCGGCACGTCAACCTGACACGAGACAACGAACGACTTTCTGTCGGAGTCGTGCGTCTCATCGGGATCAATGTGTACGCTCGTAATCGTCGCCAATCGCCAACGCGTTTGAAAAGCTCGTCGCCATTCGTCGGGAAGCTCGGGCGTTCCAACGAACGGTAAGTGCGCCTCGCTCACACGGAAATAGATAAAGTGAAGTGCGCCGAGCAGCGGCACCGGAGCGGCGTCTTCACTGGGAATCGAATTCGTGTTGATCAAACAACTCCTTGCGCCCCAGCGAAACTTTGCGAACGTGATCCGCTCAGTGATTCCCGTTCTCCAGACGAATTCGAGTTCATCGAAGCACAACTCATCGCCCGAGTCGGATACAAATGTGCCCATCCGGTCCGGGCCCACACGCTTTGCGAACCCACACAGGGACGCCCAGTACTCGGCCATCCCGCCGCCTGGTGCAACATACAAGCGATCTGGAAAATCCGAATTCGCCTCGCGATAATCGCCCGCCCACGAATGATCGGGGGTCGCGGCGATCTCGGCCCGAATCCGCTCCACATGTGCGATTGACTGCCGGTCGAACTCCGCCCATCGCCACGAAATCATGTCGATCGCGATGCTACTGAGCCCCCACAGCTCAGCATCGGCGACTGCGGAGACCGCATCGCTTGGCGCGTACCGATACGCCCACGCCAACGCCCCATAGCCGACACCACCGAGTAACACGATCGTCACCGCAACCGTCCGCCCGAACCGCAGCAGCCGCCCAACACCAACCCGCGGATCGCGCCGCAGCGGACGCTTCACCTCGCGCCCGCACTCCGCGCACCGCCCCGGATCACACGGATAGCCGCACGCCGGGCAATAGCCGATCGGAACGTACGATGCATCGCGCGGCGGCGCAACAATCGGCATGAACGTACTCCACAACCAACTCCATCATACCCATCGCCCGCGCCGCAAACACACAAAAACAAGCGAAACAGCTTCACCGCCCCGCCCGCCGCGCCGCCATCCGCTGATACTCCGCCACGATCCGATCCATATTCTTCTGCGCATCCGCCAGCGCCTCCGCCGGCGATTCGATCCCGCGCAGCGTGCTGTTCA
>JBJXFK010000063.1:0-2758 GCA_046155505.1 Phycisphaerae bacterium
TCCTTTCACAAATCGCCAGCGGCGACCGCGCCTGTTTCGCTGAGTTTTATGATCGCCATTCGTCGCGTGTCTACGGCCTGCTGATGAAGCTCTGTCGCAACGCGCGCGTCGCCGAAGACGCGATGCAGGAGACGTTCCTCTACATTTGGACCAGCCGGGCCAACTACGACCAATCGCGCGGCTCGCCGCTGGCGTGGTTGCTACTCGTCGCTCGTTCGCGCGGGCTTGATCAACTGCGCCGCACGGGCCGACACGCGACCCTCTCGGTCGAACATCACGACGCGCCACAGGACGACACCGCCGTCGCCGATGCCAGCCGCAGCGAAGAAGCGCAGCGGGCCAGCACGGCACTTCGCACGTTGCCGCACGAGCAGCGTCAGGCGATCGAGCTGGCGTTCTACGGCGGCATGACACACGAAGAGATCGCCGGCAAGCTGTCGATCCCGCTCGGCACGATCAAGACCCGCATCCGCCTCGGCATGCAAAAGCTCCGCGATCTGCTCGCCGCGTAGGGTGGGCATCGCCTACCGTTACACTCTCACCGGACGCTCCACCGAACTTCGACAATCATGCCGTTCTCTTCGATCTCTGCTTTCAATCGTCAATCGGCATGAACGGCTGACCATCCGGCTCGCCGATTTCGCGAAACTCAGACAGCGTGATTGCGATATCGCCGCGACGACCCGGCAGGTTCGCGTATGGGCATGCGGTCGCACCGCTGCTCGCCGCCGGCGCGAGCTTTTGATTCGCGGATGCGGGATCGCACCAACGCACTTTGCCCGCGTCGATCCACGGCTGCAATTCAAAATCCCACACGTCGACCGGCACTTCCCAACCCGTCTCGCCGCTCGTGCGTCGCCAGGTGTGAATCGACCGCGCCCACTCCGCGGTAAGTTCATGCACCGGCGGACGCCGCTTCGCAAAGTACGCCAGCGGGTACGCGACGTAGCCGGGTGAAAGCTCAATGCGGCCGATCACCATCACCATGTCGGGCATGTTGAGGATGCGCGGAATCACATACGGCACTTCCGGGCCGGGACGCACTTCGCTCGCGCCGGCCTGCGGCGGCAAGCCCTGAAAATGCACCGCGCCGCGCAGCAAACAAAAATGCGTGCACGCCGGCGGCTGCGGCGGAGTCGCCGATTTGCCCCACCACATGCCGTCCAGTCCGAAGGGATCGAACGCACGATGCAGCGGCTTGTCGCAAAACGGACACGACGCCATCACCGGTCGCGGCAAGCGATCGTAATAGTCCTTCTCAAGCTTCTGCGCCTCGGCCATCGCCAAACGAGCCGCATCGCGGTCAAGCTTTTCGCGCGCAACCGCGTACCGCTGCAATGCCTCGGCATGCAGCAGCACAACCTCATCGCGCTCAACTTTCTTGAATGGCACAATCATCGCATTCGCTCCGCGAGACGGTTCAAAGTGCAAAATTCAAAGTTCAAAGTGAAAGCCCCGCGCAACCGACCGCATCCACCATCCCGCGTGCCGCTCTTCACTTTGCACTTTGCACTCCCCGCTAGGCACTAGGCGCTGAGCACTAGGTACTCTAGTGATCCGGGTAAATCTTGCTCCACGGTATCCCCCACGCCTCGTAAAACGCCTTCATCTCTTCGCGCGTGGTCAGGTGAAATTTCTTCACCTCGCCGTTGATCGGCACATACGCCGTCACCGGCGGCTGCGGCCCGCGATTCGGTCCCGCTTCCGGGTGGTTGCGTTTCGGCCAATCATCATGCGGGCCATGCTGCACCATTTCGCGACCCATGCGGTCGTTCAGATCCTTGCGAACCGCTTCGCTGTAAACGTCGTTGCCCTTCTTATCGTACACGCCGTGCAGGTCGTAATCGCTGTAGTACCCGCCCGAGTACTTGTCGCTCTTGACGACATAGTCGTCGTTCGGGTCGGCCCAGAAGCCCTTCTTCGTAAGCTGTGTTTCCACGAACTCATCGTACGGCATCGGCGGCTTGCCGGTTTTCTTCGACGGCATCGCCGCGAGCATTTCGGTCAGCCGCGGGTCGGTCGGGCTGGCTGCGGCGAGGCCGACGTTCCTGCCGCTCTTGAGCGTCTTGGCCTTCAAGTCCTCGGGCTTGGGGCCTTTGGTCTTGTCCTGCATGTGCTTGAGCGCGGCTTCGTTCGAATCACGACACAAGTAAATGCGATCGGTCGCTAGCGCGGCTTCCTCGAAGTCGAAGTCGTCCGTGTGCGTCATGCCGCGTTTCGGCGGCGGCGGCGCTTCGGTGAAGTCGAGCTTGCCGCGTTTCGGCTTTCTGACCGGGCCGGGCTTGAGCGGTCGCGTGCCGCCTTCGGGCTTCTTTTTCTCCGCGTTCGTCGGAGCGCGCTCCGGCTCGTCCTGCACCTTCACCCGCGATTCGCCATCGGCCGTGTTGCCACGCTGCTTTTTGAGCGCATCGAGGTCGATCGTTTGATTCGGATCCTTCAACCGCTTGAGCGTCGGCTCGTCGATGATCGTCTCGGTGCGGCCCTTCGCCTTCGAACCGCGCACATTGATGTACGTTAGCGCCCCGGTCGCCGCCGCCTGCTTCACCAGCGACAACATGCGATCCACGCGCTCACTCGGCGTCAACGTCGGGTCATTCAGAATCGTGTCGAGCTCTTTGGCCTTGTCGACGGCGATCATCAAGCCCTGCACCGCCTCAGCCGTCACTTCGCCGAGCAGCGCGAACTTCTGCAATTGACCGCCGATCGCGCGCGTCGAGAGCATCGCGTTTCGCGCGAGTCCCGCGCGGCCCGCCGTGAA
>JBJXFK010000071.1:0-9925 GCA_046155505.1 Phycisphaerae bacterium
GCAAGCACGCCGCTTGAATCCAGCCGCACCTGTCGCGATACTCCCGCTCTGCGCGCCGCTGCGGCGAGCTGAGGAGATTCGACAGCGATGGTGAGTTCGCTACCCGATATTCGCGCTCTGCGAACCGCGATTCCGTACATTCGTGCCTACGAAGGCAAGGTATTCGTGGTCAAGCTCGGCGGTCGGCTCTGTGACCCCGGCGCGACGCTCGACAACGTCGTCGAACAGCTCTCGCTGCTCGCGACGCTCGGAATTCGCGTGGTCGTCATTCACGGCGGCGGCGAGCAGGTTACTCAGCTTTGCAGCCGCATGGGAATCGAGCCCCAATTCGTCGCAGGGCGGCGAATTACCGATGAGCAAACGCTCGAACTGGCCAAAATGACGTTTGCCGGCACGATCAACACCAATCTGATCGCGGCGTTTCGCAAGTTCGACGTGCCCGCGGTCGGCCTCACGGGTTGCGATGCGGCGAGCATCACGGTCATTCGCCGCCCGGTGCGGCCGGTGGCCGACCCGGTGACCGGCGTGAAACGCGATGTCGATTTCGGATTTGTCGGCAACATCGTCGAGTCGCGCCCGCAATTGCTCGAGCACCTGCTCAGCAGCCGGTTCGTGCCGGTGATCGCGTCGCTGGCCGCGGACACGGCCGGGCAGATTTACAACGTGAACGCGGACACGGTCGCGGCCCGTGTCGCGGTCGATCTGAAGGCCGTGAAGTACATGCTGCTGACCAACGTCGACGGCGTGATGCGAAACGTCAACGACCCCGATACGCTCGAACCGTACATCGATCTCGACGATCTCGAAGACCTGACGCGGACAAACGTCATCAGCGGCGGGATGTTGCCGAAACTTTCAGCCTGCGCCGATGCACTGCGCGGCGGCGTCCCGCGTGTACACATCATCAACGGCACGGTGCCGGACACGATTCTGGGCGAGGTGTTTACGAACGAGGGATCGGGGACGTTGCTCGTGGCGCGGCGCGAACGAGCAAAATAGAGAGAATGAAGAATGAAGAATGCAGAATGCAGAAGGTCGTTCGAAACGCGGGCGACGTTCGCCAGTTCGCGCGACGTTCTGCATTCTGCATTCTGCATTCTGCATTCACCGGCCTCGGACGCGCGAAAACTGGTGGCCTAATGTCCCCGCGGCCCGACGAAATTGTCGCTCGGCTCCTCCGCTTCGTCGCGATCAAGAGCCTCTCGCGCGATGAAGGCGCGATGACCGACGCGGTGCAGGCCGAGTTGCATGCCGCGGGAATCGCGACGCGGCGCGCCGGGCACAATGTGATTGCCGAGATCGGCGATCGCGAGCGGCCGCGGCTGCTGCTCAATTCACATCTCGACACGGTGCCGCCCGCGGCCGGCTGGAGCGCCGACCCGTGGACGCCGCGGCGCGAGGGCGATCGCATCATCGCACTCGGAGCGAATGACGCGAAGGGGTGCGTGACGGCGATGCTGTCGGCCACGATCGCGCTCAAGCAGCGGCTCGACGCCGGTGGGTCGCTCGGCGGAACGGTTGTCCTGGCGCTCACCGTCGAAGAGGAAATCACCGGCGGGGGGCTGAGCGAGGTGATCGGCACGATTCAGCCGATCGATGCCGGGCTGGTGGGCGAGCCGACCGATTTGCAGCCGATGACGGCGCAGCGCGGCCTGCTGATTCTGCGATGCGTCGCGCGCGGCCGCACGAGCCACCCGGCCAACACGCCCGCCGACACGCCGAACAACGCGATTCAGGTCGCGGCGGTTGATCTAGTCGCGCTCCGCACGTTTGATTGGGGGCCGGCGCATCCGCTGCTCGGCCGCGCGCACGGACATGTGACCAAGATCGCCGGCGGCGTAGTGCTGAACGTGATTCCGGACGAATGCGAGTTTTTCATCGACATTCGCACGACACCGATGGAGTCGCACGACGAGACGATCGCGCGCGTGCAGGCGGCGCTGCGCAGCGAGGTGCTCGTGCGCAGCAAGCGGCTCGCAGCGATGAGTACCGATGACGCGCAGCCGATCGTGCAAGCCGCAGTTCGTGCGCTGCCGGGAACAACGCCCGGCGGAAGCCCGGCGATGAGCGACATGGTCTTTCTTGCGGGCACTCCCGCGGTGAAGATCGGCCCCGGCCATTCGCCACGGTCGCACACGCCGGATGAGTACATTCGCGAGGATGAGCTTTTGGCGGGCGCGTCGGCGTATGAGCGAATCGCACTGGAGTACTTCGCGTCGTTCGCTTGAAGTTGCTCGGTGAAAGAATCCCGCGCGCGGCAAGCGCATCCGAACCCCGAGCGTGAGCGAGTGGGGTAAGCCGCGGCGATCGGGGCGGTCACGGAATTCAACGCGCACGCACTCCCGCGGATTACTCCGTTGCTCGCGTTGCGCGTTCGGATTTTCAGCGCCGACGCGCCACAGCACGGTCAGCCTGTTCCCATCCCGCTTCGCTCCGGTTTGAATATGGCATGCAAATCTGCAAATCGATCGAAGACGTGCGGCGGGTGGTTGATGCGGCGCGGGCTGGCGGACGCGAAATCGGATTCGTGCCGACGATGGGGGCGTTGCACGCCGGGCATGTGTCGCTGATCGACGCGGCTCGGGCGGACGGCACCTGGCCGGTGGTCAGCATCTTTGTGAATCCGACGCAGTTCGGTCCGCATGAAGACTTCAGCCGCTATCCACGCGACGAGGTCGGCGATCTCGAAAAGTGCCGAAACGCGGGAACGCAACTGGTCTTCCTGCCGCCGGTCGAAGTGATGTATCGTGCCGAGGCGAAGACGACGGTGCGCGTGGCAAAGCTCGCCGACACACTTTGCGGCCCGCATCGACCCGGCCATTTCGATGGCGTGGCGACCGTCGTGAGCAAGCTGTTTCACATCGTGCAGCCGGATGTCGCATACTTCGGTCAGAAGGACGCGCAGCAACTCGCGGTCATTCGCCGCATGGTGATCGATCTCGATTTTCCGATTCGTATCGTAGGCGTGCCGACGATGCGCGAGCCGGACGGGCTGGCGATGAGCAGTCGAAATGCGTATCTGTCGGCTGACGAGCGTCGCCGAGCGCGGTGCATCAATCGGGCGCTGCGCGCGGCAGAACGGCTGGTCGGCGAAGGCGAGACGCGCGTCACAGAGATTCTCACGACGATGGAGCGCATCATCGCCGAATCCGCTCCCGAGCGAATCGATTATGTGAGCGTTGTAGACGCGGACACGATGCAGTCGGTCGATCGAATCGATCGAGCAGCGCTGATCGCCGTGGCGCTGTACATCGGCAAGACGCGGCTGATCGACAACGTGATGGTCGCAGCGACACGCTGACGGCTGAGCGAGAGTGCAAACAAACCAAGCCGCGAAATCGGAGGGTTCTCCGATCCCGCGGCGGATTCGCTCGTAGACCAGACCGAACGCGGACTGCCCGATTAGTACGACTTGTACGTCTTGCCGGACTGATCGGTCGCGTTGGTGTTGGCGATGATCTCGCCGGTCGACAAGTTGTAAACCCAGCCCTCGCCGTTGGTGGTGTCAACGGTCGGCGGCGAAGTCGCGCTGATCAGCACGCCGGTCGGGTCGGACGGGTTGCCGACCGGACAGGGCGGGAACGCGGCGAGATACGGGCCGAATTTGTGGCTCGCGTCGCGCGTCGCCTGAACCGCGCCGCCTTCGGTGCTGTACTGGATCAGATGGTTCTTCATGTTGCCGCTGTCATGTCCGGGGAACTTGTTCACGTGCTCGGCGGCGTACATGTTGATCGCGTTGCGCAGAACGGCGAGGTTGCCGGCCAGCGCCGAGTCGCCGGCGCCGGCCGAGCCGCGGCTGAGGCGCGGGATGGCCATGGCGGCGATGATGCCGATGATCACGATCACGACGACCAGTTCGACGAGCGAGAAGCCGAGGCGAGTTCGACGCGTAAGGCCTTTCACAGTGTGTCTCCCGAGCGAAAAGTTGGTTCATCCGTCCCGCTCACCGTACGTCCGCGTGAACGGAGCAGCGGGGACGTTGGAGTCATCGGCAAGTTGGGGAGGTGCCTGCAATATTTCGCATGGCGGACGTCGCACTGCGGCTGAATGTCTGCTTGGATTTGCGTCGCGGGTGAACTCAGCGCTGAGCCAGCCTGTGGCAGCGCGACGGTTGCGCGTCCGGAAACGCTGAATCGCGGCGCAATTTCATGTTACGATTCGACGCCATGCGAAACGCGAGCCTGATGACGGTCTTGATATTGATGCTCAGTGCGACGAGCGGCTGCAGCCGGTCGATCGTCGGCGCGTGGCAAATGGTGCGTGCCGCGCCGAGTCGCGAGGTGTTTGCGATCGACGATGCTCGATTTGACCGCAGCGGACGATTCGAGGCGACGGTCACAATCGACGGCAAGACGAACCGCGAAACCGGGACGTATCGGTTCACCGGTTTCACGCTCACCATGCGGCCTGACGGCGGCGGGGCACGGGCCTATCCGGCGACCGTAAAGCCCAGCTCACTGGAAATCGGCGAAGGCGGCAGGTATGTGATTCTGCGCAAGGATCGCCGAACGCGCGAGTCGACGGAGTAGTGGGACGGATCGGCTCGCTGCGTTTCGCGGATCACTCGCTTGCGGGTCGCGTTCGGATCGGTTGTTCTGTCCCGACTCGACCCTCGCTGCTCTCAACACGCTACCCCGCTCGTTCGCGCTGGGGATTCGGATGCGCGGTTCGATATGTGAGGCGGATCGCCGCGCGCTCGGGCGTCGCGCTTCATATAATCCCGCACTTCCACAATCCTGGTAACTTCGTTCGAAAGCGCGGTGCGTGTGGTTCCCGATTTGCGTGTGCGCATTTGCAAAGACGCTCCGCCCAAACGCGGCGGCGAGTACGTGCTCTACTGGATGATCGCGTTTCGACGCAGCGGCTCGAATTTCAGCCTCGACCGCGCCGCCCAATGGGCCGCGCAGCTTGGCAAGCCGCTGCTCATCTTCGAAGCCTTGCGCTGCAACTACCGTTGGGCGAGCGATCGGCTGCATCGATTCATCATCGACGGCATGGCGGCGAATGCGGCCGCGTTTGCCGGGCGCGCAGCTTTTTACCCGTATGTCGAACCAGCGCGCGGCGCGGGCGAAGGGTTGCTCGCGCAGCTCGCGTCACGGGCGTGCGTCGTCGTCACCGATGATTTTCCGTCGTTCTTTCTGCCCGCCATGATCGAACGCGTCGCACGGCAAATGCCGTGTCGCTTCGAGGCGATCGATTCGAATGGCCTCTTGCCGATGCGGGCGTGCGAGACTGTGCAGCCGACCGCGTATGCGTTTCGGCGATTCCTGCAAAAGAACCTGCCGTCACATTTTGGCGTGATGCCGCATCAGGACGCGCTCGCGGCGCATCAGCTCCCGCAACTCGACGGCCCGCCGGCGGAGATCGTGAAGCGCTGGCCTGCCGCCGATGCGACACTGCTGTGCGGCGATGTTGAATCGCTCGCTGCGCTGCCGATCGATCACGCCGTTCGCCCGACGCGGCAGCGCGGCGGAAGCGTGGCCGGTCGCGAGGTGCTGCGTGAATTTCTAAGACGTCGGCTTTCGGCGTACTCGGAGCAACGAAACGAGCCCGATGTCGAGGGGGCGAGCGGACTTTCGCCGTGGCTGCACTTCGGCCATGTGTCGGCTCACGAGGTCTTCGCGGCGATCGCGCGGCAAGAGGAGTGGTCGCCGCGCAAGTTGAGCACGAGCACGAAGGGCACGCGCGAGGGCTGGTGGAACATGAGCAAGTCCGCCGAGTCGTTTCTCGACGAGTTCGTGACGTGGCGCGAGCTGGGGTTCAACATGTGCTCGCTGCGCGGCGACTACGACCGCTTTGAGTCGCTGCCGCAATGGGCGCAGGACACGCTGGACAAACATGCGAGCGACCAGCGGCAGTGGACGTATTCACTCGAACAGTTTGAGGGATCGCAAACGCATGACCCGCTCTGGAACGCGGCCCAGCGGCAGCTCGTCGGCGAGGGGCGGATTCACAACTACTTGCGCATGCTCTGGGGCAAGAAGATCCTCGAATGGACCCCGTCGCCGCGGGCGGCGCTCGACGTGATGATCGAGTTGAACAACAAACACGCGTTGGATGGGCGAAATCCGAATTCATACACGGGGATTTTTTGGGTCTTGGGACGTTATGACCGTCCGTGGGGGCCGGAGCGACCGGTGTTCGGGACGATTCGGTACATGAGCAGTGAAAACACGGCGCGCAAGATGAGCGTGAAGGGATATTTGGCGCGGTGGGGCGACAGTGGGCTGTTCGACTAATCCGCCGGGCGTGCGAATTTGCCGCGGGCTTCGCCGTACGCCGCGTTGACCGCCGGCCATTGGACCGGTACGCTTATGGATTCTCGAAACGCAAGCCGCGAGTCGGCACCAAGGAGTTTGATTGAACGCCAAAGACGATGCCATTCAGATGGAAGCGGTCGTAATGAAGGCCCTTCCCAACGCGATGTTTCTGGTGCAGGCCGATGTCGGCCAGAACAAGCACGAGGTGCTTGCGCACGTCTCGGGCAAGATGCGAAAGAACTTCATCCGCATTCTGCCGGGCGATCGCGTGACGGTCGAGCTCTCGCCATACGACCTGAAGCGCGGCCGGATCGTCTACCGCCAGAAATAACGCTCACGTCCAATTCAGCAATTGCGACCGACGGCCCGCTCAATTGCGGGCCGGTTCTGTTTCGCGAATTCACGTTAGTGATGCAATCGCGTGATCACGGCTGTCGTGGAATTTGAATAGCTGATCGAGCTGCGTGATCTTGAACACGCGAGCGAGTTCCGGGCGGATACGGGCGAGGCAAATAGTCGCCTTTTCTTTATCGGCCTTCTTTCGCAGGGTCAGCAGCACGCCGAGCGCCTGGGACGACAGGAACCGCACGTCCCCGAAGTCGAGCACGACCTTTTTCTTCGCCTGCGCCTCGACCAAGTCGTAAAGTTCCTTGCCGATTCGCTGAATGGTAAGCGCGTCGAGGATTGAGGCATCGCGAAATCCGACGACGCAGACGCCGGCTACGTCCTCAAATTTGAGCGCGCTGGGTGTCGTTTCGTCGGCCATGTGTGCAGTCTCCTCGTGATTTTTGGTCTAGCAACAGCAGTATATCGGCTGCGGGGCGGCGGTCCAAGGACGCCGTAGCGGCTGCGCGGTCGGCTAATGCGAGCAAAAATGCGGATTGGCTCACGGTTCCGCGAAAACGCGATTTGACTTCCCGGATTTGCCCTCCCTAGAAACTGATGACAAACGGGGTCAATGCATCCAGCACATGCCGCAGACTTGTGTTGGGCAGTGCATCTCCACAGATTTCGCCCTGGGGGGCGGCGTCTCTGGCTTTGTTGGGATATGCGTGGATGCGGGTCCATGTGTTCGTTCCCTCCGCGTTTGTCACATCGTGCAACGGTCGCCGCTATTTGGCTACCGCGCGCTTCTGAAAAACGGGATTGTAATTCTGAGGAGGGAATTGAATGAAGAACCTGCTTAGCACCGTCGTTGTTACGACGCTGGCTGCGACGGTCGTCCAGGCCGCGCCGCTCGTGCCCCGAATCACCAGCCACGATTTTAACTTCGGCGCTTCGGAGACGGCGGCGACGCCGTTCTACGATCCGCGCGGTGCAGATGCCGATCACCTGACGTTGGCGGCGGATCACACCGACCGCGAAGTGACGGCGTTTTGGGAAATCTGGCCGGTCGGCGGCTTCCCGCTGCCGATCTTCAACGCTGCCGGCCTGTTCGGCGGTGATCTCGCTCTCGCCCTTGAATTCACGGGCGAAGACGCGACTGCCAGCCCGCTCGACGTGAGCCTGACCGGTGCCGGTCGCAATGCCGGTGCCGACCTGATCATCTCGGGTGCGATTCCGGCTGCCGGCATCGCCTACGGTCCGCTGCTCGCGATCGACATCACTGCCGCTTCGCTGTACGGCTACGGCGGGACCAGCTCATTCGTCCTCGAGACGGCGGGCGTGATCACGTTCATGAATCCGTTGCTGCCGGGCTTCAACCCGCAGTTCATCGGTTCGCCGGCGGTTTCGCGCGGCAACATCGACTTCCAGGAACTGGCGCTGCCCTCGGGTTACGATCCGCTGGTGCGCTACCAGGATGTGTTCGCCGACGGCGGCGGTTACTCGGGTGAAGCCGGTCCTGGCTTCGCGGTTCCCGAGCCGGCCTCGCTGGCGACGCTGCTGCTCGGCCTCGGCATCATGGCTCGCCGCCGGAATGCCTAATGTCGAGTGCCTAGTGCCTAGTGCCTAGGACTCAGCACATACGGTGTGACACGACGGTACGCCGTTTGAGATCAAGATTATGACGACGTCCGCGAGATGAGAGTCTCGCGGACGTCGTTCTTTTGTTGCGCGTCGGTCCGGCGGCCGGACTATGGGTCGATGCGAATGGCGAAGAGCGAAAGAAGCGTGCGACGGAGTGCTTGGAGTCGACTCCGATTGCGGCGTCGGGAGAACACACACTTCCCCGATCGTCGGGGCTCGGTTTGTGGCTCATTGCGCGAGCCGGCGTTGGCCGCCGAGGGCAGATCGCTACCAAGTACGTCGCTAACGTGAGACTGCACGGCGTGTCCAATCCACCGTCACTCGACGACGATGGAGGATGCTTCATGCGAAAGTTGTGGGTCTGCCGCAAGGCGGCCGTCCTGGCGGCCAGTTGCGGAGTGCTGTTGCAAGGCACAATCGTCTGCGACATCCCGGCGGTCGATGTGATCATCGACGGCACGCGGCATTACGACGACGACTACTGTTGCGATGACGACGACTGCTGCGACGATTCGTTCTTCTTCGAGTTCTGGGAATCCGAGTGGTGGTGATTCGCCGCCGGGGCGTCGCCGCGACTCAATTCGCCCGCTCGACGCGAATCCCCTGATTCGCCAGTTCGTCCAGCACGCTGGCGATCACGCCCGTGTCGGTAATGACCGTGCGCACCTCGTTGAGCTGCGCGAAGAAGACGACCGATCGCACGCCGAACTTGCTGTGATCGGCAAGCAGATACACCTGTTCCGAGAAATCCATCATTCGCCGCTTGATGCGCGCGTGCTCGTCGGCGGCGACGCTGAGGCCGCGCTGCACGTCAGCCCCCTTGGTCGACATGAACAGCTTGTTGATGTTGAAGCGGCTGACCGAATCCTCGGCCAGCGAACCCACGAACGAAACGGACGGCCCGTCGAGTTGACCGCCGGTCGAGATGACGCGAATGCGCGGCTTGCTCGCCAGCGACATCGCCGCGACGAGCGAGTTGGTGATGACCGTGACGCCCATGTCCGGCAGAATGCGCGCGAGCTCGTTGACCGTGCTGCTCGAATCGAGTCCGATCACGTCACCCTCGCGAATGTGACTGACGGCGAGCCGCGCGATGGCCCGCTTCGCGTTCAAGTTCGCGGTCTCGCGAATTGAGTAGGGCAGCTCGCGATCGGGTTCGAGCGGCACCGCGCCTCCATGGGTGCGAAGCAGCTTCCCGTCCGTATCCAGCTTTTCGAGGTCGCGGCGAATCGTCTCTTCGGCGACCTGCAACTCGCGGGCGAGTTCTGTGACGCGAGCGCCCCCCGTCTCCTGTACGCGACGCAAGATGGCTCTTTGCCGTTCATTGGCGAGCATGTCATGGCTCCCGCGCGACTGCCCAGCACGTCAGCCGCATGCCTGATTATGTTGGATTTTGACCGGACCGAGCTCGGAATTCAAGCGAAAACCAATAAACTCCGCGAGTCACTTTCCGTGCGCGTCGCGATCATCGTCCACTTGCTGCTCGCAAACTGCGGCGGGCCCGCTGACTTCTGCGCATTCGCCAAACGTGCCGAATCCGCATGATTTCAGCGTGCCGAAGCCGCCCAGACGAGCGGCAGAAGCTGCGCTACCCTGTAACTTACGATATGTTTTGGCGTGAGTGGTAATTTTCTCTGACAGTGTGGCGCGTTGGACGATGCCACATGGTTGATGTCCGATATTGAATGACCGGGCAT
>JBJXFK010000100.1:0-33211 GCA_046155505.1 Phycisphaerae bacterium
CCGCTGATGAGAATCTGGATGTCGCTGATGCCGCCTTCGCCGCTGCCGCCGTTGATCAGGATGTCGAGTTTGCGATCGAGGCTAAGCGGCAGAGCGGAGAGGCCGTTGCTGGGGATGATCAGCATCCACTGCGTATTCCAGATCGAGCGACCGAGCAGCGCGTCGTTCGCCGGCTCGGCCCCGAACGCCGCTCGTGCGTCGATCGGCGGCAGGCGGCGACGCGCGGCGGCGGCAGGCGCTCCGCCGGTAAACGTGTCCGACGGCGTCCAGATATCCGACAGGCTGGTGGTCGGCTGCGTAAAGCCGATCGCGGTGCGCGGAATCGGCAGCGCTTGATCAATCAGATTCCAGAAGCGCAGCACCGGCTCCTGTCCCGAAGGCGTCGGCGACCACATGATGTCGGTGCCGACCGGCAGCAGGTAGGCGAAAATCGTCGTGCGCGAGAGTGCCGCAGTCGGCAGATTCGGCACCGCGACCTTGACGCTCAGGAACTTCACCGCGTCGTAGCTCGAAGCAAATGTGTCGCCGCCGAATTGCAGGCCGAACAGATTGAGGCCGTCCTGAATCGTCGTCTGGAACGGAATGACGAGCGCCGGCTGCGCGACATACGGATTCGGCAGTGCCGCGAAGCCGTCGAATTCGCGGATGTCCTTGATGTTGGGCACGATGCTGTCGGTCAGGGCGTCGCGCCAGGTGACGGCATCGGTCGCACCGAACAGGTCGTTGCGAATCGAGAACGTCTGCGTCAGCGCCTGGGTATCGCGGTTGACGCGATAGCCCTGAAACACCTGATCGAGCTGACTGAGCACGCCCGACAGGCCGTTGTCGCCGACCACCGTCGGCAGCGTCGAACCCGGCGTGCAGGAGAAATTCGCCCCCGGCGGCGCACCGATCATTCGTGCGCGAGCGATGGCGCGGACGGCGTTTTGGGCGCTGTCCGGGTTGCTGCCGAGCAAATTGGTCTCATAGTCAAACGCGCGCGCGGCGAGGAACGTGTATCGCGCGGCAACGTCGAACATGGCGCGGTACTTCTGCAACGCGTCGTTTCTCAGCAAACGGAACGTCATGTCGCGATAGCGGAAGTCGTTGGCGGCGATCACGTCGAGCAGACGATTCACCTTGACTTCATCGAGCAGCCGCATGGCGCGGCCGAGCGTGGATTGATAGCGTCCGGTGGCCTGATTGAGCTGTTCCACGCGCGTCAGCAATTCTGCACGCAGCACCGCCGTGTCGCGGATGAGCTGGTTGATCACGCTCAATTGCTGGAGCGACTCGAGTCCCTGCTGCTGAATCAGCACCTGAATCTCGGCCGTTGTGCCGGCGCGTTGCAGATCGTTCTCGGTCGCGATCGCGCCGGCGTCGAACAGATTGGCCAGAGCGAGCGAGATGCCCTGCGCGATGACGCCGCTCGACTTCGCACCGGCGCGAACAAACGATGTAAAATCGTCGATTCCCTCCGGGCCGGCTTCGGCTATCGCGTCGCCGATGTTCCAGGCCACGTCCGCGGCATCGCGTGCGACTGAGCCGAAGAATTTCAGTGCGGCGATCGAGCTGAGCAGGCTGCTTTCGGTGCCTTGAAACTCCTCGCGAATGCGCAGGATCTCCGCATTCGTCTGAACGATCGCCTCCCAGTTGGCGACTTCGCTCTCGATATTGCCAATGTGCGCCTCGTACGCGCTGATCGACTGCTGCAATTCGCCAATCGCCACCAGCACTTCCGAGCGGGCGATCTGAATTTCGCCGGGTTCGGGGCGCTGCGTCCAGTGCGCCGGCTTGACGACGCCGTAACCGATGGTCGAGACGTTGAAGGTGAACTCTTCGATGTAGTCGTCCAGATCGGTGCTGCCGCTCGCCGCAGCAACGAGCGTGCCTTGCGGATCGATCAGCGTGCGTGTCAGCGTGCGCGTGTTGGCCGTGTTGTGGAACGCGGTGGTCCCACCGAGCAATTCGCTGCTATCAACGACCATCCAATACACCACATCCGGGCCGTCATAGTCGGCCGGATAGCCGCCCGGATCGCTGATCGATTCCGGGTAGGGCTTACCGAACAGCTCGATCAGCCGTTGCAGGCGGTCGATTTCGGCGAGCTGCGTCGCGGCCTGATAGTCCTGCCCCGAGTCCTCGTTTCGACGCAGCCGCGTGTTCACGGTGTTGGCGTAATCGAAGATCGTCTGGGCGTTTTCGAGTTGCTTGACCGCCCAACAACGGACCTGTTCATAGTGCGACTGGCCACCTGCCAGCGCCGACGGCTCGATGCCGAACGGCACCGCGTTTGACGCCAAACCGAATGGCGTGCGACCGCCGCCGGCGTTGTCGAGCGTGGCCTGAATCTCGGTGTACGCGCCGGCGAGTTCACCGAGTTCGCCGATCGTCGTACGATCGACCTTGCGAATGTTGCCCTGGTGCGTCGGGTTGGTGTCGGCGTCGTCCATCAGTGCGTTCAGCGTGATCCAATCGACCAGCGCACCCTGACCGGCGCGCTTGGCCCAATCGTCGACGCCCCATGCACGGTCGGCGTCCGATGGATCGGGATAGGCCGGGTCATCCTGCGGATCCCCGGTATAGCGATCGCGGAAGGTGAGATCGACGATCTGCGCACCGGTGCGGGCTTTGGCCGCGGCGATGCGGGCGAAGCGGCGTTCGTTCTGATACGAGATCGGCGTATCGTCGATGACCTCGTTGATGATGATCCATTCGAAATTGTTATCGCGGAGCAGCTCGTAGAACTTCTTGATGCCGTCGATGTAATGGCCCCACGCATCGCCGTGACCCTGCGGCCACTGGAGCTGGGCGTCGGCGAGCGTGATGTTCGATTCGGACGTGATGTTGTACGTGCTGACGTATGTCGCCTGGCCGTCGGGCGTGATGTTGAAGTTCCAGCGCAGGCGATTCCAGAGCGGCGACGGACCGGTCTGCCCGGTGCCGCGCAGCATCGCGAGCTCTTCGGTGAGCAGGTCGGGCACTTGCCCCTCGAACGCGAACTGGTTCGACGGCAGGCCGGCCGGATCGCCCGCCGATTGCGGATCGATGCCGTTGGTCGGGTCGGACGCATCGGACGCGGCCTCGTTCGCGGCGATCAGATAGAGATTGGCGATATGGCCGTTGATGAACATCAGCGCCAGGCTCTCGGCCACGGTGGCGACGCGCTGCGCGACGGTGAAGAGCTTCACCCGATCGGCGGCGGATTCGTAGGCGATCACGAGGCCGACTTCGGATAGGAACGCATCGTCGCAGCCGAGTGATACGACACCCTCGTACGGCGCGCCGACGCGGCTGACCGCGGTGAGCGCGGTGACGAGTCGGTTGCCGTCGGTGTCGAGATCGACCGGGATGGGCGTATTGAACAGATTGAGTTTGGACACGATGCGTTTCAGCCAGCCGTCGGTGTGAACGGCACCAGACCAGGCACTCGGCGCTGTGTCGCCGTAGTCATACGCCTGACCGGTCGGAGCGTTGCCACTCGCCCCGGGCACGCTGCCCGTCGGCGTGTACGGCCAGTCGTTCGGATCGCTGCCGCTGTTGTCGATCGGCGGACAAGCCGGCTCGCTCGGGCCGCCGCACGGGCAACCGGCGTAACCGCGATAGCGAACGCGATAGTCGCGATCGACAAGCGTGATCGCACCGGCGAGCACGAGCGATCGCAGACCGATTTCGTAGCCGTCGTTGACGCCGTTGATGTTGCGCCAGTCATTGCTGCCGATGTCGCGATACTGCCAGTGATACGCGAGCAATTCCGGTTCGCCGCCGGCGTCGTTGAGGACGCGCAACGTGACCGTCTCGCCGAAGACGCATTGCGTATAGAACACTTCCACGTCCGGCGCGACCGGCGGGCAGGTGACGTGATAAATCGGGACGGCGACGTTGAAGCCGACGCAATCGGCTGTCGGCTCGTTGTTGAATCCGAACGTCGCGTAGCCGGGGTTGGCCGACGAGGCCGCGAACGAGAGTTTCGGCGCGCTGAGCGTCGCGGGGTCGAATTGCGGATCGGTAACCTGCAAACGCGAGTTGTCGTACAACTCGTCGACCGAGTCGATGAACGCCTGCGTCGGCAACCAGCCGGCGGGTGCGTTGGGCGTGCGGAGCGTCTGCCACTCGCCATGGCTCATAATGCCGCGATAGGTCAGTGCCAGGTTGGCGGCGTCATAACCGATACGGTTTTCCAGATATTCGCCCGTGGTGTCGGTACCCGAGGCGAGGTGCGGCGGCAGCGCGCTGAAATCGGGCGGCAGCGCGGCGTAGGGTGCGGACGCTTCGAGATCGGGGTCGATCAGTCGCGGATTCACGCGACGACCGTCGTTGATGTCGGCATCGTCCCAGATCAACTCGACCGCGCAGACCGGGAACGGATCCACGGTCTGGCCGACGCCGACGGGCGTGGCGCAGGGCGTCGATCCGCCGAGCGTGCAGTCGTCCGGCCAGCGCAACGCGTTGAAGGTCACGGTCGTGCCGTTGCCGGTGCGGAAATCGCGCCAAGGCGTGCAGGCCGTTTCGCCATCGCGGCCCCAGTATTCTTCGAAGCGAACCTGGCCGGGGCCGGGGGCGCGCAGCCAGACTTGCTCGTTCTTGTCGCGCCAGAGCGGAT
Source organism: Phycisphaerae bacterium (assembly GCA_046155505.1). Taxonomy (GTDB): domain Bacteria; phylum Planctomycetota; class Phycisphaerae; order UBA1845; family Fen-1342; genus JBJXFK01. The sequence continues at coordinate 4,583 of JBJXFK010000100.1, forward strand.
TCAGATTGATGTCGCCGAGCAGCGTGACTTCGGGATTGCCGGGCGCGCAGGGATTCGGTGCCTGAATGTTGTAGTTGATCGGGAACAGCGGCGGATTCAGCGGGATTCCGGGTAGCAGATCGGTCGTGCCGCCGTCGGGCGAGAACGACTGCGAGAAATTGAACGTGAACGGCGCTTGTTCGCCGACGACCTTGAACACGCGCGTCTGCCAGACATCGTCCGCGTCGTTCTTGAAGTACACCAGCGAATAGGGATGGCCGACTTTGGCGCTCCACGGATTGTCATCGCGCGTCGCGAACAGGCGATCGCCGGTACCAATGGCCTGGAAGTCGGCGTGTTCGTCGTTGGGGTTCCAGCCGACCTGGGTCTTCTGAATCGTCTCGCTGTCGCTGCGAATGCCGGAGCGGTACAGCCGCACGTCGTCGTAATCGGAGAAGTCGCCCGCGCCGTTGCCGCTGACGCCGACGCCGATGCGCGAGGCGATGACGAGATTCTGCGTAGTGGGCAGATTCGTCTGGTAGCGCAGGTTGTAACGCTTCGTGCGATAAGGCCAGTGAATGCCGCTGGCGAAGTTGCCGCCGGTCGTCGCTGACGATTCATCGAAGTACCAGACTTCCAAACGGCGGTCGATCAAGTCTTGCGCGGTGCTCCAAAGCGTCGTATTCGACTCGGCGATCGGGATGATCTGCCCGGTGTATTCGTCGCTGGGCGTGCCCGCCGGCCACTCTGGGTGATAAATCTTCGGGGCGTAGGGCTTTCCGCGGTGCAAGTATCCGAAGGGATACTCCGGCGTATCGACATCGTGCAGCGCATCGGTGATCGGCGTGCCGACGTTCCAGTTGGTCGCCGTCGCGTTGAAGCCCGGCTCGGTGCCGCGCACGTAGGATTCGACAACTTCGAACGTGACATTGTCCGGATCGGTGCAGCTTTGCCCGGTGGGCACGAGCTTCAAAACTGTGCGGCTGCTCGCGCGGGCGACGAAGCGGCCGTTGACGACTTGCGAACGATTGGTGTTGTTGGTCGCGCGCTCCACACTTGAAGCGTCGGCGTCCCACATGACGATGTCGGTCGTGGCGCAATAGAGCGGCAGTTGCGCGGTCAGGTTTTCGAGCCGCAAATCGACCAGCGAAACCGGCGACGTCGTCACATCGTTTACGACGTTGATTTGTGCTGCGGCGTCGCCCGTGGTCGGCCAGCGCGTGGTGTAGCGTTTCAACTCTTCGGGCCAGTGACCGAGAAACACCTCGTCGCCGCTTTGCGTATCGACTACCGCGCTCGTGGCGAACCACATCACTTGTAGATTTGCGTCGCTGCTGTTCGGGCGAATCGGCCAGATTTCGCCCGATTCGTTCTGCGGGCGGCGCTGGAACGCGACCGGCTGCGCGCCGATGCTCGGCACGGCGACGCTGTTTACCAGAATGCGGGCACGGCAGGTGTAGGACAACTCGCTCGGCGGGAGAAGTTTGCGCCCAATGGGCACCTGCTCGCTGCTCGAATCGAAACTGCCGATGCGCACCACCTCGAAGCCGACCAGCCGCGCGGGTGAGCCGGGCACGTTGTGCTCAAGAATGACCGTGTTGATCTGACCGGCGACGGGGAACGCCGAGTCGGCGATGGTCACGGTGCGCACCGTCGGCGAGCCGGCGGTCGGCACACACGCCGGATCAGCGGCGATGCCGGTGTTCTGCGTCGTTACCTCGTTCGCGGCGACTTCGGAATTTCCGCGCACCACGAGGTTGTAATTGTTCTGCAGCACCGGCAGCGGGCGCACGCCATTCGGGAAGCTGCTGACGTCGTTCGCGTGGTAGCGCACCTCGGAGACGGCTCCGCTTTCGGGATTTACCTCGTTGATGACGTTGTAGGTCAGTTGCTGCGTGCCGCCGCCATTCAGATTCCATGTGACGACGACGGGCGATAGTGTCGGTCGCCAATTCGCGTACCACTTTTGCTCGCCGGTGTGATAGAACGCGGCGTCGGTCGGATTGATGGTCGCGTTTTGCGGCGTGATGACATTCGAGGGCGGCGTGAGCGCGTCGGCGAGATAAACGTCGCCGCCGGAGCAGGCATCGCCGACGCCGTCGCTGTTGCTGTCGGTTTGCTCGGGATTGGCGGTGGAGTCGCAATTGTCGCAGGCGTTGATGACGCCGTCGCTGTCGCTGTCGCTGTCCGGCGAGCAGCCATCGGGCGTGCTGCCGCCGTTGCAGTTGCGGCCCGGGCGCAGGGCCGACGCGGGGATGATGACTTTGCTCTGTCCGGGCGGCGTCCAGCGCAGGGCGACGGACGCCTGACCGGCAAAGTCGCCGAATTCCAGCCGAATCTTGTACCAGGTGCCGCCTTGCAGCGAGATCACGCCGGACCGCTCGCCATTGGCGGTGTTCCACTGATCGATGATCAGTTGGTTGTTGACGTAGAGGCGTTCGCCATCGTCGGCCTGCGTGAAGAACGTGTAGTTGCCGCTGACGCCGACGGGCGTGACGACGTAACCCGTCCAGACGATGCCGTCACTTCCGCCGCTGTGCCAGGGCTGAATGGCGCTACTGGCCCAGTTGAAATCGATGATCGGGTCGATGCGACCGCGGGTCGCGCCGGACAGCGTACCGACGGGTGTTTCGGCCGCAGTGTCATAGTAGGTGGCCGACAGACCAAAGCGATTCGCGTCGATCTCGGCCACGTCGCGCACCAGATTGCCGTTGCAATCAGGGCTTTGCGCGTGGTCGATGATGCCGTCGTTGTCGAGGTCCACCTCGCGGGCCAGCCAGCGCGTCGCGCCGGTCACGGTCGCGCTCGCGTTCGTGACAGCGTCTGGAGTCGTCGTGTTCACGCGATCGAAACGCCAATTGGCGACGAGACCCGACTCGTTGCCGCCCAGCGCGAGCCGCCGCCACGTCGAGATGTCCGACGCGCTGCGCGCAACGCTCCAGATGCGCACATCGTCGATCAGTCCGTCAAAGAACGCATCGCTCGCGAAATTGCTACGACCGATGAAGCAGCTCGTTCGTGCAACATTGACCGGCGCACTCGCCGAACGCGAACCGACTTGCGTACCGTTGACGTAGAGCCGCAAGGTGCCGTTTGCACCGCCGTTGTAGGTCATGGCCAAATGCGACCACTGCTTGAGCGGAATCGCGTTGATCCCCGGCGCGGTCAGGGTGAACGCGTTACCGCCAACATAGATCGTGGCCGACGGTCGCCCGTTGGTTTGCGTCGAGGCGGCGAGGATGATGTTGTTGCTCGCCGGCCCGTTGCCGAAGTCGATCACGCGCTGCGACGAAGCATGCACATCGGGCCGCACCCAGGCCTCGACCGTGAACGCGGTGCCGGTGAAGTACGCGCCGTCGGGCACATCGACATGATCATCGACGCCGTCGAGGCTGATCGCGTCGCCGCCGGTCGGGCTGGTTTCGCACTCGTCTGGAACAGCGTTGCCGTTGTCGTCGCGGCTGAGCGGGCTGGCGATGTCGCAACTGTCGGGAATGCCGTTGCCGTTGCAATCCTGCTCGGTGGCGCTGGCCAGATCGCACGAATCGGGAACGCCGTTGGCATTGCAGTCGAGGCTGGTGCCGGACGCGATGTCGCAGCTATCGGGGATGCCGTTGCTGTTGCAATCGAGCGCGACGCCGGTTTGCAGGTCGCACGTGTCATGTTCGCCGTTGCCGTCGCAATCGACGATCGGCTCGGGAAAGTCGATCGAGCCGTTGCTGGTGCAGTCGTAACCGAACGCGAGCACGTGAACGGCTCCGTCCACACTTGGACTGGCCTGCCCTGCCGCGCCGGCGACCGCGACGCCGCTGAGGGCCGCATCGACCGACCAGCCGGCGAATGAGTTGGCGACGCCCGTGCCTTGCACGCGGATCTTGCTGTTCGTATCACCGGCATCGAACACGAAGATGTCGCCGCGGTTGTCCACGCCGCCGTTATCGGCACGCGGCGCACCGACGATCACGCGCGTACCGGTCATGGTGAGCGCGCGGCCGAAGTTATCGCTACCTTGCGTGAACGGCGGGCTGCTCACGAGACCGGTGAAGTCGCCCGTAGAGCGGTCGACCCGGTAGATGAGTCCCGCGTCTTGCGGGGCGGCGGAGGACTGACCGAACGGGATGCTGAAAAAAGCGCTGCTCGAGTCGGAATCGACCGCGACCATCCATCCGGCGCTGTCGAACGACTGTTGCGAACTCGAGTCGCGACTCATGAAGCGCGTCATCGTCCAACTGCTCGCGCCCGTGCGGGCGTAGAGATACGCACCGCCGTAATCGTACGTGTTCGCGTCGGCGCTGTTTCCGTCATAGCCGGGCGAGCCGACCATGAGATGATCGCCGGATAGCGACACCGACCAGCCGAACTGTGCGTACGCCTGACGATTGCCGTTGATGCCGTTTTGGCCGCCGCTGCCGACGGGCGGTTCGATGTAGGCCGTCTGGCCCCAGGTGCCGTTGGCCTGCTCGGTAACCACGTTGACCAGGCCGCTGTCGGTACGGAGCGGGTTTTGGCTGTTGAATCCCGGCACGCCGATCGCGATGCGGCGCGTGCCGCCGACATCGGAAATTGAAACCGAGTTGCCGCATAGGCCGTCGTTGAGAAACCACGGCGAAGCGTTGATCATGACCGTATCGGTCGTGCTTCCGACGGCCCAGCTTGCACCCTTCTTGATCACCAGTACACCGCCGGCCGTGTCCTCATCGCGATAGGTCGGCGCGCCGGCGACGACGTAGCCGTCCACCACGTCCACCGATGTTCCCAGTGCCGCACCCGCAAAAAACGGCAGGTTGCCCAGAAACGCCTCGCGTTGCAGCGTCCATGATCCGCTGATCAGCTCGTAGATACTCACCGAACCAGTCCCGCTGGCCTGGCCGTTGCCGTTTCGTGGCGAGCCGATCGCCATGAGGTTGCCGGCGCGATTGATCGCGACCGAGGTGCCGAACCCGGAATCGATGGAGCTTATCGTTGACGAAATCGCGACAATGAGCGGATCGATCTCGATCGGATAGACCGCGTTTGCGGCATCGACAACGATGGAGACGCTGCCGGGGCTCTGTTCCAGCCGCGCGGGCAGGTCACGACCGGTGGCGTCGAACGCGCACAACTCGCGATACCAGAAACCTTCGGTGCCGCCACTCGGCAGGAAGCGAAGTGCGCGGCCCAGCTCGCGCACTTCGCCCACCAGATTCGTGGCAAAACTCAGGTTGACGCGCACCTCACCGCCGAGATTGGCGGTTGGTTCGTCGATATCGCTCGCGTCGCCCGGCACGCGGTGCAGCGTGAAGCCATGCTTGAGGCCGCGCGGCGAGTTCTTGTACCACTCGGTCACGTCGCCGTGATCGATGCGAACATCGTTGCCGTCGATCTCGACCGCGCCGCCGGCCGACACCGTCATTTGCGCGGCGGATTCGACGCTCTCGAAACGCAACGTCGCCATCCACTCGGGGTTTGTCGCGTCGTAGCGCCGCGGCAAGACGACCATCGACATGTTCTGCACGTACGCCCAAATGCCCGCCGCAGCGTTCTCTGCGCCGATCGCGCTGCTCGCGCCCGGGAAGAGCTGGCCGTTCACGACGCCGCGCGACGCGAATACGTATGCTTGGGCCTGATCGACCTGCTGCATCGCAAGTGCTTCGGCGTGGCCCTGGAGGACAGCGGCCCTCCGCTGTTCGTCGGTCGGGTCATAGCCGAGCTTGTGTTTGAGCATGTCGAGCGCGGTGCTGCCGCTCGGCCCGCTGCGGGCCGGGCCGGTGTCGAGGGCGGGGTCTTGCGGGCGCTGTGGGCCGCCGGATTCGCGAAAGTCGCTCGGTTCGAGCGCGCCGGGGGCCATGTCGACCTGACTCTCGAACTCGGGGCGTTGCGGCGCGATGGCCGGAGCGCTCGCATCTTCAATCGCCGGCGCAGGATCCTCCTGTTTGGCTTCGGCGACCGGCGCCTCAACCGGCGCAACCGCGCTAGCCGGCTCGTCGAGCGGCTGTGGCTCGACCACTTCGGTTGCGGGCGCGGTTTCTTCCGGCATTGCGCCGGTCGCGTTCGGGTCCGCGGCGGGCGGATCCCCATCGGTCATCGCGACCATCGCGCTTGGCGCGGCAGCGAGCAGATTCGTCGGTGCTCGACCGATGCCGGTGAACGCGACCGCGACGACCAGCGGAAGCGACAGCAGCGCCAGGCCGGCGACAGCCGTGAATGCGCGAAGTGGACGATGATTCGTGGACATGGCCAGCAAGCTCCCCAGCGAACTTGTGATTTTCGATTTCATGCGAGGTACCGCTCTCTTTGAGTTACAACCGATCAATTGCCGTCGTTGAGCACCGAGATGTCCGACACGCGGCGCAGTTCAAACGTGCCGCCGACCGTGATGCTGCGTTTGTGCAGGCCGGTGAACGTCTCTTCGTAGCAGCCGCGCAGCACCTCGTTGCCCGCGTCTGCGGGGGCGGCACCGATCAGGTCGGCGCACACGTCGAAGCGAAAGATGGGCGATCGCGTGAAGCTGATCACCGTGCCGCCAAGGGCCGTGTTGTGGTGCGGATGAAACTTGTGTCGGAACGGGTTGAGCGGGTCATCCGCCGCAATTTCGAGCGGAGCCGCGAGCGTCAATTGCGTGTCAAAGTCGCCGACCATCGGCAGATCGTCAGCGAACGAAAACGCCGCCGTGCTGAAGCGCACTGGAAACGCGATCGCGCCGGCGATGCCGCCGGGTAGCAGCGTTCCACAGTTTTCGCAGGACGGCGTAGCGAGCACGTAGCGACCGGGCGTCTCGCCCGCAGCAGGTATGTATCGCAGCGAGACCGAGCTGAGGAATTTGCACGCGCCCGCTTCATCGCGATGCACCATCACCGGGAACGAAAAGCTCTGCGCGGTGGGCCGCATTCGCACCGGGTCGTTATCGGCGGCGGGGTTGTCGCCCACGTTGTCATCCACACCATCGGGCGTGGCGAAATCGTCGAGCGGCGGCTGGCTATCGAGGATGCGCGCGTCGGCTTGCACCCATTGAACTTTGCTCAGAGTCACCGAACCGATGTACAACCCGGCCCGCGAGCCAACCTCAGCCGTCACCGGCAACCAGCGACGATAGCCCGTGCCGTCGCGCACCGTGAGCACGCTTTGATATTGCTCGCCGAGCCCGGTGAGCGGATCGATCAGTGCCGGCGCCCGACCGGCGCGAACGCACGAGAGCCAGAGCGCTTTCGTGGGATTCAGCGAGCCGTTTGTCGGAGCGGCGGGAAATGGAATCAACAGCGGCGTATCGAGTGCGAGCGGCACGCGGGAGAAGACTGACGTGGCCGACGAGTAGTCGCGATATTGGAGCGGAATCGCACCGAGTGAGTCTGCGGGAAGCGTAGGCATGCCGGTCGGCGGCGCGACCGATTGGCTAACCGCGAAGCTCAGACTGCGTGCGATCGGCGCGAGATTCCGAAGCTCGACGCGATGCTCGCCCTGGTTGCGTGCGTAGGCGATGCCCTGGATGGTGCGCGAATCGATCTCGAACGGACCGTCGTATTCGACCGGCGAATTGCACGAAACCCAATACGCTCGGCCGGCGACGATTGGCGTGGTTGTCGGGCTCGCGACGGCGGTGAATACGCCGGCTGCGTTCATTTCGAAAACTTCAAGCTGCTGGCCGGCGGTGTTGGCATCGCTGTCGAAGGCCGTGCTGGGGCCGAGGTAGTCGCCAAAGGTCATCCCGCCGCCCGGCTCGACGTGAAAGCCGTTGACGTTCTGGCCGACCTGCCAACGTGAACGGTCGCGGTAGGGCCGTCCGACGATGGTCAGCGTCGCCGCCGCGGTGGTCTGAATCAGATGCACCTGCCCGCCGTAGACACGAAAGACCGAGTTGGCGACATTGGCCGGATCGCCCGGCGGCAGCCAGACGCGCCACTGGGTATCGCCATAGGACGGGTTATCCGCCGTCGCGGAAACGCCGGGGGGCAGCCAGGTCCAGACCGACTGGATGACGCTTGGCGGCGTGGTGACGAACACGTCGTCAGCGGTGCCGCTCGTGGCGGGTTCGATTTCGACGTAAATGGCGTTCATGCCGCTGACGAGTTCAAATGACTGCGTGACCCACTGAGCCGAAGCGGTCGGCGTGAGCGCGATAACGGCCAGCGCCGCGGTGATCGGACCGAAAGATCGGGAGACACGTTTTGTCATGGCTCTATCCTCTATGCATGTCGCGCGGACGATGGGTCGAGCGTAGCGATCGGGCGTCAGTCTGCCGTAGCGATCGGGCCTCCGTGCCCGACGGCGAGCGAAGCGAGCCGAACCGAGCCGCGACCGTGAGGGAGCGGTTCTTTTGGCACGCACGTTCGCTGCCGAAGAAAACCCCTTCCTTACGGTCGGGGCTCGGTTTTGGCTCGCTGCGCGAGCCGGCGTCGGCCGCAGAGGGCCGATCGCTACGACGCCTTCCGGCACAATCCTCGCTAGTTACAGGGCGCATTCAGGGTGCAAAAGGGGTCGCGCGAATTGCGAATTTGCCAAAATCGCCTTGGTGAGGCGGTGCGTATGGGCAATACTGGACAGACCGAGGCGGGCGGTGCGGGCATCTGCGCTCGGCGTTGGGCGATCACAAGCCTTGATTAGGGCGGTACTTACTTGCAATTCCCGCCGGGGGGCAGGACGGTCGTGGACTGGGGAACTGTTGAATCGGTGATCTCACGCGTCGGTGACGGCATGCAGCCGGCGGCGGCCGAGCTGTTGCCGCAGATTTACGACGAACTGCGTGCCCTGGCCGCCGCCCATTTCCGCGGCGAGCATGAGGGTCACACGCTGCAACCCACGGCGCTGGTGCATGACGTGTTCCTGCGCATGACGGCACAACCCAATTTTCAGTTGCGCGACCGGGCCGAGTTTCTGCGGGCCGCTTCGAAACTGATGCGTTACATCCTCGTCGACCACGCACGGCGAAAGGCGGCGCTGAAGCGCGGCGGCGATTGGGATCGCGTCACGCTGGTCGGCGTCGACAGCGACGTCCCGAGTTCGGTGGTCGATGCGATCGATCTCGACGACACGCTGCGCCGCCTCGCGACCGAGGAGCCGCGGCGGGCGGAACTGGTCGAGCTGCGCTTCTACGGCGGACTCACAATGGAGGAAGCCGCCGAGAGTCTGGGCATTTCGCTGGTGACGGCGAAGCGCGATTGGCGACTTGCGAAGGCGTGGATCGCGCGCGAGCTGAACTTGGGGACGCCCGAATGACGCCGGAGCGACGACGACGCTCCGAAGAGTTGTTTCTCGATGCGGTCGAGTTGCCGGCGGCGGAGCGAGCGGGATTTTTGCAGTCATCATGCGGCAGCGATGCCGATCTGCGCCGTGAAGTCGAGACGCTGCTGCGACATGACGGCGCGGGCGAGTTTCTCGAGTCCGGCGGCGTCGGCGTGCGCGCCGCCGAGGTGCTCGATTCACTCGAACGCGGCAGCGAAGCACCGCCGCAGATCATCGACGGATACAAATTGCTCCGCCGCATTGGCCGCGGCGGTACGGGCACGGTCTATGAAGCCGAGCAGCAGCATCCGCGGCGGATCGTCGCGCTCAAGGTCGTTCACGGCGGGCCGGGCACGCACGGCTTGCGGCGGCGGTTTCAGCGCGAGATTCAGGTGCTCGGGCAGCTCACGCATCCCGGCATCGCACAGATCTATGACGCGGGCGTGGCGATCGGCCCGACCGGCACGCATCCATATTTTGCGATGGAGCTGGTGCATGGCTCGCCGCTCACCGAATTCGCACGCAGCCACGATCTGGGCGTTCGGCAGCGGCTTGCGATCGTCGCCGACATTTGTGATGCGGTGCAGTTCGCGCATGACAAGGGGATCATTCATCGCGACTTAAAGCCGGCGAATATTCTCGTGAGTGATGCAGGCACGGAGGCACGGAGGCACGAAGGCACGAAGGCGGAAACGGCGAAGACGGAAGCGCATCCGCCTCTTTCTCCACTCCGTGCCTCCGTGCCTCCGTGCCTTCGTGCCTCTCCGAAAATCCTCGACTTCGGCGTCGCGCGACTCATCGATGCCGATGTGCAACTGACGATCGAGCGCACCGGCGTGGCGCAGATCATCGGCACGCTTCCCTATATGAGTCCCGAGCAGTTTGGCGGGCGCTCGGCGCAGCTCGACACACGGAGCGACGTCTATTCGCTGGGCGTGATTCTCTATGAATTGATCGCCGGGCGATTGCCGCATGACGTGCGCGATCGCTCGCTGGCCGAGGCGGCTCGCGCGATTCAGCAGGACGAACCGACGCGGCTCAGCTCGATCAACACGATCTTTCGCGGCGACATCGAGACGATCGTGATCAAGGCGCTCGAGAAAGACCCCGAGCGGCGATATCTCAGCGCCGCCGCGCTCGCCGCCGACATCCGTCGCTATCTGCGTGACGAGCCGATTCACGCCCGGCCGGCGAGCACGCTTTATCAGCTTCGCAAATTCGCCAAGCGGAATCGGGCGCTGGTCGGTGCGCTCTGCATGGTCATGGTGAGCCTCATCGTCGCCACGTTTGTCAGCACGCGCTTCGCGATCTCCGAAGCGCGGCAGCGTGCCGTCGCCGATCGCCGCGCGCATCGCGCGAACATCCTGGCCGCACAGAGCAAAATCGCCGACGCCGACCCGGTGCAGGCACGGCGAATTCTCGATCTCGCATCGCCCGCCGAGTGCGCGACGTGGGAATGGCGCTACCTGCGCGCCGCGCTCGACACGGCTGACAAAGTGCTCACCGGCCATGAGGGGCCGGTACTCTCGGTGTGTCATTTGCCGGGCAGCGATCGCATCGTCTCGGCGTCGGAAGACGGCACGTTGCGCGTCTGGGATGTGGAGAGCGGCGAAATGCTGCGAACGCTGCGCGGACACTCGGCCGCGGTCTCGCGCGTGCGTTGCGCGGACGCGCTCGGCCACGTCGTCTCGGGTTCGAACGATGGGACGATCCGCGTTTGGGATAGCGATACCGGCGACGTGCTGCGCGAAATGAGCACCGGCGGAACTGTACTTGACCTCGTGCTTTCCGCCGACGGCACGACGGCCTACGCGATCGTGGTACCCGATCATGCAGAGATGGGCGCGTGGGGCCAACGCTCCGAGTATCAGGTTTGGAATCTGAACACCGCCGCCCTCGAAGTATCGCATCCGAATCTCGGGTCGCAGCAAAACCTCTCGATCGCGCCGGCGTGTGATCCGGACGAGCTGCTGTTCGGGACCGGCACGGGCATCGATCGACGGGCGCTGCAAACCGGCGAGCGCATCGAATTGCAGCAAGGCGCGCACGACATGCCGCCCTCGCGACTTGTTCGCGGTGCATCGCTGCTCGCTAGTTGTGCGGTGGACAAGTCGATCACGCTGTGGGACGCGACGACGATCACGATGCTGCGTCACCTGCGCGGACACATCGGACCCGTCTATGCCGTCGCGCTGGGGCCGGGCGACGCGCTGCTCGCATCCGGCGGCGGCGACCAGACTTTGCGGCTGTGGAACACACAGACCGGAATGCAGACGCACGCGCTGCTCGGCCATGAGGGCATGATTCGCGATATCAGTTTCGCGCCGGATGGCAGCCACGTTGCGAGCGCGGCCGACGATGGCACCGTGCGCGTGTGGCGACTGACGGGTGCGCCGGGCGTGAGCGGCGGCAAGGTCTGCCGCGGACACGACGGGCCGGTGTATGACGTCGCGTTTTCGCCGGGCGGACATACGTTCGCATCCGCCGGCTGGGGCGACGGCACGCTGCGGATCTGGAACGGCGACACCGGCGAGCTGATCGCGACGCCGGTTGAGGGCGCGCGAGCGCCGCACCGTCTCGCGTTCTCGCACGATGGTCGATTGCTTGCGTGTGGGGCGGATTCGGCGACGGTGCTTCACGTAGCGACCGGTGCAATTCGCAAGCTGGGCGGCGCGGGCGAACACGTGCGTTCGATCGCGTTTTCCGCCGACGATCGAACGCTCGTCACGACGGCGACGTCGATGCCGCGACGGATAAGGGGCTTTGTACGAATCTGGGACATCGACGGCGGCGCGATGCGCCAGGATCGCGAGCTGGCCGGTGATTCGTTGGTGGCTGAGTCGCCCGCCGGGCTGCGGGTGGCGATCTTCGCGGCTGACGGTGCGCGGATGATTGACGCGCTCAGTGGTCGCGAGTTGTTCGCGTTCGCCGGGCACGCGGGCGCTGCGGTCGAGCGGTTCGCATTTTCGAACGATGGAACGCGATTTGTCACCGCGTCGCACGACCGCACGGCGGTCGTGTGGGACGCACGCGATGGTCACCGCATCGGCACGTTGCGCGGCCACGCCGAGAGGGTGTATGACGCGGCGTTCTCGCCCGACGGCAGCCGCATCGCGACGTGCTCGAACGACAATTCGATTCGCATTTGGGCCGCCGACACGTTTGAAGAGATTTTGGAATTGCGCGGGCACGAGCGTTATGTGCATGCGGTGGCGTTCAGCGACGATGGAATACTGCTCGTTTCTGCGAGCGGCGACGGCACGCTGCGCGTTTGGACAGCGCCGGCGAGCGAGAGGCACGCCGGCTCGCGGTAGGTTTGTTTGCGGCGACGCGTTGGCTGCCAGGGCGAGGGCGTTTGCGTCGGCTTCTCGGAGCATCCGATCTGAACGCGACGCGCAAGCGAGTGCCCCGAGCGAAGCGAGTCCGCGTTTCTATCTTCCGAAAAAAAGCAGCCGAGGGCGGCTGCTCCACAAAACCGCGGGGGGCCGCGGTGCTCCAAAGAAACCGCGGTGGGCCGCGGTGCTCCAGGTGCGTCACGTTTGCTTCGCAGCCCAGTTAATGAACGCGTCGTAGAGCGGCTTGCGTTTCGGCACGTCATACTCGAACCCGCGCTGCCAGAGTTCTTCACTCGCCCGCTCGACCGACCATCCCTCGCACGCGACGCGATAGGCCGCACAGAGAATGCCCGTGCGGTGCCAGCCCTGCTCGCAATGCACCAGCACCGGGTGATTGGCCGGGTCGCGCACGATCGCCAAGAAACGATCAAAGATGTCCGCCGGCGGCGCGGTGTGATCCGTAAACGGCATGTGTTCGAGCCGAATGTCGTGCCGCTTGCAGAATTGCGTTTCGAGCCGAAACCAGCGCCCGCGCAGCGGATGTCGCGTACCGCCGCGGGCGACGACGATGGTCTTCAAGCCATGATCGCGGCGAATCTGGTCCAGGTCTCGCACATGCGGCTGCCCGCTGCGCATGAGTACGCCGGGGGCGACGATGGAGAAGTGATGCAGTCCGTCATAGCGGCTGCCGATCAGCCCTTGCAGCCAGAGTCGCCATTGTCGCGCGTCGCGCCACGCCTTGCGCCGCGGGAGATCGGCCAGACTCATCCTTCACCCACATAGGTGCCGATTCGCTCGCCGAGGACGATTCGCCGCATGGTGCCGGGTGTGAACAGATTGAAGACGACGATCGGCACGCCGTGCTGCTGACACACGTCGATGGCGGACATGTCCATGACTTTCAGTCGGCCGTCGATCACCTGGTTATACGTCAGGCGGTCGTAGAGCCGCGCGCTCGGGTTCTTGCGCGGGTCGTCGTCGTATACGCCTTCGACCTTGGTGGCTTTCATCAGCACGTTGCAATTCAGCTCGGCGGCGCGAAGGGCGGCGCACGAGTCGGTGGTCACATGCGGGTTGCCGGTGCCGGCGGCGAGGATTACGACGCGGTGCTTTTCGAAGTGCCGCAGCGCACGGCGGCGAATGAATGCCTCGCAGACGCGCGAAATGCTGAGGGCGCTCTGCACGCGTGTGACAAGGCCGTAGCGTTCGAGGCCTTCTTGCAGGGCGAGCGCGTTGAGCACGGTTCCGAGCATGCCCATGTAGTCGGCGGTCGCGTTGTGGATGTCGAGGTCTTTGGCGAAGTTGGCCCCGCGCATGAAATTGCCGCCGCCCACAACGACGGCGACTTCGCAACCGAGCTCGGTCACGGTCATGATCTCGCGCGAGACGCGGTCGAGCGGGTCTTTGGAAATGCCCATCTGCCCAGGTTCGCAAAAACCCTCACCGCTGATTTTGAGAAGAACCCGTCGATATACCGGCGTTGGTGCGCTCATGTGCTGCTGGCCCTTGGTTCGCGTGGTTGCGAGTGTGGATCGTAGCGGCAGACGCGCGGCCAGCGAAGCGGCGGGTGCGGCAGGGGCCGAGGGTTCGAGGGGCCGAGGGGCCGAGGGGGCGAGTGAACGAAGGGAAACGGGGAATGGGAAACGGGCAACGAACTGGGGCGCCGCGGCCCTCCGCGGTTTCTTTGGCAAACGGGAAGCCGCCAGCGGAGAGCGGCGATGGAAAACAGCAGCTCGACGCTCGCGCATTTTTTTGCTGATGCATGCCGACGCGAACGGCCGTCGGCACGGCACCCGCGCCCTGCGCCCCCGTCTTCACTTGCCCCCTCGAACCCTCGGCCCCTTGACCCCTTTCCCCATTCCAATTTGCCGCGTTCTTTCGAATCGGCATAACATTCCGGCTGCCCGCCCGAATGAACCGAGCGGACAGGGTGTCACTACTCAAGTCGGTTGCGCTGCAAGGGAGCCGAGCATGTCGGACGCGGTTTGGTATTTGGTGCGGGGTGGTCAGTCGGTCGGCCCGATGACGCGCGAGGATTTGCTGGCGACGCTGTCGCGCGAGCAAGGCGACGACACGCTTGTTTTCGGGCCGGGGCTGAGTACGTGGACCGCGGCCAAGCACGTCGCGGGATTGCGGCGCAATGACTTCGAACCCGAAATACCGCCGCCCACGGTTGGTGTTGCGGCGCGCCGCCGCTCCGACGAACTCGACTATGCCCTGTTCGGCGACGACATGCAGTACATTGAGATTGAGCTGGACCCGAGTGAAATGGTCATCGCCGAAGCCGGCTCGATGATGTTCATGAACAGCGGCATCGAGATGCAGACGCAATTCGGCGATCCGTCGCAGCAGACCGGCTTTTTCGGCAAGCTAATGAGCGCGGGCAAGCGCATGCTGACCGGCGAGTCGCTGTTCATGACCACGTTCACCGGGCAGGGGCCGGGTAAGCAGCGCGTGGCGTTCGCCGCTCCCTATCCGGGCAAGATCATTCCGATGGATCTGGCGCAGCTCGGCGGCGAGTTGCTCTGTCAGAAAGATTCGTTCCTGTGCGCGGCACGCGGCGTGAGCGTGGGCATCGCGTTCACGAAAAAAATCGGCGCGGGACTCTTCGGCGGCGAGGGGTTCATCCTCCAACGGTTGACCGGCGACGGCCTTGCGTTTGTGCATGCGGGCGGCACGCTATGTCACAAAAAGCTCGGGCCGGGCGAGGTGCTGAAAGTGGACACCGGCTGCATCGTCGCGTTTCAGCCGAGCGTCGAATACGACATCAAGTTCGTCGGCGGGATCAAGAATACGCTGTTCGGCGGCGAGGGATTGTTCTTTGCCCAGCTCACCGGCCCGGGCAACGTGTGGCTGCAATCGCTGCCGTTCGCACGGCTGGCGGATCGTATCAACGCGGGTGCGGCGGGCAAGGAGCAAGGAAGCATTCTGGGCGGATTGGGGAATATTCTCGACGGCGACGGGAACTGACGATTGCCGTGATCATTGCTGCGTCTATGCCCGCTGTGCGATGCCGCAGTTGTGGAGTCAGTATGGCCGACGCAAGTATCGAGTACGCGCCGCATGGGTCGCCAGGGTTCCGCCAGCGCGGCACCGACGTGTCTCGCGTCGAGGCATTTTTCGACGCGGCGTTCGCGTTCGCCGTCACGCTGATGGTCGTCTCGCTTCAGGTTCCGGCGACCTACGGCGAATTGGTCAATGCGCTGCGCGGCGTGCCGGCGTTCGCGATCTGCTTTCTGCTGCTGTGGCAGGTGTGGCTGGCGCACTACACGTTTTGTCGACGT
Source organism: Phycisphaerae bacterium (assembly GCA_046155505.1). Classification (GTDB taxonomy): domain Bacteria; phylum Planctomycetota; class Phycisphaerae; order UBA1845; family Fen-1342; genus JBJXFK01. The sequence continues at coordinate 20,376 of JBJXFK010000100.1, forward strand.
TATGGTCTGGCGGATCTGCGCACGATCGCGCTAAATTGTGCCCTCGTGTTTTTGCTGCTCGTGTACATCTTCCCGCTCAAGTTCCTGTGTCTGGTCGCCATTGAGGCGATGACCGGATTTGGGCCGGTTTCGGCGACGCCGATTTACGAACGCTGCCCGCCCGACAAGCTCGACAATCTGTTTATCATTTACGGCGTTGGGTTTGCGTTGGTATGGGGCTTGCTGGCACTGCTCTATTTGCACGCATATGGGCGGCGAAACGTGCTGGAATTGAGCGCGCTGGAAGTCAACGACACTCTGGAGTCGTCTGCCCGGTTCGGCGGCTATGCACTTGTCGGCGTGCTGTCGTGCCTCGTCGCCGCGCGGTTTGCGGAAGGGCCGCGCGTGGTGACGGCGGGCTGGTGCTACGGGCTGATCGGCGTGGTTGAGTTTTTCGTCGCGTGGCGGTTCGGTGTGGCGCATGGACGGCTGCTGCGAGCGACCGCATCAAACGCACTGCGGAGCGACTGAATTACGGGCGATCGATTCATCACCGGCCGGGACTGCTCGAACGAACCCGTTCGACGCCGAGCAGACGTCGGCAACGCGCGAATGCGGCGCGTCCGCACGCTTGCAGGGTTCGAACAGTTCCCGTTCGTTCGGAATGGCTTGCGGTGCCCGGCCTGACGAAACATCGTCAGCACGCCCCGTAAGGGGACGCGCGTCCGGAGCCCCGCGAATTTCACGACTATGTGACATGTTTCGTGCGACCAAGCTGTCCTATCACCTGGCAGCCGATGCCGGGACAAATAGATGCTCAAATTTCCGCGGTTTGCAATATCGATCGTCTCAGCACTTGCGGTTCTCGGGTGCGCGCGCGAGCGTTCGACCGGCGAGCCGATCGTCGAATCGTCGGCGAAGCAGTCCCCCGCGTCGGTCGCTCCCGAAGCGCAGGTTGAAAGGCCGCGGAGCTACGACGAGGCCGCTGCCGAGCCGCTCTATCGAGATGCGGTGGGCGTCGCCGCTGACGGCAACGCCGACGCGACGCTTGCGGCGCTGGCGAGGGCGCTGGATGTCGGCGCTTCTCCCGCGCGTGCGTTGACCGAGGTCTCGTTCCAGCCGCTCCGCTGCATGCGCGGTTTTCGCGAGCTGATCGCGCGGCACGCGCGGCAATCGTCGATCGTGATGGTCGCGCCGGATGAGCCGGGTCCGCGCATGGTCGTATCGGGCGTCGTGCGGGCGCGCGACGGCAAGCCGATCCGCGGCGCGCTGGTCTACGCCTTTCAAACGGACGCGGCGGGCTATTACAGCCCCGGCGGCATGGACGAACGCAATCCGCGCCTGTTCGGCTACGCACGCACCGATGAGCAAGGTCGGTACCAACTGGGCACGATCCGCCCCGGCACGTACCACAACGAGCCGGATATTGACCAGCACATTCATTTTGAGCTGAGCGCGCCGGGATACAAGCTGAAACACGCGCGGCTCGGCTTTTCGGACGACCCGGTCTGGACCGGTCGCTCGTCGGCCCCGTCGTGGGTGCGCCCCGTCGATCGTGACACGAATGGTACGCAGCGCTGCTCGCTGGATGTAGTTCTGGACGTGGAACTGTGAAAGCCTCGATTGGCTCGCGCCGTCATCGCTGCCCGGCGCGAGCCCTCTGAAAGCGTGCCTGCACGAAAATGCCCACTATTCCCGCCTTCTCGGACGTTGACACTATTTTACACTCCACCCCCGAATAGACCGCGTGCGTCGGCGTTTGACGCTGTACTGCCGTGCCAGTTGAAGCGTCACGTAGGCATCGAACCGGATTCGATCCGGGCACGGCCACACTGTCGCCGCCGGGCGGCACGGTCCAAGGGAGATCGTCATGGTGAAACGCATGAGTCGAGGGCGGGCTCGTCTGGTCGTTGCAATGGGCGTTTCGGTCGCGGGCGTGGCCATCGCGCAACCGCCGCCAATTCCGCCGCTGCCGCCAGTGCCGGTGCCGCCGGCGAATCCGATTACCGAGCCGAAACGCATCCTGGGCAAAATTCTGTTCTGGGACGAGCAGTTGTCGAGCGACAACACGGTGTCATGCGGAACGTGCCACCTGCCGGGCCTTGCGGGCAGCGATCCCCGCATCGGCCGCAACCCTGGACCTGACAACACGCTCAATACGCCCGACGACAAACTCGGCTCGCCCGGCGTGGCCAAGATGGACATCAGTGAAGAGTACGTCGAAGACCCGATCTTCGGCTTTGCCGCGCAAGTAACGCGGCGGAACGCGCAATCGGTCGTCGGCAGCGGGTTCTCGAACAACGCGATGTTCTGGGACGGCCGCGCGGCCGGGCAGTTCGTCGATCCCGAGACCGGCTCGACCGAGATCAACAACGGCGGAGCGCTCGAAAGTCAGGCGATCGGCCCGATTCTCAGCAGCATCGAAATGGGCCACGACGGTCGCACCTGGCCGCAGGTGCGCGAGAAGCTAACCGCCGCGCGACCGCTGGCCCACGCCCGCCGAATTCCGCCAGACATGCGTAACGCGATCTCCGGCGGCAAGACCTACGCCGACCTGTTCGCCGACGCGTTCGGCGATTCGGAGATCACCGCCACGCGCATCGCGTTCGCGATTGCGACGTATGAACGCACGCTGATCCCGAATCAGGCCCCGATCGACGCGTTCATTGCCGGCAACGCCGCCGCGCTCACGCCGGCACAAACGCAGGGCCTGAACATCTTTCTCGGCCCGCAGGCACATTGCAACGTCTGTCATACGCCGCCGGTGTTTTCGAATCACACGTTCCGAAATATCGGCCTGCGTCCGCCGGTCGAGGACACGGGTCGTCAAGAGGTGACCAATCAGCCGGGCGATCTGGGCCGCTTCAAGACGCCGACACTTCGCAATGTGGGCTTGAAGAACCGCTTCATGCACAACGGACAGTTGCAGACGTTGACGGCGGTGGTGAATTTCTATGCGACGCCGGGGAACAACTTCCCGCAGAATCGCGATCCGGCGGCGGCGAACATCGTGATTCCGCTAAACGCTCGGCCGGCGCTCGTGGACTTCCTGACGAATGCGCTCACCGATCCGCGCGTGCGCAATGAAGTGTTTCCGTTCGATCGGCCGCTGCTGCGCAGCGAGGGCGAGGCGTGTCCGTCGGACATCGACGGCAACGGCGTGACGGCGCTCAACGACCTGTCGATTCTGCTCGCTCACTTCGGCGTGGCGAGCGAGGCGGCATACTTCGAGGGTGACGTCGACGGCGACGGCGATATCGATTTGAGCGATCTCTCGATCCTGCTCGGTGGCTTCGGACAGCCGTGCTCGTGATCGTGATCGTCTGGAATGTGTAGGGAAGGGTGAGGGCCCTACTCAACCGCGGAGGAGGTCGGCCACAAGCCGCCTCCTTCCGTGTTTTCCGGGGCTGGAATGTGCGGCGGCCAGTGATTCGCGATCGCGCGTTCACTTCGTACCGATCATCCCTTGTCGAAAGCGCGCGATCCGCTCGATCGCCGGCTTGGGTGTCAGGTCTTCGCGTAGCAGACCGCTATGCGGAACGACCGCCGACGGCGAATCGACCAACGTTTGCATGCAGATGCTCTCGACGTAGGGCCGCGACAGCGCGAGCTCGCCGACCGTCGAGATCCAGTCGGCTTGTGCCTCTTCCGACCAACCGCCCTGCGGCTGTCCGCCGCTACCGCTCGCGCTCGGATAGGCGACCGCTGTGAGTTGGATCGGTTTGCCGAGGTTGGCCAGCCGATCGATGACCGAGGTGATCTGCATCTGATCGCGCAGGTGAAACCCCTCGCTGTCGATGCCGAACAGCAGTTGCAGGCCGAACGCGTCGAAGGCGATGCCGCTCTGCGCGGCCATCTCGGCATAAAGCAGCGGCGGCACGGTGCGCGGGTTGCGGGCATAGCACTCGCCCCACGGCTGCGTCAGCTCGAGCACGATTTGAGCCCGCGGCGCGCTCTGCTTGGTAATGGTCGCGGCCATGCGCGTCAGTTCCATGATCTGCTCGAAATTCAGCGGAAAGACGCTTTCGTTGTGCAGGCCGCCGGCGACGACCCAGCTCGAAATCTGACCGGCGTAGCGCTGCACCGTGCGGCGGACGTGCTCCTTGGCGAATTCGGCGATGGCCTCGTAGTCGTTCTCCCAGATGTACATCCAATCCGGTATGAACTGCACGCCGAAGTTGAGCAGCGGCCCGCTGCGCAGCGGCAGGCCCTCTCTTGCGCAGAGTTTCACGAGCGCATCGGGCGTGTCATAGCTCGACACCTGTTCTTTGCGCTGGATGTCGCGCCAGACGAACGGGATGCGGGCAAAGCCGAAGACGTCGCTGAGCTTGATCTTGCCGACCGTTTTGCCGACGAGGGCGTTGACGCTCGTGCCGAAGAAGCCGCGAACGAGCGATGCACTTTGCTTGCGACGCGAGAGAAACACGCCCGCGTGAAATCGGCACATGTCTTCGGACGAGCTGACCGCCAGCGAGATCGCCTGATCGGCGAGCTTGGTCGCGGCGGCGTTGTCGGGCAGCGCCTGCATCGCCGCGACGAAGCCGGCCTGGGCGTCGTCGATTTTGGTGACGATGCCGTTCATGCCCGGAAAGTCGTAGAGTCCCCACTCCTCGCGGCGACTGGAAATGCGCATCAGCCGATGTCGGGCGAGTTCGATATTCAGGTGATAGGGTTCGTCGCGCGCGGGCAGGCGCGTCGTTTCGAGCTGGATCGTGCCGACGCCGGCGACCGGCCAGAGAATCGAGAGCGCGAGTGCGTCGGGGTTTCGCGATTCACAGACAATGGTCGTGCCTTCGAGCCGCACCTCGCCGCGCACGGGCACGCCGTCGGCCCCGAGCAGGATCGCGCTCGAGATGTCCGGGCGAAAGCTCGGATCGGTTTGCGGAAAGAACACGAAACGATGCACGCGGGCGACCTCCGGTCAGAGTGCTCGATAGCGATTCCAAGGCGACATCGCGGCGACAGATTGGGCGATTGTAACGGCGGGGAATCGGCGGGCACAGAAGCCGGCACCCGGATTGAAGGCTTGCGCCGGTTTATGCGGATTCTGGGATCGAGGTCTGCTCGATGCGGCGGCAATCAACCCGCGGCGACGGACGCCAGTGGCATCGGATATGATGGTTCGGCGGTGAGATTCGCTAGCGCCCGTAGCTCAGCTGGATAGAGCAGCGGTTTCCTAAACCGCAGGTCGTAGGTTCGAATCCTATCGGGCGCGTTGTACTATAAGTTTGGCCGACCCCGCGAGATACGGGGACCTGCCGACGTCAGGCAGTGCGGTCTGAAGCGCGAAAGAGCGCGGTGTTACACCGCGCTCCGCCGTAATTCGGAGGCCCGCACATGCCAAAGACACCGTCCTATCGTTGTCGCGAGGGTTACACCCAGGCGATCGTCACCCTCACCGATTCAGTCACTAAGAAACGCCGCGATTACTGGCTCGGCCAGCACGGCACGCCCGAGAGCCGCGAGCAGTACCACCGGATCATCGCCGAGTGGGAGGCCAACGAGCGCCGACTGCCGCGCCCGCCCGTCGAACCGGCGCGGACCGAGAAGCCCGAGCAGCTCGCGCTGATCGTCCTGCTCCGCGACTTCTATCGATTCGCAAAACGCCACTACGACGATGGGGAGTTTCGCTCGTTTCTCGCCGCCATGCGGTTGATGAAGAAGTTGTACGGTCGCACGCCGGCGGTCGAATTCGGGCCGAAGAAACTGCGAATGCTCCGCGAGCAGATGATCCGCGGTGACGCCACGGAGGATCCGCCGCGAAAGCCGTGGTCGCGGAAGTACATCAATCAGCAGGTGCAACGCATCCGACGCATATTCAAGTGGGCAGTCGCGCACGAGATGGTGCCAGCCGCGGCGCATCAGGCGCTCTGCACGCTGGAGCCGCTGAAGCGCGGGCGCTCAGACGCGCGCGAAAACCCGAAGGTCGGACCGGTCCCACCGGACATGCTGGAGGCGGTCATGCCGCTGCTGAGCAAGCCGGTGCGGGCGCTGGTCGAGCTCCAGTTGCTGACCGGCGCTCGTGCCGGCGAGTTGGTCGACCTGCGGGTTTGCGACATCGAAGTCGATGAGAAGACTGCCGTCTGCTCGTACCGGCCCAACAAGCACAAGAACGCCCACCGCGAACACGAACGGGTGATTTACTTCGGGCCGCGGGCACAAGAGATCCTTCGCCCATTCATGCGGGGCCGCGCGATCCCGGACTATATGTTCAGCCCGGCCGAGTCGGATGCCGATCGTCGCGCTGCCCTCCACGCGGCACGGAAGACGCCGCTCTCTTGCGGAAACCGGCCCGGGACAAACGTCGAGGAGGTTCCAGGAAGGGCGCCTGGTGCGCACTACACGACGGACAGTTACCGACGGGCGATCGAATACGCATGCAACAAGGCGTATCCACCGCCGCCGCCGATCGCGAGGGCTGCGGACGAGACGGTGGAGCAGTGGAGCGCCCGGTTGAAGAATGACCGGAAGCGGGCGGATCTAACGGCATGGCGTCGCGAGCACCGATTCCATCCGCACCAGCTCCGCCACAGCGCTGGCACGCAGATTCGCCGCGAATTCGGGCTTGAGGCCGCCCAGCTTGCGCTGGGGCACGCGAGCGCTGTGGTCACCGATGCGGTCTATGCCGAGCGCGATAGTGACAAGGTGATCGAGATTATGAGGAAGATCGGCTAGCCGTCGCGACGCTAGAACGTGGCGGCAACCGGCGGCCGCGACGTCTCGTCTGATAATTTTGTTGAAAACCGCCCTCGGGCGTTGCATTCCGTGCCCGCGGAGGAATTGGTGGACACCGGCGACTTATTTCGCGACAATATATGATGCGGGGCTGTGAAGGCTTGGCAGCTAGACTCTGTGTTGGAGGTTCTGAACATGCCGGATCGAAACGGCGACGAACGTGGTCGTCAGCATATTGTGCGGGAAGATCGGCGTACCGATATCGAGCGGGTATTTGACATGCTTGGCCTGCGCACCGACCAACAACGCCAAGCCAAGTCGTTCAGAGAGATCGGATACGCCGGTGATTCGTCGGAGCATCCGCAGCGCTTTATTCCTCGCCTCTCAAACACGTCCGATTTCATCTCTGAATAGGCGAGCGGAACGTGCCCAGCTGGAAAGCGATCCTGGACGAAGTCAAGGCGGCCGGAAGCACTTTCGATGTCGTTCGTCGCAAGTACATCAAGCAACTCGCGGAGCTCACAGGCCGAAACGTCATTGCCTATTATTCAGGGTGGCTCCAGAAGTCCGACATCGTGTCGCAGCGTTTCGGCGGTTTTTCCGTTGACGATGGTGACAAGAACGGCTTCATGGCGGTCATCCATCAACTCGATCGAACGAAGGGTCTAGACCTCATTCTGCATACGCCCGGCGGCTCGACGGCCGCAACTGAGTCGCTCGTGGATTATCTTCGCTCGATGTTCGATACGAACATGCGCGCGATCGTCCCGCAAATCGCGATGTCCGCCGGCACCATGATCGCACTCGCGTGCCGGGAGGTCGTGATGGGCAAACACTCGAGTCTGGGCCCGATTGATCCGCAGATAGGCGGGATTCCGGCGCACGGCGTAATTGAGGAATTCGAGCGCGCGAAGCGAGAAGTGCAATCCAGCCCCGGGACGATCCCGATCTGGCAGCCGATCATCGCCAAGTATCACCCGACGCTGATCGGCGAGTGCGAAAAGTCGATTAAGTGGTCTAAAGAAATGGTGAAGGAGTGGCTCATCACCGGCATGTTCGCTGGCGAGGCGGACGCGACGACGAAAGTGGATCGCATCATCGAAGAGTTGGCAGACCACGCGATCACGCTCTCGCATGCACGGCACATCGCGGTAAAGAAGGCTCATGATCTGGGCATCAAAGTGATGATGCTCGAAGCGCCGCAAAACAAGGACCTACAGGATGCCGTCTTAACGGTTCACCACGCATGCATTCAGACGCTTTCCGGGACCGGCGCCTTTAAGATCATCGAGAATCAAAACGGCGTGGGCTTTCTGCAAGTTCTGGCACCCGCCGTCATCACAGGCTAATCACTTTGATTGCGTAACGCCGGGGCGCTTTTCGCGCTCTCACTCGCTTTGCGACTCAGATAGAGCCGGTCCGCCTTCATCCTGCTAGCCCCTCGTCGCACGCAACGGCGCGTTCCGAGTTAGGCAATTCCGACGGACAATAATTCTCAGCGTATTTCTGATTTTTCGTAAACATCGCTGCCGACATCATTTACGCGAACTCTTCGCTGGCACATCGTTGCTAACTGGAGTTAGCGAGTTAGCGACACAAATCGAATCGTACAACGCCGTGCATTGGACCCAACAACTAGGAGGTTCGCATGCACGAACAAACGGTTACAAGCGGACACATTACTCTCACACAGGCGGCAAAAATCGCACCCGGGCGTCCGTCAACCAACTGCCTGTGGCGCTGGTGTCGACGGGGCGTAAGAGCTCGAGATGGCCAGCGCGTGCGACTCCAGCACCTGCGTATCGGCGGAAAGATTTTCACCACGCTCGCATGGCTCGAGGAGTTTGGCCGCAACTTGGCGGACGCGGACACGAAGTACTTCGACCTTTGCGAAGCGGCGGCTCACGCTGCAGCCGCTGCAGAACCGCCCTTTCAACGGCGACGACGTCGTTCCAAGCAAGACGACCGCGTTGGGCAAGCGGCTGGCCGCGAACTCGACGACGCTCAACGGGAGCTCGAGGCAGCCGGAATCTGATTGCTGTTGTTCGTAGGCCCCTCGCAATTTTCCTCACGGCAGTAGGGAACGATGCGCATTCCTGTGATCGACTTCGATTTGGCGAGCACCGAGGGCAATGTGCCCGCGTGCCTGCGCGAACGCGCTCAATGGGTGAACTGGAAGTTCGTGTCGCGAAGCGGCAAGGCTACGAAAGTCCCGGTCTGCCCAACCACGGGGCGGTCGGCAAAGGTGAACGAAGCGTCGTCGTGGGCGTCATTCGACGTCGCCCTCGCCGCATACAACCGTGACCCGACGCTCGAGGGTATCGGGTTTGTGTTCACGCCCGAAGACCCGTACTGCGGCATCGATCTCGATGGGTGTGTCGTTGACGGCGAGATTTCACCCGAAGCGCAGTCCATTATCAGCGAACTGGCCAGCTATGCGGAAACGTCGCCCAGCGGCACCGGCGTAAAGGTGTTCATTCGAGGCCAAAAGCCTGCCGGCGCAAAATGCTGCCAAAAGCGCGTTGCCGGCATGAAGCAGGTCGAAATCTACGATCAAGCGCGTTTCTTCGTGGTCACGAGTTGTCGGTTGCCGGATTCGCCTGCGGATGTTTCCGAACGTCAGCAACAACTCGATGGATTGTGCGCGCGCCTGTGGCCGAAAGCGGCGAAAACACAGGTTCCACTGAGCGAAGTCGTCGCATCCGAGAACGGTGCTGGGTTGGCGATGGACGAACGGACCCGGCGGTGCCGACGGTATCTCGACAAACTGCCGGATGCGATCGACGGCCAGGGCGGACACAACGCGACGCTGCGTGCTGCGTGCGAGTGTTTCCGCTTCGGCTTGGATGATACGACCGCACTACAGTTGATGAGTGAATTCAACGAGAAAAAAACGGGCGGGGAACCGTGGTCTGAGACAGAACTGCAGCACAAGCTGAACGACGCCAAACGCATCGTGTCATCGGCAGGCGAATTCGGGTCGCGCGTGACAGAATCGCGTGATTCCGGCGACGGCATCAATTTGAAGTTCGTCGCGCAACAAGTCACGGACATGGGTAACGCCGCCCGACTCGTGCTGCGTCACGGCGACAGCATTCGATACAGCCACCCGCATAAGAAATGGTACGTCTGGGATGGCCGCCGCTGGCAGCAGGATCATCGCGGGAAGATTGTCCTGCGATCGAAGTCTGTCGCGTTGTCGATCTTCGACGAAGCAAAGGCTGCAGATTCTGATGAACGTCGAAAGCGGCTCGCGGACTGGGGCGTCGCCAGCCAGACGCGAGACCGGCTCAATGCGATGGCCACGCTTGCCCAGCCGGACGTCGCGATCGAGCCGAGCGAGATGGATCGCGACCCATGGGCATTCAACTGCCTAAACGGCACGATCGACTTGCGAACCGGACTTCTCCGACCACATCGGCGGGAGGATCTGATTACAAAGTTGGCCGAAGTGCACTTTGATCCTGATGCTAAGGCGCCTCTATTTGCCGCGTTCTTGGAGCGGGCGTTGGGCGGCGACCAGGAGCTGATCACTTTCATTCAGCGTCTTTTTGGGCATTGTCTGACCGCCGATGTGCGTGAGCAATATCTGTTCGTCTTTCACGGCGAAGGCGGCAATGGCAAGAACGTGCTGCTGGACACGATCAGCGCAATCATGGGCGACTACGCGGCCGAAGCGCCGCCGGACCTGGTTACGACACGCCGCAATCCGGAGCACCCGACTGAGATTGCGAATCTGATGGGCCAGCGGTTGGTGGTAGCCAGCGAAACCGAGCATGGGTCCGAACTTCGAACACAGCTGATCAAGCGCCTCACCGGGAATGCCTGGTTGAAGGCGCGGCTCATGCGAAAGGACTTCTTTCAGTTCGAGCGCACGCACAAGCTCATCCTGGTAACGAATAATCGACCCGTGCTGCGCGAAGACACGGAAGCTGTCTGGCGTCGCATTCGACTGGTGCCGTTCAACGTGGTCGTTCCACTTGAAGAGCGCGACCCGGAGTTACTGCAAAAGCTGAAACAGGAAAGTTCCGGCATTTTGGCTTGGATGGTGCGCGGTTGCCAGGATTGGATCGCGCACGGGCTGGCCGCGCCGCATGCGGTCATGGCTGCGACCTCGGAATATCGAAGCAACTCGAGCGGCATCCAAGCGTTTATTGAGCAGCACTGCGTTCTGGATCCGAACGCTTGGTCCAGCGCGGAATCGCTGTGTGCTCGGTATCTAAGCTGGTGTGCCCGAAATCGCTTCGTGCCTCTTCAGGGCAAGGAGCTGGGGGCAGCGCTCCGCAGCCAGAGATGCACGGATAAGAAGCGCGGCGGAGTACGAGGTTGGTTTGGGATCGGGTTGAGAAGTGAGTCGCTGGACGGAATGGACGGAATGGACGGAATGGACGGCAGAATCAGGTTGAGCGCCTTATAGGAATGGGTATAGGTGTTTATACCCACTCTGCTGTCCATTCTGTCCATTGTGTCCAGAGCTACCAGCTGGCCAACCCCAATCTGTGGCGCATCACATGTCGTGGCAATGAGTTACGGCGGGTGACAGGATTTGAGCAGCGCGGCCAAGCGATGGACGGAATGGACGCTAGGTTGACTGATTTTGGAGGATTTGCGCTGACGAAGACGATCTCGCATCGATTCGGATCAGCGTCGCGAACTCGTTGGAGCGAGCCAGCTTCCGGTCACGGCACGGGCGTAGTCGCGCTCACGACCGTCCCGCCCCGTTCCCGCCCGTTCGTCGCAACCCGAAGCCGGGGACCACGTACCACCGGCTCGCGGCGCGTCGCCCACGCCGCCACGGCTTGCGTTTGGTGCCAAACGGCGCGGGTATCCTACGATCCGTATGAATGCGAGGTATGATATACTATGGAGAGATGTCGTAGGTACCTTACTGAGGGGGTCGCCTCGCGGGATGCAAACGCACGAGAAACACGTGAATTTGGGGTTACAGATTTCCAGGGTTACAGGGTTCCAGGGTTACAGAGGATTGGGGTAGGCGGTGCGGTATGAATGACGTCGCAAATAGCCTTCGTGAACTTGGTGCCGGGGTAGGCCGTTCCCATACGGTCGTCAGCCGCTGGCTTCAGCACCCCCTTTGGAATCAAGGCCGGACCCCGCCGTGGGACATCGAGAAGGCGCGCATGTGGGCTGCCGCCACGTTGCAGAAGAACCCCGCCGATACCTATCGTGACGTCGATCCCGCCGACGATGTAGATGTCCCGCCCGACCCGATGGAGAGCCTCCGCCGCAATCCGCTCAGCGCCGCCAAACTCCGGCTCACGATGGTGCGCGCTAACAAATTGGAGCTCGAACGCGGCATCCTGGCCGGCGAATTCCTACCCAAACGCGATGTCGAGGATGCCCTCGTCAGGCGCGTCCACGCCGTGCGGAGTGCGCTGCAGGCGCTGCCGCGCCAGTTAGCCGGAACTCTTGTTGGCCTCGACGAAGTCGAAATCGAAAACACCATCGAAGACGCAATACGAGGCGTGCTGGCCGATCTCGCTGGCCAAGCCGCACTGCCGCAGTTGGAACCCGAATAACCCGGCCGATGGCCGAGAAGGAACTGTGCTATGGTCGTTCAAATCGAGAATCTGAATCCGAAGCTCCGTTTGGAATGGGTAGAGGCGGGTTCGCTGACACCCAACCCGCAAAACTGGCGGCGTCACCCGGAGCAGCAAATGTCAGCGCTGAAAGGGCTCATTGATGATCAGGAGGTCGGTTGGGCCGGCGCTTTGCTGTTCAATGAGCGCACTGGCCGCTTGATCGATGGTCATGCTCGGCAGAAAGTCGTCGACGCCAAGACGCCTGTGCCGGTGCTGATCGGGTCGTGGTCAGAGGAAGCGGAGAAGAAGATTCTGCTCACGCTCGATCCAATCGCCGGAATGGCCGTCGCTGACATCAAGCAGCTCGAATCGCTGCTGCAGGATGTTGATCTGGGTGATGATTTCTTCGCGGGTCTCCGCGACCAGCTCGACGATGTGATCGAAGCCTCGCAGAAGATCATGGCCGCGGAAGAGCAAGCGTCGGCGATCATCGAGGACGAGCCGCCGCTGCCACCGGACGAGGCGACGACGAAGTTGGGCGATGTCTGGCTGCTGGGCGAACACAGGCTCATGTGTGGCGACAGCGCGTCGGTCAAAGACCTCGACCGGCTCTTGGATGGTGCGCAGATTCAACTCTGCAAT
>JBJXFK010000095.1:0-3754 GCA_046155505.1 Phycisphaerae bacterium
AACGTCTGGCTCGCGAAATCCATCGCCTCGATAACGCCGTCGGTATAGAGCAGGCACAAATCGCCGGGGCGCAGCGCGACGCGATCGGCCTCATATTTCTCATTCGGATCGATGCCCAGCACCAGCCCGCCCGCCTCATACGCGGTCACGTTGCCATCGCGAAAAATCAGCGGCGGCTCGTGCCCGGCGCAGCAGAACGTCAGCTCGCAACGATCCGGCTCGATCGCCAGCAGAATCATCGTCACAAATTCCGACGTGCTGGTCTCGCGAAACACATATCGCCCGAGCCGCGTGACGATCTCGGCCAGATCGCTGCACGTCTCGCTGTACGAGCGCAGCGCCCCGCGCACGCTCGCCATCAGCAGCGCCGCCGGCACGCCGTGACCGACGACGTCGCCGATGCACGCGGCGACCCGCCCGTCGGGCAACGTGAACAGGTCGCAAAAGTCGCCGCCGACATGCGAACTCGGCTCGAATACGACCGCCGTCTCGATGCGATCCGGGCTGGGCGGCTGCGAGCGGATCATACGCGTCTGCACCTGGCCGGCGAGTTCGAGCTGCCGTTGCAACTCGCTGCTGCGCAGGCGATCCTCGAGCAGCTGCGCGTTGACGATCGCAATCGCCGCTTGCGACGCGACCGCTCGCAGGAGGTTGCGCTGTGCAATGCGGAAGCGGCGTTTGTGTCCCGCATAGACGCGCAGCGTGCCGATCGGCCGGCCGTGATAGAAAATGCCCGTGATCAGACCGCTCACAATGCCAAGCTGCCGCGCATGCACGGGGTCGGGAATGCGCGGGTCGGTCTGTGCGTCTTCGATATACACGGTTCGTCCGCTGAGCGCCTCATCGTCGATCGGCGCGTCGGCCCGCTGGCGAATGTCGCGCGCGACGTATCCGCCGGCGAGGTTGTGCACGGCCGCGACCGCGAGCGAATCGGTCACGGGGTCGTAGAGCCGCAGCGAGCCGTAGGGGCATTTCATCACGCGGGCGGTGTCGGCGACGATGCGTTCGAGCACGGTTTGCAGATGTTGCTCACCGCCGAGCACTTCGCTGATGTCGGCGACGAACGCGAGTTCGGCCGAGGCGTTGCGGAGTTGATCCTCGGCGCGGCACCATTCGGCCAGCACGCGCGAGGCCCAGCGCACCGTCGCGACCGTGCGCGATTCGCCGCTGCGTTCGAGCGGCGGCAGCGTCCGCCAGGCGAGCAGCCAGCGCTGCAATGCGTCGGCGTCGAGCGGCGAATCGGGTTGCGGCGGCAGCTCGCTGCGCACGTCTCGCATTTCGCCGACGCCGACGAATCCTGCGAGCCGATCGACCAAATGTACCGGTGCGACGACGTGCCACACGCCGCGATCCTCGACGAACGCGATGCTCACGGGCGGCTGATCGGCCGGAATCGGCGTCAGGCGAATCGGGTGCGGCAGCGACGCGAGGTGTCGCCCGGTCAGCTTGGCGAATTCGGTGCGCGGCGGCGAGACGGTGATCAGCCGGCCGATCTCGTCGAAGATCGACACGCGCATGCTGCTGCTGCGCGACAATCCGTCGACGAAGTCTTCGAGAATTGCGGTGTCGAGGAACTCGCGCAGCATTTCGATCTCACGTCCGCGCCGGGGGATCGGTCTCCGACGTAGCTATTACGCGGACTTCTCGCACTTGCGAAGCTCCTCGGTCGTCCAAGACAGACCACATCCACGCGGCGGGTGAGGTATCCGCGATGCCAACGACGCGGTAGGGGGCTTTCATGTCTGCGGCCGAGCCGATCTGCTGCGGCGTGCCGGCGCAGCTGACGCGGCCATTTGATCGGTCGGCGTGACGAGTCTGCGTGCTCGTCGCTCGTCCGTGAGACCGAGTGCGGCAAACGAGGTGCTTGCCCTGTGTTGAGCGTCCATGATTCCCCGCCCGCCGTCCCTGGCGCGCACGCGGCAAGTCCCGGCGGCTGGCTGCCCGTCGCTGCTCAACGCCCGCCGTTGGGTAGCGTACCGGAAAAGATGCTGGTAATCGCAACGCTGCCGACCGCTGTTCCATTTCTAAGCTGATCGGGTCGTAGAAAGTCCGGGCGCGAGACCGGTGCATCGGTGCTGCGTTATCGAACGCGCGCGCTTTGCTCGCGGGGATCGGTCGCGCTCGATCGCATTGGGGCGCACGCATTGTGGTGTCTACGTCCGCGTCGGACACGATCGCCGCGCGGTCGCTGGAGTGGAAGGGTGGTCGAGGCGATCACACGTGAGACATCTGGCGATCTGTCATAATGGCGTGGCGAAAAGCATCACGGAGTGCACAAAACGCCGCGCGATTCCGCCGCGGCGCACATCGACATGCCCGAACAGACTGTTGGATCGCGACTGACGGTTTCGCGTCCGATCCTTGAACCGATCTAATCGCAGTCGCACGATGCGGCGGCGCAACTTTGCCGCTGCGAACCCACCGGAAAATTCATATGAAGCACAAGCCTCAGACCGGCGCGGCGCGCGTGCGCCGGCAAGTCGTTCTTCAAATCGTCGCAACTGCGATCGGCGGCACGATCGCAATTGCCGACCCACCGATGTACTCGATCAGCGTACTGCCCGGTCCACCCCTGCGTTTGTGGAACGCCTACGACCTTGGGCCGCAGGGGCAGGTGATCGGACGCACGGTTGATTTCAATGTCACGCCCGCGCTGATTCGCGGCTTCGTGTGGCACAACGGTGCGTTCACATTTCTCACCGGCAGCGACGGCGAAACGGTGACCGACGCTCGTTGCATGGACAACAACGGCGTGATCTATGGCGGGACCATCGATCGCCGATATCCGGTGAACTTTGCGCGAATGCACGCAGTCCGCTGGGTCAACGGCGTGGCCGAGCGGTTCGCCAACGAAACAACGACGAACACATCGTTCATCTTCGGCTGTTCGCCCACGACCGGCATCGCCGTCGGCTGGGCAAAGCCGCACGAACCCGGCGCGAGCGGGTGGCGCGGCGAATACGGCTACGCGAACGAGGCCGATTTCGGAACGGCCGAGCCGGTGCGCGCGTTCATCTGGAGCGGCGGTAATGGTCGCGTGCTGGCGCGTGGGATCGGTGCGCATGGCGAAGGTGCATTCGACGTGAACGACTCGGGGCAAGCGGCGATTACGCTCGATACTTTCGAGCTGGGTGGCGCGGCGCGCTTTGATCCGCGATACGGAACCATGAAACTCCCCGGACTCGGCGTGGGCGAGCCGGGCACGCGTGCGGCGGCGATCAACGAGTCCGGCCAGGTCGCGGGTCATGCGCTTGCCCCGGGAGGAGTCGAGCATCCGGTGGTATGGACCGGCGACCGAATCCTCGATCTCGGCCTGTTACCAGGTTTCGTCGAAGGCAGTGCACTGGATATCGACGACGCCGGCACGGTTGTCGGCGGACTGTCGACGCAAAACTTCGCGTTCGGACTGCGAAACACGATGGGTTTCATTCACTACCAGGGCGTCATGTACGACCTCAATACGCGGATTCCGACTACTCCCGGCTTCGTGATTCATGAGGCTGTGTCGATCAACTCCGCCGGTCAGATTTTGGTGGCGATGAATCCGCCGCCGCTATCCAACAACCGCTACGCGGTGTTGACGCCGATCAATCCTTGAACCCAAACACTGGAGAATGACCGTGAGCAGAGTTGTGATCATCACGCTCGCTTGTACGTCCGCGGCCTTTGGCCAGGCGTATGACATCGAGCGAATTGAGGGCATGCCCGAGAGCATCGCGAGTTGGGCGACCGACGTCACCAATAACGGTCGCGT
>JBJXFK010000105.1:0-2861 GCA_046155505.1 Phycisphaerae bacterium
ACGCGACCGACATTCTGGTGATCGACGACGGCTCGATCGACGGCACGGCGCGAATCCTGCGCAGCGCGAGCGGCGTCGCGACGATCACCCATCCTGAGAATCGCGGCTACGGCCAAAGCGTGATCGACGCGATTCGCTATGCCGACGGGTGCGGCTATGACTGGGTCGTCACGATGGATTGCGACGAGCAGCATGAGCCGGAGCGGATTCCTGATTTTCTCGCGGCGGCGGCGCGCGACGACGCCGACGTGGTCAGCGGGTCGCGCTATCTGGTCAGCTTTCCCGGCGATGACGAGCCGCCTGCGGAACGGTTGCGAATCAATCAAAGCGTCAACACGCTGCTCGATCAGGTGCTTGGCCTGCGCTTGACGGATTCGTTTTGCGGATTCAAGGCGCATCGCGTCGCGGCCATGCGGCAACTCCGGCTCGACGAGCCGGGTTACGCGTTTCCGCTGCAATTCTGGGTCGAGTGCATGCGGGCCGAACTGCGCGTTTGCGAGTTGCCGGTGCGCCGCATTTATCGTGATCGCAATCGGCAATTCGGCGGCACGCTCGACGATCCGGCCTCGCGAATGGAGCATTACCTCGACGTGTTTGTGCAGGCGCTACAGCGGCCCGAGGACTCGACTACCCGCGTGGAATGCAACACATGCACGACGTGTCGTCGCGGCTGATCCGGCGCGAGCGATTGGTCGCACCGCCGCAGCATCTCGGCGTACTCATCGAGCCGGGGCCGGACGCGATCGCGGCGATGCGGCGACAGGCTCGGCCCGACGCGCCGATCGGCGACACGACCATCGCACGGCTGCGCGAATCGCTGCGATCACGATTGGGAATTGCCAGCCCGGTCATCGCGACCGGGCATCAGGCGGAGTTGTTTCACGCTGGCGTATTTGCGAAAAACCTCGCAGCGAGCGCGCTTGCGCAGCGATGGAATGGCTGCGCGGTGTTCCTGTCGGTCGATTCAGACTTGCCGAAGAGCGATCATCTGCGCGTGACGCGGCGCAGTGACGGCGGACTTTCCGTCCAGCGCGTCGCGCTGCCGGGTGTGCGGACCGATTTGCCGGTCGAGGCGCAACCCGCGGCAGATGCGGGCGCGTGGGCGGATCTGTTTGCGAGCCTGCACGACGCGACGGGCGCGAATTCACCACTCGAACCGTACGCCGCCGGATTTGGCGATTCGCTACGAGAACGCGGCTCGATCGCCCTCGCACATGCAGGGGGTCAAGCGGCCGTCGATCACACGGTCGGCGTCGCACCGCTGCGTGTGGTGCGCATGTCGGAGCTGGCTGCGAGTCCGGAATTCGCCGCGTTCGTACGGTTCTGGCTCGCGAACGCGCGACGGTTTGCTGTTGCGTACAACGACGCGCTCGACGCTTATCGAAAGCGGCACAAGCTGCGCAGCACGCAACACCCGGCGGCGTCGCTCGCGATCATGCCAAACGCTGTCGAAACGCCGTTTTGGCGCGTGCAGCGCGACGGGCGGCGGGCAACGCTGACGCTGCGCGATAGCGATTCGCCGCACGCATTTGACGCGATCGAGATGGTGCGGCCCAAGGCGCTACCGCTGTCGGCGTTCGCGCGGCTGGTGCTGGCCGATCTGTTCATTCACGGCATTGGCGGCGCGAAGTATGACGAGGTGACGGAGGACTTCATCCGATCGTGTTTCGGTTGCGAGCCAGGGGCGATGATCTGTGTCAGCGCGACGGTTCACCTGCATCACTTCGCCGCGCCGACGAAAGCTGAACTGTTGCTTGCCGACTGGCGCGTGCGCGACTTTGTGTTCAACCCGCAACAATATGTACAAGATGTTCCGGACCGGTTGCTTGATCGCCGCAAGGGCACGCTTGCCCGCGTCCATGCGATTCGCGCGGGACCAAGGCATACGCGCGACGAATGGCGGCGTTTGGTCGTGCCGCGACTGGCCGAACTGCATCGCGACTTGCGGCACATGACGGGCGAGATCGTCGCGCTCGCGCCGAATCGGCAATCGGAGTTGCGGGCGGAGGTCGAGCGATTGCGTGCGCTGGCGGCTCAGGCCAGAATCGCGGCTGACCGCGAGGCGTTTTTCGCGCTCCATGCGCTCGGCGAATTGCGTGCGCTGGCCGATCGGATTCGCGAACAACTGTTTGGGGGTGTGAGGTGAAAGCAAGGCTGACTTCGATTTCGCTGCTCGCGCTCGTCGCACTTGTGGTGCTTGGCACGCCAGGCTGCGCGCCGGCCGGTCGCGGCATCGTCGCGCTAGTCACCGACTATGGCGAGATCGATCACTATCGCGGCGTGCTGGCGGCGAATGTTCTTGCCGCCAATCCGCGGGCGCGCATCGCCGAAATGACGCACAACATCGAGCCGTTCAACATCATGCAGGGTGCGTTTGTGCTCGCCGAGTCGGTGAGCGAGTTTCCGCCCGGTACCGTCGTCGTCGCCGTCGTCGATCCCGGCGTCGGTACCGCCCGCGCGCCGATCGTTGTGGAAACCGGCGGCGGGCGATTCATCGTCGGCCCTGATAACGGCTTGCTCGATCTCGCCATTCAGCGCGAGGGCACGCCGCGCGGCGTCTGGCGAATCGAAAACGAGAGCTTGTTTCGCACGGGCACGGTATCGAGCACGTTTCATGGGCGCGACATTTTCGCTCCCGTGGGCGGACACCTGAGCGCGGGGATGTCGCCAAATCGCGTCGGCCCGCGGGTGAGCGAGTGGGTGCGCCTCGACATTCCAAAGGCCACGCGCGATCCGGGCGGCGCGGCGGGAACCGTGACGCGCATCGACTATTACGGCAATTGCATCACCAATGTTCCCGCGATGTGGATGGATGAGGCGCCGATCGGCACGCCGCTGACGATTCTGGTCGACGGGAAGCC
>JBJXFK010000112.1:0-4386 GCA_046155505.1 Phycisphaerae bacterium
GCCCGCCGTGCGACCGAATTTGTCCCTTTGCGAGACGCAGATTAGGATTCCGTTTCCGCCATTTTGGATTTCGCAGGAAGCGCTGGATGGAGTCGGAAGCGCTGTGCGCGAGGGCGTTCGCGGGGCAGTTCGGCAGGCTCGGACCTCAACCCCGGCTGGATGAACGAGATGAGTGAACCAAACTCCTGGATCACCACCACCGCCATGCTCAAGGCGCTGGACGATCCGTCCAACCAGACGGTGTGGGTCTCGTTCGACGCCCGTTACCGACCCCTGGTTTTCGCGCTGGCTTGCAAGCTCGGATTGCAGGGCGAAGACGCCGCTGACGTGGCGCAGCAGACGCTGACGGAGTTTCTACGTGCGTATCGCGCCGGCCAATACGACCGCACCCGCGGCCGGCTCTCGCGCTGGATCATCGGTATCGCGCGGAACCAGGCATGCGACCTGCACCGAGCTCGCGGGCGGAGGCGCGAGCGGCGCGGCGATTCGGCGCTGGCGAACCTGCCGGCGGATGAGGAGCTGGACCACACGTGGGAAGCTGAACGAGAGCGCGTCGTCCGCGACCTCGCTTGGCAAGAACTGCGCAGCTCCCGAACGCAGAAAAAAACGCTGCGCGCGTTCGAGTTGTTCGCACTTCAGGAGCTTCCGGTCGAGCGCGTCGCGGCCGAGTGCGGCATGTCCACCGACGAGGTCTACCGCATCAAATACCGGATCACAAACCAGTTACGGTTGATCGTGAAACGCTTGACCGACGCGTACGCCGAGGAGGCGTAGGACTTGAACACGTTGCCGAGAGACGGCTGTCCCGCGATGGCGGTGCTGGACGCGGCGGCACGCGATGAGGCCGTGGACTCCGACGTGGAGCAGCACCTCGACCACTGTGCCGAATGTCAGGCCGTGCTCGCGAACATGCGCAGCAACAATGACTTCCTCGCGCATCACCGCCAGGACCTGGCGGCCCAATCGGCCGGACCGGGCATGATCCCCGGTTGCAAGCTTCTCGGCGAGATCCACCGAGGCGGCCAGGGAATCGTGTACAAAGCGATTCAAACCGCCACGCAGCGCACCGTGGCGATCAAGGTCTTGCGCGCGGGCACGCTCACTGGCCGCGAGGAGCGATCGCGTTTCGAGCGCGAAGCCCGCATTCTGGGTCAGCTCCAGCATCCGAACATCGTCACGGTGCACGACTCCGGCATCGCGGAGGGCTTGCACTACCTGGTGCTCGACTATGTGAGTGGCAAGACCCTCGACGGCCACATCGCCGAGGGTCTGCCGGAGATCCGCGCGACTTTGGGGCTGTTGGCAAAGATTTGCGAAGCGGTCCACGCCGCCCACCTACACGGCATTATTCACCGCGACCTCAAGCCCAGCAACGTGATGATCGACGCCAGCGGCGAGCCGCACGTGCTCGACTTCGGCTTGGCAAAAGCCACCGGTGAAACGGCAGACTTGACGCGCACGACCCTGACGGGCCAGTTCTTCGGCACGCCAGCTTGGACATCGCCCGAGCAGGCCGAGGGCGACATGGCGAAGGTCGATCTGCGGACCGATGTCTACGCGCTCGGCGTGCTGTCGTACTACCTGCTGACTGGCGCCCATCCGTACGACGTGAGCGGTTCGCTGCACGCCATTCTGGAGAACGTCCGCCATGCGCCGCCAGCCTCACCGCGCCTCTGCCGCCAGCAGATCGACGGGGAGATCGAGACGATCGTTTTGAAATGCCTGCAAAAGGACCCCGAGCGGCGCTATCAGACCGCCGGTGAGCTGGCCCTCGACATCCGGCGATACCTAGCCGGCGAAGTGATCGCGGCCAAACGCGACAGCACGCTGTACGTTCTGCGCAAGCTCGCGCTGCGCCACCGCATTCCGGTGTCGATCGGCGGCGCGGCGCTGTTTGCGATCATCGCGGCGCTGATCGGAGTGTCGCTGCTGTCGAGGAGCCTCGATGCACAGCGTCGCCGTGCCGAGGCAGCGCTTGCTGAAAGCAACGTCGGGCGTGCCCGACTGATGGTCAAAACCGGTGATGTGCTGCGCGCCGAGCAGATGCTGTGGCGAGAGGCACTGGACGCGGGCGTGGTAGCAAACGACGACATGGGATTCGAATCGACGCCGACGGGGCGGCGGGCCGCATGGGCGCTTTTGGAGCTTTATGCGCTGGTCCCAAAGCTCATGACGGTGCAGATGGAATCAACGCCTGCGAGAATTGACTTTGACGCTAACGGTAGAGTTCTGAGGGTCGTTCATGAAGACGGCGTTGTGGAGCGCTGGTCATTGGACGGCCACCGGATCGCGCGCTCGCCGGGATTCCTGCCGGCTCTACGTTCGGCCTTGCAGTTCTCCCGCGACGGACGGCGTGCGCTGATAACGGCCGACTATTGCATCCTGAGCGTCTTCGATCTCGATGCGCGGGTGCAGCTCGCCGGGCCGTACCGCTGGCCTGATGCGGTCCGCTGTTGTGCACTCAGCGACGACGGCGAGATCATCGCGCTCGTCGACCACTGCGGGGCTGCATACATTCTAGATGCGGGAACAACGGGCATCCTGGCCGTGATTGATGGCCCGGCAACCCATGCCGTCATAAGCGGCTCCTATCTGTTCTTGACGATCGATGCGAGTCCCCAGCCCGAGGTCCATACGTATTCACTGGACGATGGGTGCGCGATCAGCACGCTTCGCCTCCCGGTCAAGCAGAGCGGATCCATTCCTCGGGCATCAGCCACTGTGACTCCCAACGGCAAATATGTGCTGATCGTGGACGAATCCAACCTGTATGTATTTGACCCAGTCACGGGCGGCGATCCCATCGTTTCCGGTTCTCAAACATCGCCAATCGGGCACGCGAAATTCGATGCAACCGGGCGAAGGGCGATATCGACGACGCGCGACGGAATCATGACAATCTGGGGCGTACCTGGTTTGGAAACGCTCCGGGTGCTGAAAACGATGCAGAAAATGCAGGATGTCGCCCTTGCCGATGAAATCGCAGCGACGGTAACTCCCGACGCATCGGTCACGGTATGGAACGTTGGGCAAACTTTTTGGTCTGAACGCTGGCCGGCGTCAGCGAGGACCACGCACGGTCTGGCGATCAGCCCCGACGGATTAACACTCGCGACGGGCGACAATCTGGGGAGGCTGACGGTTCAGGGGCTAACGGATGAGGGGCAAGCCGGCGCTTCGATCGAAGCACACAGCGACATGATCACTTCGATCGACTTCGCGCCAACCGGTGACCGGTTTGTGACCGGTGGCATAGACGGTGCAGTGCGCGAGTGGACGGCGCTGGGAACACCGATGCGTGAGATCGCGGCCGATCTCGGACACATTTGGTGCGTTAGATACAGCTCCGACGGCTATTGGATCGCCGCGAGCGGGGGCGACGGGCGGGTCCATTTATGGAGTACTCGTGACACGTCCGCCGCCCGAATCCTGAGCGGACACCGCACTCGAGTTCCACAAGTGGATTTCAGTCCCGACGGCCGCATGCTCGTGTCCTTATCGAAGGAAGGCGACGCGATTCTGTGGGACGTACAAAGCGCAGCGCAAATGCGCACCTTCGGCCGACGCGCTTTCTCATCGCGAGCGATCACGTTTTCGCCCGACGGAGCCACAATCGCTATCGGCGCCGATGACCGCACCATCTGCTTTTGGGACACTCAAACCGGCGAACTTTGCCGCACGATGAGCGGTATGCCGTGGGGACCGTTCGACATACAGTACCATCCGTCGGGCCGGGTGCTCTTCGCGGTTGGTAGCAGCGGCGAGATCGTGGTCGTCGATCCGGAAACATGCACGGAACTGGCGACATTCGCGGCGCACGAGCGGCAGATCATGGTCCTGCGTCTCAGTGGCGATGGGCGGCAGTTGATCACCGCCGGCCAGGATGACTGGATCGGCGTATGGGACCTTGAGCACCTGCGCCGCTGCGCGGTCGGTAATATGGAATTCCATCGCGGACGCACGCAGCAGCGGAATCGGGTCCCTAAATTGAGCGATCTGTAGCCGGCGGCGTCCAACATTTCACCGACATCAACGCTGGATGCCGTGCCGTATCGACTTCGGCCGACGCGAATGCGACGAAACATTGCGCTCGACTTCCGGCCGCTGGTTAACACTTGGTTGCTCTCGGTCCGAGAGCAACCCTAAGTGTTAACCGGATGGGGTCTGTTAACGAGAGAAAGAGAGAACTCTCCGCCCGAACGGCGCGGCTACGGACGGACGCCGGCAATTCAGCGCTCGCGCAGCCGTCAGCTCAATCCGCCGCCGAGAGTCGAACCGCGCGTAACCCCTTGCGAATCCTCGCGTAAACGAACGAACCCCGGAAGATCGCTCTCCCGGGGGTTCATCGTTAACTCGTCGGTCGCCTCGTTCCGCAACCGAAATCTT
>JBJXFK010000114.1:0-8496 GCA_046155505.1 Phycisphaerae bacterium
TTGCCCTTGCCGCCGGCGGGATAGCCAAGCGAGAGGCTGGTGAGCGGCGCGTAATCCAGGCCGATCGCGTCAGCCTGAAGATTCGCCGTGCCGCTGCTCCACGCGGTGCTGCCCGCGCCGGTCCAGCCGGGCGTGACCGTCGGGTTCTGTGTGTTCAGGTTGCTGTTGACGACGTAGTTCGGCGCACCGCCACCGACCCAACTGTCCGCCGCAATAAGCGACGCCTGCGCAACACTGGCTGCCGCGACAATCGCGGCCGATACGATGAGTCCTCGCATGTCGTTTCTCCTCCTGATTTGGAACCTCGTTGACCCCAAAACGGGGCCGCTGAATTGGCCACAGGCGCTGTACTCGCCGGTGGCTTTACTGTTATAGAATTATAGAACGATTCCCCAGTCGTTAGCAACGCAATTTATTCACGGACCACAGTGCATCGGCGGCTCCGGAGGAGCGGAAATTCAGTCACATTCGGTCAATTAGTCACAAAATGCCGCTTGATCGCAAGCTCATTCGCGGTCAGACTACCAGCATGAAACCCCGACCGACATTCACGGAACCCTGTGCCCACGCCGGATTCGAGACCATCCTCGCCCACTATGGCGAGGATCCGCAGAGCCAAAAAGGGGCGGCGACGCCGGCCATCTACCAGACATCAACCTTCATTTATCCCGATGCAGCCGCATTCGCCGCGCGGCGCAAAGCAGACAATCCGCGGCACGACTACACGCGCGTCAGCAACCCGACCACGCAGATTCTCGAAGCCAAGCTCGCCCGACTCGAAAAGTGCAAATGGGCGCACACCTTCGGCTCGGGCATGGGCGCGATCAGCGCGGCGATCAATGCCTGCGTCTCGGCCGGGTCGCATGTCGTTAGCGTCGGCCACGTCTACGGCCCGACGAAAATGTACCTGAATCACATGCAGCGTTTCGGCGTCGAGACCACGTTCGTCCGCGGCTATGACACCGCTGACTATTTGAACGCCGTACGCGACAACACGCGGCTCATCTATCTCGAAAGCCCAACTACCGGCTATTTCGATTGTCCCGCGATCGAGCCGATCACGAGCTTCGCCCGCAGCCGCGGCATCGCGACGGCAATCGACAGCTCGTGGGCGTCGCCCTATTTCATGAATCCGGCGGACTTCGGCATCGACTTGGTAATTCATAGTGCGACCAAGTATCTCAACGGACATTCCGACGTGGTCGCGGGCGTAATCTGCGGCAATGACGACGCCCTGCTCGAACGCGTCATTCGCGAAGCCGAGCTGGTCGGTGCGGCGCTCGACCCGTTCGCGGCGTGGCTGATGATTCGCGGGCTGCGGACGCTGTCGTTGCGCATGCAATATCACCACAAGGCCGGGCTTGAGGTTGCTCATTATCTCGAATCGCATCCGAAGGTCGCGCGGGTGCTGCACCCCGGCCTGGAGAGTCACCCGCACTACGCAATCTGCCGCTCGCAATGCCGCGGCTATTCCAGTTTATTCAGTTTTGTGTTGAAAGAGCAGACGCGTGAGGCGATGACGCGCGTGCTCGATTCACTGCAACTCTTCGGCCAGGGCGTAAGCTGGGGCGGGTTCGAAAGCCTCTCGATCGGCGGCACATTCTTCGGCGACGACCCGGCGAAGCAGGAGTTCGTGATTCGGCTGTATGTTGGTCTGGAATCGACGAATGACATTATTGCGGATTTGAAGCAGGCGCTGGGGTAGGTCGCGCGTGGCGCGTGGCATGCTTTCGCGGTACTCCGCGTAAGCAGGTCTGGGCGCCGATCGACATACGCTCGCTTCGGCTACAACTTCGCTTCGAGCCATTCGCACACCGCTTCCAGCCCCTCGCCGCGGAGCGAGCTGACTGACCAGACCGGGCGATTGCCGGTTTGCGTGTCGTGCAAATCCTTCACCACGTGATCGGTGCCCGGCAGGTCGGCTTTGTTCACGACAAATCCCGTCGCGATCTCGATCACGCCGGCCTTTTCGAACTGCACCGCGTCTCCCGCGCCCGGCATGAGCACCAGCAGCACTTCCTGCGTGATTTTGCGAATCTCGACATCGTTCTGTCCCGCGCCCACCGTCTCGATCAGCACGATCTCATAGCCGGCTGACGTGAGCAGCGCGGCTACATCGGCCGTGTGCGGGCCGAGGCCGCCGCTCATGCCGCTCGACGCAAGACTGCGAACGAACAGGCCCTCGTCGGGGTCCGATCGCATCATGCGCAGCCGATCGCCGAGCAGCGAGCCGCCGGTGATCGGGCTGGTCGGATCGACCGCGACAACCGCGACACGGCGTTTGCGTTCGCGCAACTGCCGCGCGAGGCGTCCGATGAATGTGCTCTTGCCGACGCCGGGCGAACCGGTGACGCCGATCAGCAGAGATTTGGGATTCGGCTTGGGCAGCTCGGCGAGTCGGTCGCGCCGCTCGGCACAGAGCCACGTAATCGCGCGTGCGATTTTCGGGGGCGAATCGAGCGCGGCGATCGGCGGCATTTTTTCCATGCGATCGCGATAGGCAGTCGCGAGCGCCGTGATCGATTCGACGATGGTCGCCATCGGCGTGCCGGGGTTATAGACGCCGCTGCAACCGGCGATGCGTAGCGGCTGCTTGTCTTGCTCCGGAATGATGCCGCCGACGACGACAGGCACGTCGCCGATGCCGGCTTCGCGAGCGAGGCGCAGCACTTCGGGCACAATTGTCATATGTGCCGCGGAAAGCAGGCTGATGCCGAGCACGTCGACGTCTTCTTGCATGGCGGCGTGAACGGTCGCACCGGGCGTCTGCCACAGCCCTGTATAAATCACTTCCATGCCGGCGTCGCGCAGGTTGCGTGCGATCAGCTTGGCCCCGCGGTCATGGCCGTCGAGGCCGATTTTGGAAATGAGAACGCGAATCGGTCGCTGCATAAGAGACTCCGCCGCCTGGCTGCAATGGGTCGGCCGTCGATCCGAAAGGTGCGTCGCTCTGGACCGGGAGGGTCAATGTACCCGCCGATCGCGCAGCGTGACAAGCGCGAGCGACAGGCTCAATCGCGGCGACCGACGACTTCGAAGAGAAATTCGAGGATCTCGACGTGGCGACGGGCCTCGGCTAGATCGCGACCCCACGTGTACAGGCCGTGGCCGCGGATGAGGAACGCGTGCGGCGGCGTGCTCGGGCCGTCGCCGAGCCGGGCCCGCACGGCGAGCGCGAGTGCGTCGATGTCCTGCGTATTGTCGAAGATCGGAATGTCGATCGACGTTTCGTGCGTGGTGATCCCCGCGAGGCCCTTGAGCATCTCGTAGCCGGCGATCGTGAGGCACCCGCGAGTAAAGTGTCGATCGGAGAGCAGCGTGTTCCAGACCGAGTGCGTGTGCAACACCGAGCCGATGCCGGGACGGGCCGCGAGCACGACGTGTAGCATCGTTTCGGCAGATGGTTTGGCTGCCGCAGGTTCGATGACGCGCCCGTCAGCGTCGATCAGCACGAAATCGCTCGACGTCAGCGCCCGCTTATCGCGCCCGCTGGCTGTGACGAGCAGGCGACGCGGGTTGGCCTGAACGACGACGCTGTAATTGCCGCTCGTGCCGAAGGCCCAGCCGCGCTGGTAGAGCAACGCTGCCGTGTCCCCTAGGCCCGCGCGGGCGTCGGAGACGGCATCTGCGAGGCCCGGTGGTTGCGTGGCAGAGCTGCTCATAAGTTCAGTATCGAAAAGCGCTTAGATACAAGAAAACCGTCGCTGCGAACGGCGTGGCCCGAATGTGGCCATGCGCCGAACGTGCCAACGGTGTTGCGAGCCGCGAGTTGCGTCGGTCGGGCGGCGTCTACCGCTTACTTCCAGATCGCCCGAACGTTGACGCGGCGGCCCATGCGGCGCTTGTTATTGATGGTCTTGCGACCGAGGGCCGTGCGCATTCGCGCTCGGAATCCGTGCTTACGCGCACGCTTGCGATGGCTAATCCGCGGCATTTCC
This sequence comes from Phycisphaerae bacterium, assembly GCA_046155505.1. GTDB lineage: Bacteria > Planctomycetota > Phycisphaerae > UBA1845 > Fen-1342 > JBJXFK01. The sequence goes on from JBJXFK010000114.1 coordinate 3,939, forward strand.
ATGACAGCACCAAACCCTTACTCAGCTAGCGCCAACCATCCGTCGATCGGCGGGTCGGCGGTGTTCGCCAGAATCAAACGAGCCCGGAATTGTGCCTGAGCGGCGATCGGGTGTCAAGGCACAATTCGGCGGCGGAATCTGTGAAGTCGCGAACGGGAGCGCGTCACGCGTAGGTCGGGCACCGCCCTACATTTAATGTGGCGTGCGCAAACGCGTGAACTGGCGGGCGATAACTACCCGTCGGCTATTTCCGCTTGAAGGTCAGGGCGACCCCGCCGTCGTGAAAAATAAAGGTCGGGGCGGGCTTTTCGCCGGCCAGATCAAAGACCAGCCGCATGTCCTTTTCGTACATCTCAGACAAGAACTCGCCCTTCCCGAGGTAGGTCATCGCATGCTCGGGGTCGCCGGAACCCTGCGAAAACAGCTTGCCGTCGCGCCGGATGATCGTCACTTCCCAGCTCGTATCCTCGGGGAACGTATATACACCTTCGCATCGGATCGCCTCGGTTTCGGAGAGCGTAACGGCCTTGGGCGCGGCGGGCTCGGGAAATCCGAGCGCCTTGCGGCTGAGGGCCTTGGCGAGCCTTTCGGATGAAATGGGTTGGCTGTTGGAGATCACCGCGACGGTTACGCTGTCATCGGGGAATCGGGCCAGTGTGGAGTTAAACCCGAAGGTGTTGCCGCCGTGCCGGATGCTGGCGTGCCCATCGAGCGAATCGATCATGAGCCCGAAGCCATATTCGCCCCGGGTGCCGTCCGCCAGCTTGAACGGAGTTGACATCACTTTGTACGACGCGTGCGAGACGACCTTGCCCGCGGCCAGCGCATCGGCCCACACCACCAGGTCATGCGCCGAGGCGAGAAGCCCTCCCGCAGAGAAGGTCGTGCCCGCCGCCAGCCCGCGATCGTTCACCAGCTTCTCTCCCGCGACGTTGTAGCCCTGCGCCCGGCCTTTGATGATCTCCGTGTTGGAATCGCATCGCGTGTGCATCATGCCCAGGGGCCCGAAGAACTCGTCCTTCAGGTACGCGCAGTAATCCTTGCCGCTGACTTTCTCGATGATCATGCCCAACAGGTAGTACCCGGTGTTGCTGTACGCGGACTTGGTGCCGGGCTCGAAGGCCAGTGGCTCGTTCTGGACCATATCGAGCATTTCCTGGTGCGTGAATTCGCGCTCGGGCTCATCCGCCATGACTCGCTTGATATCCGTGTAACTCTTGATCCCTGATGTGTGCGAGAGCAGATGGCGGACGGTGATCTCGCGGCCCTGTGTGTTGTACCCGGGCACGTGCTTGGTGATCGGGTCGTCAAGGCCCATCTTTTCCTGCTCGACCAGCCGCATGATGGCCGCGGCGGTGAACTGCTTTGTGATCGAGCCCATGCGGAACATCGAGTCCGCATTCGCCTTGACATCGTGCTCGACCTCGGCCAGGCCGTAGCCTTTGCTGAGAACTACCTTCCCGTTGCGCCCGACGGCGACCGAAAAACCGACGGCCCCCGTCTTGGACAGGGCCTCGGCGGCCAGCTTGTCCGCCGCAGCGGCGATCGCCGCCTCGGTCGGGGGCTCGCAGAACACGATGCAGGCGCACCAGAGGACGGCGGCAATCGAAAGCATGCGGCGGCTCCTTGCGAAGGCTGTGTGAGATGTCGGGGTTCCGGCGTTCAGTGGCCTCGCAGCGTGGCCCGGATGGCGAAGACGCCGTGGACGAGCGTACTCACGAAGGCGCACTTGCAAACGATGATGGCGGGATGCGAGTTCATCGCCGGCTCTTTGAAGTCGTGGGCGGGGGCCTCGTTCGCAACCGGATTCGCAGTTCGCAGCGAATTATTTGCGGGCAGCATCGGGGCATTTTTCCGGGCAACGGCCGAGGAATGGGCTGTACGCACTTCATGTGTCGTAGTCGTGGAATGCCAAAGCTCGAAGCTAGAAGCATCGTACCGGCGCGTAGGTTGGGCAACGCCCAACATTCGCCGGCGCGTTCGCAGATGCAAGAAATGGTGGGCGATGCCCACCCTACGACTGACTCCGCGAAACCGCTTTGCGCTTGCGTGCATCCAAGCTGGAACTCAGCCACGGTAACGCAGGAGCAGCCGCATGACGCAAAGCACGAATTACGACGTGATCATCATCGGCACCGGTGCCGGCGGGGGGACGCTGGCCGCGAAACTGGCACCGAGCGGCAACCGCATCTTGCTGCTCGAACGCGGCCACTATGTGCCGCGCGAAAAGGACAACTGGTCCACGCGGGCCGTCAACGTCGAAGGCAAGTATCACGCCAAGGAAACGTGGCGCGACAAAAACGGCAAGGAACTGCACCCGCACACGAACTACTACGTCGGCGGGAACACGAAGTTCTACGGGGCGGCGCTGTTCCGACTGCGAAAAGAAGACTTCGGCGAAATTCGCCATCACGGCGGCGTGTCGCCCGCGTGGCCGATCTCTTATGACGCGCTCGAGCCGTATTACACCGCCGCCGAGCACATGTATCACGTTCATGGGCAGCGCGGCGAAGACCCGACCGAGCCGCACGCGAGCGCTCCGTTTCCGCATCCGCCGGTGAGCCACGAGCCGCGGATTCAGGCGCTGCATGACGACCTGACGGCGATGGGGCTGCGACCGTTTCACACGCCGCTGGGCGTGATGCTCGACGAGCAGAATCCGCGAGCCAGCAAGTGCATCCGCTGCGACACCTGCGACGGGCATCCGTGCCTGGTCGATGCGAAAGCCGACGCGCAGACCTGCGGCGTCGATGTCGCGCTGCGGCATGCCAACGTCACACTGCTGACCGGGGCGTTGGTGCGGCGGCTGGAGACGAGTTCGTCGGGGCGCGAGGTCAGCGAGGTGGTGGTCGAGCGCGACGGCGTCGAAGAGCGCTATCGCGGCGGTATCGTCGTCGTCAGTTGCGGAGCGATCAACTCGGCGGCGCTGCTGCTGCGCTCGGGCAGCGACAAGCACCCGCGCGGCCTCGCCAACGGGTCGGATATGGTCGGTCGCAACTACATGGGGCATGTCAATTCGGTGCAAATGGCGCTGTCGCTGTGCCCGAATCCGACAGTGTTTCAGAAGTCGCTGTCGATCAATGACTTCTATGGCCCGACGAGCGAGTGGGACTTTCCAATGGGACACATTTCGTTCGTCGGCAAGCTGGACGCCGACACGCTGAAGGCCGGCGCGCCGGGATTTGTGCCGGGCTGGACGCTGGACAAGATGGCTCGGCACTCGCTCGATTTCTGGCTGACGAGCGAAGACCTGCCCGATGCGAACAACCGCGTGACGATCGGCAAGGATGGCGAGATCGTGCTCAGCTATTCGCCGAACAACGAAGAGGGGCACAAACGGCTGATCGGCAAACTCAAGAGCCTGATGAAGCAGACCACCAAGTGCGGCGTGCATGGGCACGAGTGCCATCAGGGCTTGCTGGCGCGATCGCTGTGGGTCGGGCAGCGCATTCCGCTCGCCGGCGTGGCGCATCAGTGCGGGACGATTCGCTTCGGCGAGGATCCGCGAACGTCGGCGCTTGATACAAATTGCAGGGCGCACGAGGTCGACAATCTGTACGTTGTTGATGCCTCGTTTTTTCCGAGCAGCGGGGCGGTGAACCCGGCGCTGACCATCATCGCGAATGCGCTGCGCGTTGGCGAGCATTTGCTCAGCTGCATGAACGGCTAACACCAGCGCGACGTTACGGGGGACACGGCAAGCCGAACACGACCAGCAGATTGGCGAGATCAATCAGATCGACGTCGTCATCATCGTCGATGTCGCCTTGCTCGCGCGAGACATTGCCGCTCAGGCCGAAATTGGTGAGCAGGAACGCCAGATCAACGAGATCGGTACGGCCGTCGGAGTTCACGTCGGTCGGGCACGGTACGGCACCGACGTTGAGATTTTGAGTAATCACGGGGCCGACCTGCGTAATGGTGAGATTGACTCCGGTCGCTTGTTCGCTGCCCGTCCCCTCGCGGACGAAGAGCCGGACGGTGTCGCCGACGCGGATTGCGTTCGCTGCGGCGGCCTGACCGTTGGCGAGCGATTCCATGCGGATGTTGACCGCGAACTTGTCGCCGAGCGTGCCGCGCGAACCCATTGCATATTGCCCGACGATGTCGGTCGGGTTGCCGTTTGCGAGTCGGCGGGCGATGACGCTCACGTCGGTTCGCGTCGCGGGGATCAGTTGGCCGTTGATGCGCAGCTCGCCCAGCACGACGCCGTCGGGCAGCGGCAGGCCGGCGCGTGCGCTCAGCGTCGAGACGAGAGCGATCGCGAGAATTGTCAGCGTTTGCGTGAATCGGTTCATTTGATTGCTCCAAGCCGCAAGCAGTGCGGCGGGGGTTTCGTGTTACTCGCGAACTTCACCGATTGCGTCTGCGGGCGGTTGCGGTTCGCCGTCGTCGTCGGGGCGTAGGCCGATGTTCGACTCATAGCCGATGCCGCTGATGAGAATCTGGATGTCGCTGATGCCGCCTTCGCCGCTGCCGCCGTTGATCAGGATGTCGAGTTTGCGATCGAGGCTAAGCGGCAGAGCGGAGAGGCCGTTGCTGGGGATGATCAGCATCC
>JBJXFK010000120.1:0-8275 GCA_046155505.1 Phycisphaerae bacterium
GGCCACGGTCTACAACTGGGACCGCGGCGCGGACATCGAACCGACCACTGAACTGGCGAAAGTGATCGTCGACCTGCTGGCCGCCGGGCTGGCCGATGCCATCTGAATCAACATATACCGAGGGATAGCCATGAAAACGACGACCGACCTGCCCCTGACCCAGCGCATCGCCGACGAGCGGCTGCAAGCGCTGCGCGACGGCAACCGCGACTTTCTGAAGCATTGGATTGAACATGAGGCGGCGCTTGCCTCGAGCGACGTCGCCGAGAAGGCCCGCAAGCTGATCCGCGACCTGCAGGATGCGATCGCCAAGCTCGAAACCGCCGAATCGATCAAGGACGCGGCGCTGGCGGTGAGCTGGCTGCGCAGCGATACCTGGCCCGCGATGCAGCGGTCGATGGACCGGATCGGCACGCTGCGCGAAGCACTGGACGCCGCCGCGAACCAATAGCCGCCGAAACGCGCGGCGGTCTGGCCTCCATGACGGGCGCTGCAACATGCCCCACGACGGATCGGCCACCGCCTCGCGTGGCCCGGGCGCTTGAGACCCGGACCTGAAGAGGCAACCACAATAGGAGATTGCCATGTCGAAAAGCGTGAAGAAGAGCAAGTCCAAAGGTGCGAAGACTATGAAGGCCGAAGCGAAGCCCAAGGCCAACCCGACCGTCGAAATCGTCAGCGGCCAGACGGTCGCCAAGGGGAAGGTGCGCGGAAACGACGCCAAGCCTAAGCGGGTCAGCGCGCTGGACGCCGCTGCGCAGGTGCTGCACAAGTCCGGCCAGGCGATGCGCTCGCAGGAGATGATCGCCGCGATGGCGGAACAGGGCCTTTGGTTCTCCCCCAACGGCAAGATGCCGCACGCCACGCTGTACGCGGCGATCCTGCGCGAGATCAACGAGAAGGGCGGCGAGGCTCGCTTCCGCAAGGTCGAACGCGGGAAGTTCGAATTCAACGCCTGATCGCGATCACCATCCCTACCGTCCCCGGCACCTCGATCGGATGATCGGGGTGTTTCTTCGGCATGAGACTTTCCCAATCTACATCCGCTAGCGCTTCACATCTCTGCTAGAATACCGTTCGAGGTGGTACGTGATGATCCTCGACCGCTGGCTCGCCGCCGAACGCGCCGCATGGAAGCCGCAGCAGCGGCTCTCACCGCCCTGACCATGTCTCTGCTTCTTACGCCATTCGGCAATCTCGACTTCGTATCTTCGCACAGCGACTTCATAATCGGCGTGCTGCTCCCTTAGCGCCCCGACCGCATCGTCGACGAACTGTGCCGCGATCACCGTCGCCCGCTCGGCCTTGTCGAGTTGCAGCCGCGCGGCTTCCGTCCCCGTCGTCGTGCGCCGATTGGCCAGCCACTCGGCGATCATGCGGTCGTAGCGCTGCTGTGCTTCGTCTGATCCATAAGCGCCGAGGTAGTGATACTTCCCGTCGAGCATCACTGCCGCTTTGCCGCTGGCCTTGTGCAAACGCAATTTGGGGATCGGCGAATATTGCTTACCTTGCATTTGACGCACTCCTGTCAAACACCGGGAGTACTTGTACTCCCGGTTTCAACCCGGAATCGTCACTGCTCGGCGTCGGCAGGTTGGCGCAAGTCGCGCCAGGGGCTGGGCTTGTGGCCACAGCCGATGATGGGAGTTAAACCCATAACCTCGGCTTTACGAAGACGACTTCCGACCTCGCGACATCGTGCGACTTTCCCGACGATTTCTCGGGATTCTGTCGCTGTTTCGACAAACCTTGCACGTCTTGCACTCCCGTCAAAAGTCCGCAAGTAACGGCGGTACTTGCGGGGGTAAAGAGTATGGAAGTACATCCGACCGACGCGGTCGCGACACCCCCGACAGGCATCCGTTTTTACCGCAGGTGGTGTACTGCCGTCGCTCGGACGCCTGGCCAACGTTGATAAGGGCGGGGTTGGGAAAAACCTCAAGGCGACGTTTTCCGGAATCTGCCGCATTTTTCGACAACTGAATGGCTGCGAAATGTCGCTGCTCGAAGTGGCGGATGGACGAGCGCGGCTTCTCGCCGGTGGATCGAGAGTTGGCGCAGGCGTATGCGTGCGAGGAGAAGATCGCGGACGACGGCTCGCTGAATCCGTATGTGATGAAGGTCATCGGGGCGTATCCGCTGGATGGTTCGTATCCGTATCACTGCAGCTGGAAGCCGCGCGAGCATGACATCTACAACGGCGAGACGCAGGACATGTGGTTCAAGGGCCTGGTCGTGGTGAAGGCCTATCCCGACGGCTCGCGCTGCAGCTATTGCTGCGGCTTTACATTTGAAGTGCTCATGCGGGCGATGAAGCTGCGGAACATCCAGAAGGGGCTCGACCCGGACGACTTCAATGACATGACGTTTCACGATCTGTTCAATCTGCTGCAACTCTGGTATATCGACGGCGACGGCGACAGCCCGCAGCTGGGCATCGTGCCGTACGGACTAGGTCGGGCGATCACCGACTTTGAGCAGGCGCGGCCCGGCGACTTCCTCGACTACAGCACGACGCCGCCCGGCGGGCACTCGGCGATCTTCATCGAATGGCTGCGTGATGACGCGGGGAAGATCGTCGGGCTGAAGTATTTCTCCTCGAACCTATCGGACACGCACGGCATCGGCTTCGGCAGCGGCAAATTCGCCGACGCCAATGTCGGCAAGGGCATCCTTCGCAAATCCCTGCGCCTCGCCCGCGTCTGCGGCATCGAGAGTTATCGCCCGTTTGACCGCAAAACGATCCCGCATCGAAACGCCTATGCCCCGACACAGCCGGAGCGGGTGATCTACCTGCCTGCGCTGACCGGTGATCCGACGATACGACCCGCCCAGCCGGGCCAAGGCGATGATTGAATGATGCTCTGCCATTTTGAGACGATTGCTGCTGCATTACGACCGCGCTGCCGCCTGAGCGGTGCCCACCGTGTTCCATCGCATCCGACGGTCCGGGTCGATGCAGGCGACCGGGGCCGGCGTCGGGTTGACGCCGTAATCTGTGGCTTGGCCCGGCCGCGCGGGTCTCGCCGAAGAGCGTCGAAATCGGGAATGTGCTTGGGCGGTCTCGCCGATCGTTCATCCGGGTTGGTTATTGCCCGATGACAACGCTGCCGGAGGATCCGTTGCGAAGTAGCGTGAGGGGCCGATCAATCAAAACAGATTCGTCGTAGTGGCCCGGTGCAATACGGATCGATCCGCCCTCGAACGCCGCGAACGGGGCGTTTGCCATGAAGCGCAATGGCTCGGCCTGCGTGCCCAGTTCATATCCGCTGTGCGCGGAATCGACATAGAGCGGGTCGAGAAACGTTAGATAAGGACGAAGCAGCGGCTCAACCTGGTCAAGTCGACCGCCGCTGTTCGGTTGCGTAAAGGCACACACTGGATCTTGCGCGATGCAACTCACAATGGCCTTTACCCTGGACGTGTTGTCACTTTCGAATGCGTGAAAGATTGGGGCGCCATCCGCCCCGGGCTCAAGCCTCCCGTCTTCAATGCATACGATGAGGTAGTTGTTCGACGAAAGGCAGACCCCGCTCACGATGCGCACTTCCGACCTGTCGAGATTCCCGCTTTTGACCAAGTTCGCGTAACGCATGTGTGAGCCAAGCGGATGAAAATAGCAAAAGCCGGGTGAATCGGTGAAGAAAGGCGTGGGCCAGTCATTGGTCGAGACAGGGAGGCGCGTACCCTCCGGGACCGAATCGCTGCGGAGTCCGATCAGCGTCACATCGCGAGATACGTCTGAGACGATGACTGTCGCGGCGCGTACCTGCGGAAGCGAAGACAAATCCGGGAGCTCCCCGTCCGGGCAAGTCGTGCGGTGAAAACCAAATATCGCGATGAAATTGTCAATATTTGCATCTGTTGCGCCGCAGTGAGTCGCCGTGAGGAATACCAGGCCCGAATTGAATCCGCCGTCCTGTTCAACCAGCGACCCTGTGCATTGGTGGCACTCCGGCCCGTCACAACTCATCCACGTTGCGACCATACGGTAATCCTCGGCCACGGTATCGCAGTTTGCATCCAGATCGCACGGGGCCGGCTCGGTCCCGCGCGGTTCGATTTCATCGCCCGAGTAACTCGAATCCGTACCGCGCGGCTCCTCGGCGTTAAACCCGCGATATCCACAAACCAGCCGCGACATTCGCACGGCGGCAACCTCCGAATCGGGATCGCTGTCGGGCGGAATGCGATACTCCAAGACCATTTCGCTAGCGAAAAGGATCGGCGACCAGAAGGTGCCAGTAGGCGAAGGCTCGCGCAGGAACGGTCCCTTTACGACGTCCGGGCGCAGCGGGTTATACGCAATCAGCTCGGCCCCTGACGGTGGATTCCAGTTGTCGATCACGAGCCGAATCCAGAACGCTCCGGGGGCGCGAACGCGAACGGTCCACAACCGCGAGCCGTCCTCGAGATCGACCGACGTGCCGTCCAGCCGCGAGTCGAGTAGAAATGGTTGGACAATCGCGACGCGGGCAGGTCCGCCGCTTTCGGCGTCTTCGGCGAGCAGCGTCTGCCTGTCCAGCAATGCTGCCTCGACCATCGGGATTGGGGCGCGGAGCGTGGACAATCCAACTGTCTCCGCCTCACTGTGATGCGCGACTGCACATTCACACAAAACGGCGACGATAACGATCGATCCGAATGCAGCTTTCATGATTCCCTGATCTCCGCTGAGTCGCGGGGCGTGCGGCTAGTGGCCGATGACTGCCGAGCCGCGAAACGAATCCAGAATTAACTCGTCGCTCAAAACCAGTGTCTCGCCTGAGTTTCCTGGACGCATAACGACTCGACCTCCCATTGAAACATGGTCGCGCGCGGCGTCGAGCGTAGGCCACGGACGCCCGTACGACCCGTCCGACAATCCGGCGTAGCCAAAATCGACCCAGACCACGGTCGGATTGCCTAGGTCAAAAAGCGAGGGACGTATGTTCAGCAACGTCGCGAGCGCGCGGGATTTCTGCTGCGGGGTGAAAAAATCGGCGCAGCGACCGACGTAGGCCATCTGGTTGTGCGTATCAGGCTGAAACGGATCGCCGCAACGCTCCTCCGTCCCCTCGTACTCACATGACGTCCGGTCGACGATCTCGTCGCAATTCGGATCCGCCGGCGTGTCACATACCTGATCTCCTGCCGATTCACAGTTCGACCCGTCCGGACACTCTTCTCCAAAATAGGTGGCGTGTGTGTGGTGCAGATCAAAATAGTGTCCGATCTCATGCGCAAAGGTATGGTCGTTTCCGCCTTGCGCGGTGCAGCTTTTCTTGAAAACGATCCCTTGTGTTGGTTGAAAGCTGAACGTCGAGACCGCACAAGACACATCTCCAAAAAACAACGTGATCTCGTCCACGAAATAGATGTTGATCGTGTTGGCGATGTTATCCGTCAATCGCAGGAGATCCATCTCGAACTCGTTATCGATATGCAAGAAACCGCTATCATCGATGAACCTGGTGGCGCCCCGCTGAAACACGATCATGCCCAACTGCGCCATGCGTTCGTTCGCGTCCGCAATGGTTTCGTCTATTTCCGCCATACTCAAGTCAGCACCCGTTCCATCCGTTTCGCGAACCACATGAATGGTGAGCGGAATCTGCGGAATGAATCGAGGCAGCGGGACGGCGAGGTGGTAAGCTCCGATGCGATGCAGAAACCGCGCCACATCGATGTCTTCCGGATGCATGCGCGTAAGACACCCGTGGTCGCGTCCGGCTGACGAACCATGCAGAGGCGTAACGGTCGGCTCGCGCAATTTCTGCGCATTCTGCGCGAAGGCGGGCGACGCGACGATCGTCCCGCATGCGATGAACGCCACCACAAAATCGAATCGTGTTCTCACGACAATCACCTCTGATCAAACAACAACGAACTGAGCCGCTGCAGGAGCGACACGAGCACGAGGACGAGTCCGCGACCGCTCTTCCGTGACGTCATTGCCTTGCCCAGAGCCCACCGCGGCCCTGGCCAACCGCTTACGCCCTGCGCCGTCGCGATTTCCAACCACGCTAGAAGGGCGACCAGAGCAACACACGTGTTTTTCATAAAGACACCGCTTTCGGGATCACCGCCGCAATTCGCGATCCGCCAAGTCTGCAATCACGCTCAGATCGCCCGACCAAAGCGCTTCGTTGCTATTCTCCGATGACCGTCGAGCCATCGAACGAACGCATGGTCATGGCCCGCGATATCACGCCGATCTCGCTGCTCTGCCCGGCCTTGAACGCAAGCGTTCCGTCAGTTGGAACGAACGATGTTCCTTCGCCGAACGAGTCCCACTGCGTGGTGATGCCGCCTGCTTCAACGCCGACGTAGGTGAAATCGACCCAGGTATCCATTTGGGCTGCCGTCACTGCAGCGTCGATCTGAATTCTGCGCTGGTTAGGAACGGGCACGCATCGCCCGTCCACTGGTCGACCCGTGAGTCGCAGACATTCAAAGATTGTCGACACAGTGCGCACGCCGACAGCGTCCCGGATCAGGGCAAATGCCCCGGTCACATGCGGGGCGGCCATCGAAGTGCCGTCAAATTCGTCGTGCGATGTGTTGGATACGGCGGTGGCGGAGTCGACGCCGACGCCGGGAGCGTAGATGTCGAGCAGCGCGTGGTGGTTGCTGAACGACGCCTCGTTGTCGAAGTCGTCTGTTGCGCCGACCGCGATCGCGCTCGAGATACAGGCGGGAAAACCGATTCCGTTGCAGAGTTCCTCGTTACCGGACGAAATCACCGTGGCGATTCCCGCCGTCCGGAGGTTGTCGATTACCGGCTTTACGAAGAACCCAACCACGTCGCAAGCTGTCTGATCGTCGAGACTCCCGCCGCCCAGGCTCATGTTCACGGCGGCGATGTTGCGGGTAAGGCGTAGCGAATACACATGCTCCAGCCCGGCCGCGAAATCGTCGGGATTGGCAAAAATGCAGTCCACCTCATTCGGTTCGCAGTCGGCCGCGTCATCCTCACGGCTGAACACCTGCACCATAATAATGTCGGCCCCGCGCGCGACGCCGTGCAGCAGCGGACCGTCTGAGGGATCGAATGCGGCACCGGCCGCAATGCCGGCGACGTGCGTGCCGTGGTCAAAGCCGCTGAAACGACTCGGGTGCGGCGCTGCCGCGCCCGTGCCGAACTGCTCCTCCTGCCCGTTGGGGCAGTCGCCGACGAACGGATCCACCTCGTCACCGCCCGCGAAACAGGCTTCGATGATCGTCTTGCCCGCGAACATCTCGTGCGTACGGAGGATTCCGGAATCCAGGATCGCCACAAAGGTGCCGGTTCCGTCGTGTCCGTTCGTCCAGCTCGCGGCCGCTCCCGTCAGTACGGTGGTCTGATCAAGGTTCGGGCGAAACTTCATGCTGCGCAGCGCGACAACCACCTCCGGCAGGGATTCCAGCGCGTCCAGCGTTTCGACCGACGCTGAAATGGAGAACGCGGGCGCGGTCCGCAACACGCGATGCATCACAAACTTCGACGGCCCAAGGGCCGCGATCGTCGCGTCAGCCGCGTCTCGAATCGTCCGCGCGAGCACCTCGTCCGCCGCCGCAGCGGACTCAATCGAGTCTGCGATCGCTGATGCGATCCGCAGCGTCTCGACCTCGGGAACGTCCAACCCGACCAGGATCCGCGTCAGCCCGGTCGGCGACTGGCGCGCCGCCTCGCGGGCGGCAGCGAATTCGTTGTCGCGCAGTTGGCGGGTCTGTTCGGAGAGAGCGTCGACGTGGCCGGCGTTCGCTGGATCAAGGGTCTGCGCCAGCGTTCCATGGGCGGTCAAGATTGATAACACGATTGCTACGACTCTACAGGACGCATGTGAGTTGTGCATGGCGATCTCCTACCGCGGTCAATCGTCTACTGAAGATTGACCAACACCAGCACCAATCCCTTGCCGCTGTTGAGCGACGTCATTGCCTTGCCGAGAATCGCACCTTGCGCGGCGGCGTAATCCTGCACTTTCATCGCGTGGCCCGGCGTGTCGGACGTCGTGAGCAAATCGCCGGCCTTTACCGGCGCGGCATCGGCATCGACCCAGACGTATACGCGTCCGGCCAGCGCGATGGGCGGACCGCCGGCGCTCTCGTCACGGTTGCCCAGGATTGCCCCGACGGCGAAGTTGTTGGCCCCGCTGACGACGCCGGCCACCGCGCGGTTGTACGCGCCGCGCGCCAGGCAGAGCTTCCCTTCGTTCTCCGCATCAATCGCGACGACCATGCCTTCGGCGATTACTTCGGACGTCGGGAACTTCTCGGACAGATCAGCCCCGGTAATCTCGAGCACCTCGGT
>JBJXFK010000129.1:0-55842 GCA_046155505.1 Phycisphaerae bacterium
GTGCGAGTCAAAACGACAAGGCCCGGCGCATCGCGCCGGGCCTTTGTGTTTTCGCATTATCGACTCGCGCCGCGTCTACTTCGTCTTGAAGTACACGTTCGCCGTCTCGCTCTTGTCCGCCACGACCGACACCGAAATCATGTACTCGACTCCGGGCTTCAACTCGATGCCAGGCACGTCCTTCTTGTTGACATCCATAATTCGGAGCCAATCCGGCGGGCTGCCAAGGTCGTACTCCGTGTCCGGCTTCATCTGTGCTTCGGAATTGTTCACATCCTTGCTGATGATCACATACTCAGCGAGATGCGAGTAATCGGCTTCCACCTTCTGGTGAATCTGCGCCTGCACCATCGTGATCCGCCCGAAATGCTTCGGATCGCTGAACGTGAACTTCAGCTTCGGCTTGCACTCGATCGGGTCGCTGATGGTCAGCAGCGCGGGCTTCTTCATGATCTTTTCCTGGACCATGTCGCGCGAGCCTTCCTTGCCGTCGAGCATGATCGTCAGCGGGGCCGACGAGCAGCCCGTGCTCAGCAGCGACAGCGCCGCCGCGACGATCGTGGTCAGAGCCAACATCCGTGTCCTCATGCAATCTCCTTTTTGTTTCGGAACGGCGCGCCATGCAAATTTGATCGGTGCAATCGACTCACACTTGTCGGCGAAGCGCGCCATGACGCCGACTCGCGTAGCTTAGCAAACCTCGCTTGCGACGGGTAGCGCCCGCCGGCAATCGACGATCCGCCACCCCGCTGCCCTATCGGCGACGATCGCTCACAAAACGCACGGTTTTCTGAAACCCAGCGCGGCGATATCCTCTCTCATGCAACGCGCGGTCGCAGCCGCCGACCTGCGGGGAGCCGTTACCGTGTCGCCCGACCCAGATCGCCACCCACCCCCGGCCTCACCGCCGGGGCAGCGCAAACTGCGCCTATCGGCGGTGCTCTCGGCGTTGCAGCAGGAAGTCGCAGACGGGTCGCGGCATTGCGCCGAAGGCGAGTTTGTCCAAATCGGCGGCGAAACCCGCGTTTCCACCGCCGCTGAATCCGCCACGGCAATCGCGACTGCTACCGAGGTGGCTGCTTCCGCCGAAACCACCGTAACAACGTCAACCGTCACAACCCTGCCGTACAAACGCCGCCGGGCTCCGTCTGACGTGACCGTCGGCGAAATCGTCGACCGCACGCGCGAGGCGGGCTTTGGCTTCTTGATCGCCTTTCTCGCCGTCTGCTCGTTTCCGCTGCCCGGCCTGTCCGTCCCGTTCGGCGTGGCCATCGTCTTCATCGCATTTCAGATCGTTTTCGGCCTGCACCGACCTTGGCTACCGGCGTCGCTGCGCGGGCATCGCGTTTCGCTCAAGACGCTCGACTGGATCGGCAACACGCTCGCCCGCTGGACCTCGTGGATGGAGTATCTGGTCAAGCCGCGATTCGCCTTCATGACCCGCGGCATGCTCTGGTCGCTCTGCGGGCTGGGCATTTTGATCCTTGGTCTCGGCCTGTCGCTGCCGCTGCCGATTCCGTTCTCGAATCTGTTCTTTGCCATCCCGATCGTGCTCTACGCGATCGCGATTCTCGAAGCCGACGGGCTGCTGATCATGCTCACGCACACGCTCACCCTCTGGCAATGTGTGTTCATCTATCGCATCTGGAACCAAATCGTCAGCCTGCTTCATGACATCCTCGAATACTTGCAGAGTTTTCTCGCGTAACCGATCGAATCGCCGGGCGCTGACAAACGCCCATTCCCCGGCTATGATCCGCGGGTCTGAAAAATCAATGGAGGGTGTAGCTCAGCTGGCCAGAGCACGAGGTTGTGATCCTCGGGGTCGCGGGTTCGAGCCCCGTCATCCTCCCTTTTTTTCTCCCGCCGTCTCACATTGCGCAGCCATCTTCACAGCCGCAGTTCCGCCCCGTTCCGAAATTCCCTCGGTCCCTCTTCGTATGTCCGTTCCCTATTTGCCCCTTGATCCCTTGACCCCTTGATCCCTCGATCCCTCTTTCTGTTCCCTGTTCCCCGTTCCCTCTCCACCGCTACCATGCCCGCATGGCCACGGAGGTCGCCGCAGTTTGCCCGCCGCAGTGGATTGAGCGCTACTGTCGTAACCTTGAATCGCTTTACTCGCGCGATACCCAACTCGCCGCCGTGATCGACGCGCTGCCGTTCGCCGCCCTGCCGCCGATCGAACTCGCCCGCGACGGCAGCCCGACGGCCCGCGCTACCGCCGACGACGGGCGCGAGGCATACCTGCACAGTCGTTACAACCCGCTCGAAGAAACCCGCAAGGCGATCGCCGCCCAGAACAGCGGCGAGCATGTCACATTTTTCCTGCACGGCCTCGGCATCGGCTATCCGCTGCTCGCGCTCGAAGAGACCGGCGTGCAGCCCGTCATCTTCGTCCTCGAACCCGATCTGCGGCTGATCAAAGCCACGCTGCTCATTCATGATCTGGCCGAGATGATCGCCGACGGCCGCCTCGTGTTTTTCACCTCCGCCGACAAGTCGTTGCTCAGCGAACGGCTCAGCGCCTGCAACGCCGACCTGATGCTCGGTGTGCAGTCGATTTCGATGCCGATCGCGTCGCGCGTGAGCGGCGCGTTTCACGAACAGGCGCGACGGGTGTTGCTCGACGTGCTGAGCGTCACCAAAACGCACATGATCACGCTGCTCAAAACCTCGCGCGTCACGTTCGAAAACGTGGCGATGAATCTGCCGACATACCTGCGCGCGCCGGGCATCGAACCGTGGAAAGACCGCGCCGCGGGTTATCCGGCAATCATCGTCGCTGCGGGGCCGTCGCTGGCGCGAAATGTGACACAACTCGGCGAACTGCGCGACCGGGCGGTAATCATCAGCGTACAAACGATCTTCAAGCTGCTGCATTCGCTGCGCATCGCGCCGCACTTTGTGACCAGCCTCGACTATCACGACGTCTCGACCGAATTTTTCCGCGGGCAAACTGACGTCGCGGGCGCGACGCTCATTGCCGAGCCGAAAGCCGCGTGGCGCGTGATCGATCTCTATCCCGGCGAGACGCAGCTCGTGCATCATCGCTACGCCGACTTGTTGCTGAAAGACGCCGCACCGCGCCGCGGCGAATTGCGACCGGGCAGCACCGTGGCCCAGCTCGCGCTCTATTTCGCCGACTATCTCGGCTGCGATCCCATCATCTTCGTCGGCCAGGATCTCGCCTTTAGCGACGGAATGTTCTACCTGCCCGGCAGTCCGGTCGAGCAAATCTGGCGGCCTGAGTTCAATCGCTTTCAGACGATCGAGATGAAGCAGTGGGAACGCATCGTGCGCAATCGCCCGATCCTGCGCAGCGTCAAAGACGTGCGCGGCGACGACGTCTACACCGACGACCTGCTCTTCACGTACCTCGAACAGTTTGAGCAGGACTTTGCCCGCTTGCCGCGACGCATCGTTCAGGCAAGCGAAGGCGGCGCGAATCTGCGCGGCTGCGAAATCATGCCGCTGCGCGAGGCGGCGTCGCGCTATTGCACGCGCCGGCTGCCGAGTTCATGGATCGACATGACGACCAGCGCGACGACCGACATTTCGGCCGCAATTTCGCAACTCGAACGCCGCATCGCCGAAATCCGCGAAGCACGCGAGGTCTCCGCACAAACGCGCGAGATTTTGGAGAAGCTGACCACGCTCGTCGAATCGCCCAGTGACTTCAACCGCGTCGTCGGTCAGGTCGACGCATTGCGTACACGCATGGCGCGGCTCAACGATGCGTACCAGCTCGTCTGCGAAGTGTCGGCCACGGCGCAGATTCGCCGCTATGGTGCCGATCGCCGCATCGGCAAGCAGTCGGAAGAAACGCCCGAGGTCGCGCGGCGTCGCATTCAGCGCGACGCCGAGTTTGTCGCATCCTTCATCGACGGCTGCGATTTCCTGCTGAAAGTTCTGCCGATCACGCTCGACCGCCTGCGCAGCGATCCGCGCGGGGGTGGGCGATGAAGATCGTCTCCGCCGTCTTCGCCGATTTTGCCGAGCCATTCCTCGGCGGCGCGAGCGCGCTGGCGACGCCGATCGCCGGCGAATCGATCATCGTCCGCACGCTGCGACGACAAGCCGCGATCACGGAGTGCGACGAACACTATCTCGTCGTGCGCCCGCGCGACGAAGCGCTCGCCCGCGCCGCGGTCGCCGCCGCATCGGTCGGCGACCGCATCACGGTCTTGCCGATCGACGACGGCAACCGCCCGCGCCGTGAATTGATCCGCGCCGCGCGCAAGTGGAGTCTTGATTCGTGGCGCGGCACACCGCTGGGCACGACGTGGTTCGACGAATACGTCGAGCCGCTGGCCGTCGCCCGCGTGCTCGACCATGCGCAGGCGTTCGCCGCTCTGTGTCTCGACGGCTGCATGCCGCTGCTCGATGTTGAAATCGCAAACGGTATGGTCGCATACCAGCGCGAAAACGCCGACGAGGCCAAGTTTGTATTCACGCAGGCACCGCCGGGACTCGCGGGAATTGTCCTGCCGCGTGAGGTCACGCGCGAATTGCTCGAAACGCAATCGATTCTTGGGCACCTGCTGACCTATCGCCCCGAAGCCCCGCGCATGGACCTGATCACCCGCGCCCCGTGCTTTCGCATCGCGGCCGAGCTTGCCCAAAACGTCGGTCGCGTCTGCGGCGACACGATCGCGTCGCGGCGATTTGTCGAAGCGGCTATCGCAGCGAATGTCGGCGACGCAACACTCGCGTCGATCGCCGCACCGCGATCCAATGTCCCGGAGGAAGTCGAACTCGAATTGACGACGCGCGACCCGCTCGCAGACACAACGCTTCGCCCGCGCGGCGATCGCGTGCCGGGCCGCGAGTTGGTCGACATCGACGCCGTTGCGCGCATCGCCCGAGAGCTCGCCGCCGCGACTGACACGTCACGCCTCGTCCTCGCGGGCTGTGGCGATCCGCTGCTGCACCCGCAATTCGCCGAAACGCTTGCCGGCATTCGCGCGGCCGGCGTCTGCGCCGTATGCGTCACGACTCCGCTGGTCGAACTGACCGACCGCAATCTCGACGCCTTGCTTTCCGCTCGCGTCGATACCGTCGAAGTGTTGCTGGATGCCGACACGCCCGAAACCTACGCGGCGGTGCATCGCGCCGACCAGTTCGACCGCGTGCTCGCCAACATCGAGCGCATTCAGTCCGCCCGCCGCGAACTTCACTCGCCGTGGCCGATCGTCATCCCGTCGATCACCCGTTGCGCTGCGGCTTTTCGTGAGATTGAGCCGTTCTTTGACCGCTGGATCCGTGCGGTTGGTACCGCTGTCATTCGCGGCCACAGCCGATATGGCGGAGCGATCGCTGCGGACGCACTGCCCGGCATGACGCCTCTGGTCCGCGGATCCTGCCGACGGCTCGATAATCGGCTAACGCTTTTAGCCGATGGTCGCGCGATCGCCTGCGATCAGGATGTCGCCGGCACGCTTTCGCTCGGCGATTGGCGGCGGCAATCGTTGTCCGAAATCTGGCACGCCACCGCCCGCAAGAATCTGTACCAAAGTCACAGACGTATGGACCTATCGGCGTATCCGGTCTGCGTTTCGTGTTCAGAATGGAACCGTGCCTAGCCGATGCTCCCAGTGTAGCGATCGGGCCTCCGTGCCCGACGCCCGGCTCGCGCAGCGCGCCCGAACGCGACGCGGAAGCGAGTGCCCCGAGCGCCAGCGAGTCCGAACGCGACTTCTGAGCCAAAGAAAGCAGCCGAGGGCGGCAGCTCCACAACGTCGCAAGTAAAGCAGTCGGGAACGGCAGCTCTCCGTTTGGTGGGTTCCCGGACGGTGCGACGGTGAGAATGTGAAGAACGTTCGCACAGAAAACACATTGCAATTGAATTTCACCTGTTCGCGTGTTACGCTCTTAGTGGCTTGGGTTGACAAGGCTGAGCGCTGGCCCAAGCCGAGAACCGTGACGACCGGCCTCATCCCGTTCATAATTTGGTCATTCGACGTATTGCTCAGCCGAGCGAGGTTTCACGACGTTTTCGGTGAGTGCGCACTCACGCGCTCGCCAGCTCGGGGTCTTGCGTACCGGTGGTGCGTGTGAACGAGGTGGGTTGTGGCAGACTTTGTGAAGTGCTCCTGTCCAGCGTGCGGCGTCAACTACAAGTTGCCGGTCGAGTTCCAGGGTCGTACGGCTCGCTGCAAGAAGTGCGGCGTGAAGTTCGAAGTGCCCAAGGATCGATCGGTCGAAGACAGCGTGCTCGACTGGCTCAGCGACGGCACGGACGAAGAGGCCGACACCGTCAGCCAGCCGAAAGTCGTCACCATGCCCAAGGAAAACTCCGACCCGAACGCGCCAAAGAGCCGCACCGGCGGCGTGATCCGCTTCAAAGACGGACAAAACCCGCAGGCCGGGCACTAACGGTTCGTGTCACGGGTTTCCAAACCTGTGTCTACTCTGTGGGACGGGTTTCGATTTGTGGGACGGGTTTTCCAACCCGTCTTCCGTCGTTCGGGTTTCCCGCTGTGGGACGGGTTTCCCAACCCGTCTGCTGTAGTGCGGGTTTCCCAACCCGCACCCACTCCTCACCTTCCAATAGAATCTCCCGCGGGCTCCGCCGCACTGCGACGTTTTGAAGCCCGAGGAGATTTCAATGTGGCTCGCCCTCGGCGCGCTGAGTGGTTTTCTCGCCGTCGCGCTCGGCGCATTCGGCGCTCACGCGCTGAAAGACCGCCTCACGCCGGACCTGCTCACCATCTACCAAACTGGCGCGCACTACCACCTCGCCCACGCCCTCGCGCTCTCCCTCGTCGGCATCGCCAGGCGAACGAAACCCGCGACCGCACTCAGCGTCGCCGGCTGGGCATTCCTCATCGGCACCGTCATCTTCGCCGGCAGCCTCTACGCACTCGCCATCACCGGCATTCGCCAATTCGGCGCGATCACCCCCATCGGCGGCGTCGCGTTCATGATTGGCTGGATCGCGCTCGCGATTGACGGCTTCTCGCGCCGATCGACCCAACCGGAGCAGCCGCATGCCTGATCCGTCCGCGCTGCAGGTGATCCACGTCGTCGCCCGCGACTCGCCGCGTGCACGGCTCGAACTTGCCCGCGACTTGCGCTCGCGCACGGACATCGCCCCGCATCAATCCGTTTTGCATGTCGGCCTGGGAAAGACCGCCATCGACATGCGACCCAGCGTGCACGTCGGCGGCTTGCTCAAACTTGGTCGCTCTAGCACTGAATCGCTCGATGCCGCACTCAAGCGCCACAGCCCAACCGTGCTTCACGTCTGGTCCGAATTGGCGCTCGCATGGGTCGTGCCCGTGGTTGCGGCGATGAGTGGCTATCCGGATCTGTCACGCGAACAACTCCCCAGCGTCGTGCTGGACTGCGACAGTATCCGCTCGGGCAAACGCATCGCGTGGGTGCGCGAGGAACTCGACGAAAGTGCGTCGTTCGTGTGCAACTCGCAACGATTCTGGCAACACACCCGCGCCGCCGGCGCGCCGGAAGAATCGGTAGCGGTGATTCGCGACGGCGTCGATTTCGCTGCGATCAACGAGGCCCGCGCCCGCGTCAATCGCGGCGCGCTCGACATTCCGAAATCTGCGCGCGTGATCGCGATCCTGCCGCCGATCGAGCGCGCCGCCGGCTCGTTTCTCGCCGGCTGGGCTGCGCTGCTGGTCGATCGGATGCGCAGCGACCTGGTCGTGCTCGTGCCCGGCAGCGGTCGCGAAATGGAACGTGTGCGTCGCATCTTCGCGGCGTCTCATCGAAGCGCGATGCTATTTTTGCCCGGCGACCAGATGTCGCTCGCCGAAGTGCTCGCAATCGCCGACCTCGCACTTTTCCTGCCACCGCGCGATGAAAGCACGACTTCGCTCGCATCGGCGATGGCCAGCGGCGTGCCAATCGTCGCGACCGCGACGCCCGCGGTGACCGAGTTGCTGTCGCACTGCGCGAACGCGTTTCTGGCCCAGCCCGATAGCCCGAAAGACGCCGCCCGTCGCATCATGGAAGCGCTCGACAACGGCGAGCAATGCCGCACGCATGTCGAGCTTGCTCGCACGCAAGCATTCGCCGCGTTTAGCCGCCAAAGGATGTTCGAGCAGTACGCGCGGCTCTACAAGAATCTCGCGACGGACGAGCCGGCAATTGCGGGAATTGACGATCCGGTTTTTGCGGGAGTGTGAGCACTGGAGTCTTTGCGCTGGGGGTGTGAGCGCTGGGGGGCCGGTCTCCGACCGATCTTTCTTCAATTCGGATGCTGGAGAAAAAGAAAGACCGGTCAGAGACCGGTCCCCCAGCGCACGACTTCCGCTAACCCAGCGCCGCCCTAATCCTCGTCACAGTCTGCAACAACGGCTCCAACTGATCCAGCGGCCACACCGTTGCCGCGTCGCTCTTGGCCGCACTCGGATTGTCGTGTACTTCCAGGAATAGTGCGTCGATCCCCGCCGCGACCGCCGCGCGCGTGAGCAGCGGAATGAACTCGCGCGCCCCGCCGGTCGTGCTGCCGGTCGAGCCGGGGTGCTGCACTGAATGGGTTGCGTCAAACACAACCGGCGCGAATCGCCGCATGACTTCGAGCGCGGTCATGTCGTTGATCAGCCGCTCATATCCAAACGTCGTCCCACGATCGGTCACCAAGACATTGCGATTGCCCGTCTCGCAGATTTTCTCAACCGCCAGGCCCATCTTTTCGGGCGCGAGGAACTGCCCCTTCTTCATATTCACGCACTTGCCGGTTTTGCCGCAGGCGATCAGCAAATCGGTCTGGCGACACAAAAACGCTGGGATTTGCAGGCAATCAAGCACCTCGCCCGCCGCCGCCGCCTGCCCGGGCTCGTGAACATCGCTGAGCGCGGGTACGCCGATCTCGCGCTTCACCTTCGCCAAGATGGCCAGCCCGCCGTCAAGCCCCGGCCCGCGATAAGAGTGAATCGACGAGCGATTGGCCTTGTCGTAGCTGGCCTTGAAGCAGTACGGAATCTCCAGCCGCCGCGCGATCGCCGCGATCCGCTCGGCGAGCATGAGCGAGTGCGATTCCGACTCGATCACACACGGCCCGGCGATCAGCAGCAGCGGTTGACCCTTGCCGACGCGATGCGGCCCGACGTTGGATGCGGTAACAGGATTCATAGCGCTCACTGTAACGCGACTCACCGTGAAATTCCCTGTGAATGCCCGGAGGTCGATATGCCGATCGGCAGATAGCGTTCTCGCACTACGTACGTTGCGTACCGCTGATCGATGCTGTTTCCGATCCGTAGGGTGGGCACCGCCCACCAACTACTCGGTCAATGGTCCCGCGCGAGCGAGCCAAAAGAGCCATGCACCGTCAACACGTCGCAATCGTCACGCCGATCATCGCCGCCCGCCTGCTGAGCGGCGAGAAGACGATCGAATCGCGCCTCTACCGCTCGCGCCGCCCGCCATTCGGCATCATCTCGCCCGGCGATACGATTTACTTCCGTTCGGTCGGCGGTCCCATCTTCGCCCGCTCGATCGCACGCAGTGTGCAGCAACACATCGATTTGACGCCCGCGCGGGTCGCCGCGATTCGACGCACATGGTCGCACCAAATCGCCGCGCACGCGGGCTACTGGAAGGCCAAACGGCATTGCCGATTCGCGGTCCTCATCTGGCTCGGCCGGCTCCGTCCCGCATCGCGTCATGAGGTGACCGCGCCACGCCAATTCGGCTCGGCGTGGATCACGATACGTGAAGCGGATTGAGTGCAGTGCGATCGA
This sequence comes from Phycisphaerae bacterium, assembly GCA_046155505.1. Classification (GTDB taxonomy): domain Bacteria; phylum Planctomycetota; class Phycisphaerae; order UBA1845; family Fen-1342; genus JBJXFK01. The sequence continues at coordinate 9,711 of JBJXFK010000129.1, forward strand.
CACTGCCGAACACCAAACGCAAGCGTGCAACGAAGCATTCCGACCGTCGCGGCCCGTCCGCACAACAAATGAAACACGGTGTGCCGCGATCACCCGAACAGCGCAACCGCCTGCGCGCGAACGCCGCGCTCGAGTGCGGTCGCCAGCGCGTCAGCCGAGCATTGCCCCGGCCGCGCCAGCCACGCACCGACCAACCCGAACACGCTCGCCGCGATCTGCTCGGCCGCAACGCCCGGCGGAATGATCGCCGCGCCGCTGTGCGCTGCGCGCGCCGCCAGCCGCTGTTCGATGAGTTCCACCAGTTGATCAAGCATCGGCCGCGCGCCCGGACCGCGCAGCATCGCCAGCGCCGTCGGACCGACTTCGAGAAAATGCCGCAATACGCATGCGATTCTGCCGCTGTGCTCGCCATCTTTGACCGCATCGGCCAGCACCGTCAGCATGCCCGCCGCGGCTGACTTCAGCACGTCGTCCTTGCTGCGAAAGTGCTCGTAGAACGTGGACCGTCCGACCTCGGCATCGCCGATGATCTGGTCGATCTGAATTTGCTCATAGCGGCGGCGCGTCACCAGCCGGTTGAACGCTTCGACAATCGCCCGGCTGGTTCGGCGTTTCCGTGCGTCGCGGCGAGAGCGCTGCATCACATTCCCACGCATGGCGGACATTTTCGCGATTGTGTCCGCTTTCGCGCGAAAGCCCGGACGCCAATGCGTGCATAGCGTATCGTCGCGCGGGTCAGCGACGCGCGCCAAACTGGAGAATTCAAGATGAGCGACGCACAGGATCGAAGCACGGCCGCACATACGTCCTCGCCGACTGACGACCGTGCAGCCGGCGGTGATCCGCGAAGCGCGGGGATCACGATTCTCGTCGGCGCGGCACTGATCGTCGCCGTGATCGCGACGCACCCGATTCCTCACGCTCACGCGGGCGGCGGAATGGTCGAGGCGATCCGGCAGACGGCACACGCGAGCCGGGTTGTGCATGCGGTCGCGATCGTGGCGAGCTGCCTGTTGCTGATCGGTTTTTGGGGACTGGCAGCCGCTCTCGACTTGCGACGCACGGTCAACCGAGCGGGGCTGGTCGCGTTCGCGCTCGGCTCGCTGGCGATGATCGCCGCGGCGCTGATCAACGGTTTCGCAGTGGTGAGCATCGTCGAGTTACGCGGCGCGGACGAGCCGGCTGTTTTCGAGAAGCTCCATCCGCAGCTTGCGCTGTGCCGAATTCTGAATCAGACATGCACGCAGGTCGGCGTCGTGGCATCGAGCATCGCCCTGCTCTGCTGGTCGATCACGCTGCTTCGACGAGGCGGACTGGACCGCGCCATCGGCGCTTTCGGCGTGCTGGCCGGCGTCATCCCCGCCGCGGCGATGCTGCACGGGACGATCACGATGAACCTGCACGGGCTGGCGATGGTTGTGTTGCCGCTCGCGCTCTGGTCGGCAGCGTGCGCGGTGCGGCTGATTCAGCGGAAGCTGTGACGGCGGTACGGGCGCTCCAGATGCACATGAGTTCAAAGCGTGCGCCCGAAGATGCCGCGGCTTCGCTAGCTTTCGCGTTCGCTGCGCGAGTCCGCGGAGTCCCCCAAACCGCTATGTTCAGCCGTGGCGGAGCCGCCGCTCACGACGCGATTCGGATTGAAACCGCGCCCGCATTCGGGGCACCGATCGGCCTCACGCAAGTTGCGCAGGTCATAGCCGCAACCGTAACACTTGGTCGAATTACGCGGCAGGTTCCGGCGAAGCGTCATACTCGCGAGCTTGATAGCCATCGCGACGAACGCGGCGGCAGGAAGCACGAACAACACCGCGGCGAACCCAGCGGCGAGCAAGCTGACCCTGCCGGAACCAGTGAACAACGCGCACAGTCCGACCGCAAGAAGCGTCAATACAACGGCCAACCACGCCAGCACGCGTCGGTAACAGTTCTCATCGCGAAAATCGTCATCGCTGTGTTCAAACAACCACCGCATCGCTTTGGCACCTCGCGCAATATAATCGACAGCATCCCGCCAGGTCCATCCGCATGCAATCGTGTGACCCCAACTTCCTCCCATCAGTCGCGTCGCATGCTGTGGCTCTCCCCAGCGCGAGGTGTGCCCGGATCATTGATCGCCGGGAGCGTGGCGCGCGGAGACGCAATCAGGATCGCGCTCGCGGCAGTTGCCGATTTCGCTCGACATCTGCCGATCCCGGTGCGATAGTTCCACCATGCAGCCGTCGCCCACCGATCCCGCCGCGCCCGCCGCGCCCGGCGCGCCGCTCGACATCGACTTGTACTGCCTTCGTTGCGGGTACAACCTGCGCGGCCTGAGCGGCGTTCTCGTTCGGTGCCCGGAATGCGGCGAGGAGAATGCGATCGAGCTTGTGACCGAGACGGCACCGCTGATCAGCGCGCACATCGCACGAGTAGAGAGTACGTTGAATCTGGGTGCGTTGTGCTGCATGCTGCTGATTCCCCTCGGCGCGTTCGCGATCAGTTCCCTCATCTTGAAGGAGTCCGCCGCCAACTCGGGGTTTACGTGCATGGCTGATGCTGCAATCCTCGCGTTGTGGCTGTTCGCACTTTCCGGCTATTGCCGGCTTACGAGGGGTGTAGCGCGGCGCAGCCGGTGTGTGGTCGCGTACACATGCGGTGCGCTCGGCTGGTGCGCGCTGGTTGCTCTCGGTCCGCTTTGGCCATGGCTCGTCTTTGAAAATCGCTATCAAGATCTCGGATTGCAGATGGGGTTGAGTCTTGCGTCGGTGGCGGCGACAGTCGTTTTGATCGTCGTGTTTCTGCGACCCTACCAGCGCTGGATTCGGGGGCAGCTCGACCCACTGAAACGGGAAGTCGCGGTCCGCTTCATAGCCGAGTGCTTGCGGAGTCGCGATCATGCGAATCGCGCGCGCGGGCCGCAAGAAGCCCGCGCCGACGCGGACGAAGATCGACGATCCGATCCGTCGTGAATTTCGGACGCGCTCCGCGCCGCATGGCAATCCGCGTGCCACACTAATCTGCGGCAATGCCGGAAGTTAGCGATTATTAGAATCGCTACGCAACTCGCGAAAATGTGTGCTATGCTTGATGTGTCTACTGGAAGAACGCCGAATGTCGGGCTGACGGCTCGGCAGCGGGGGAACCAAAGCGGTCGTGGCTGGATGGCGGCAGCGCTCGATGCGCGACGCCGACCGACGCACGGCCTTCGGGGCGAATTCGCCGATGTGGCGAACGTGGATTCAGTGCCCACGAGCCCGACAGCTAACCTCGCAGGCTCACGCTGGAGAAACCACGCCATGCTGCCGCCCTACTCTGCGCCCTAAGCGCGATCCGTTACCAAAGTGATGTGATTCGATTCGCGAAGCCCGCGGCGTGCGCTCGGCAATGACATCGCTGTTGCCGCAAGCCGGTCGGGTTTCATGTTGAGAGACGCATAGCGCAGCAGCGCCGCGTCGTCGGGCTTTTGCGCGCAACTAACCGCGCGCCGAGCCTCTCTTGAGGAGGTAAGCAAAATGTTTCTCGCCGATATCGGCACAACCACCAGCATCATCATCGCCGTCGCCGGCCTGGTGTTTCTGGGTCTCGTCACCGGACTGACGGGCGTTCGCTACATTCCCAACAAACGCCTCGGCATCATCGAAAAACGCTGGAGCGGCGCAGGCTCGGTGCAGGGCGGCCTGATCGCGCTGCGCGGCGAGGCCGGCTTTCAACCCGACGTGCTGCGCGGCGGCCTGCACTTTCTCATGCCGCTGCAATTCAGCGTACATATGATGCCGCTGGTAACGATCCCGCAGGGGCAGATCGGCTACATCTTCGCCCGCGACGGCAAGGCGTTGCCGTCGACGCAGACGCTCGCGAGCAACAAGACCGCGGCCGACTTTGAGGACGTGCGCGATTTTCTGTCGCGCGGCGGACAGCGCGGCCCGCAACGAAAAATCCTGCGCGAAGGTACCTACGCGATCAACCTGGCGCAGTTCGTAATCATCACCAAGAACCAGCTCTACTTCCTGCCGCTGGAGCATGACGATCGCAAGATGTTCGAGGTGATGCAGAACGAATTGCGCGCTCGCGGCGGCTTTGAGCCGGTCGTGATTCAGGGCAGCGACGACCAAATCGCAATCGTCACGGCCCACGACGGCCCTTCGCTGCCGTCGGGCGAGATCATCGCGCCGGTCGTCGGCAACGACTCGCGTGAGGGCGAGTCGTTTCACAACAATTTCCAGGACGCCGAACGCTTCGTGGATGGCGGCGGCTTTCGCGGTCGGCAGTTGCAGGTGCTGGCCGAGGGCACGTACTACCTGAATCGCCTGTTCGCGACGGTCGAGTTGATCGACAAGACCGTCGTCGAAGTCGGCCACGTCGGCGTGGTCGTGTCGTACACCGGCATGCGCGGCGCCGACCTGTCGGGCACCGAATACAAGCACGGCGAACTCGTACACACCGGCGAGCGCGGCGTGTGGAGCGAGCCGTTGCTGCCCGGAAAATATGCGTTCAACACGTACGCTGGCAAAGTGATCCTCGTGCCGACCACGAACTTCATCCTGAAGTGGATCAGCACCGAGACCGGCGGGCATCGATTTGACGAGAGCCTGCGCGAGGTGTCGCTGATCACCAAAGACGCCTTCGAGCCGTCGTTGCCGCTGAGCGTGGTCGTGCATATCGACTATCGCAACGCGCCGCTGGTCATTCAGCGCTTCGGCGATGTGAAAAAGCTGGTCGAGCAGACGCTCGACCCGATGGTGTCGGCGTATTTCAAGAACATCGGCCAGACGCGCACGCTGATTCAACTGCTTCAGGATCGCGCGATGATCCAGAAGCTGTCGAGCGAGGAGATGCAGGAGAAATTCGCGCACTACAACCTGCAACTTGAGGAGGTCTTGATCGGCACGCCGACATCGTCGGCCGGCGACAACAAGATCGAGGTGATCCTGACGCAGCTCCGCACGCGACAGATCGCTGAGGAGCAGATCGAAACGTATGGTCGGCAGGAAAAGGCGGCGGTGAAGGAACGCGAGCTGCGCGAGGCCGAGGCCCGCGCGCGGCAGCAGCAGGCGATCACGGAAAGCGAGCTATCGATCAAGATTCAGGAAAACCAGGGCAAGGGCGAATATCAACGCGCCTTGCAGCAGGCGGCCCAGATGCGTGCGATCGCCGAAGCCGAGGCGGCGAGGACGCGTTCGCTGGCCGAGGGCGAGGCCGCCAAGGTTCGCGCGATGGGTGAAGCCGATGCGTCGCGCATTCGAGCGACGGGCGAGGCCGAAGCCGACAAAGCGGCGCGCATCGGCGTCGCGCAGGCCATCGCGATCGAGGAGCAGGTGCGTGCCTACGGCGGCCCGCAGTACCAGCTCACGCGGCAAGTACTGGAACGCTTCGCGGAGGCGATCCAGCAGTCCGGCGTCGACCTGGTGCCAAAGATCGTCATCAACGGCGGCGGCGACGGAAAGCCGGGCGGCGGCAACGCGATCGAAGCGATGCTCAGCCTGTTGCTGACCGATCGGCTGACCAGCGTCATGCAATCGACTGCGTTGAACGGCGAATTGACCAAGCCGCGGCCGGAGTCGAAGCAGATGCGAGACGAGCTGCGCGCGAAAGCCGGCGTCTGATGCGTGTCCGTGCAGTTGACTGGTGAATGTTGTGCGGCGTGGGGAGCTGCCCCACGCCGCCGGTTGTAACGAGGGCAAGGCAATCAATGGCACACGACCTTCGCAAAGACGCACGCTGTCCACGATGCGACTCAGCGCGCACCGTGAATGCGAACTTCTGCGCACGATGCGGATCCTCGCTCGGCGGCGCGGCGTTTCGGTCGCTGACACGATCGTCGCCGTTGCTCGAACGCTGGCGCAAGCTCGACTACACGCTCACGCGCCGCGAGTTGAAGCGACTGCTTGGCGAGCCGTATCGCATTTTTCCGCCGAGCGACCCGGCGGCGGATGCGATCGAGCGATGGGTATATGAGTACGAAGCGGCGGACGATCCGCAGCGGCGGGTGATCGGCGAGCTGCGAGTTTCGATCATGGAAAGCCGGCTGATTTCGTGGACCGAGCCTGAGTGGAACGCGGTGTCGGTCGATGCGCTGGCATCACCACCGCGAGTTTGATTGAGCGGCGCGCCGAGCGGCCATCGTTCGAACGTGTGCAAGCTCGATCATCGCGGCGATCCGCTGCGGGCTCAGGTCAGACTTCTTTTCGACCCGCTCTCCATCCACCGGGACGCGAGTTTCCAGCTTTCCGACGCCGTCCTTCACGTCGCCTTGAAAGGGGATGAGAACCGTTTCGCCCTGCCGAACCGCCTTGCCGGCGTCCAGCCCGATTGAGACGGCGTCCCAGCCGATTCCGCCGACCTCGATCTTTTCGATCACGCCGTCATTGGCGGAGGTGAATTCCACCACTCCCACGTGCGGCCGGCCGGGTAGGGCTGCTTTGAGTGAGTCTTGCGTGAGTCGGAACTTGCCCGGCTCGCGCACGTCGGCCAGCAACGACACCGATCCCGTGCCCATGACCGCAAGCGCGACCGACAACTACAACCGGTTGGTCCGCATGTTCATTTTTGGTTCCTTTGACATCGGCCCGGTCGCGCCGTCCGTGATTGAGTGACGTTTGAATTTGTAGCGATATATTGGATCACGCCGTCGCTTCAGCACCGCGTCACCGGAGACGGATCGAGAAACCCGTCCCCGATGGACGCGGCGCGCAGCGCTTGCCGCGCACCGCGTGGTGGCCTTTGCCCGGCTACGGACAACTGGTGCCGAACACGGCGAGCAGGTACGCCAGGTCGGTCAGATTGATTGCGCCATCGCCGCTGATGTCCGCGATACAGTCACCTGCGCTGTTGTCGCCGACCTCGACGCTGGTCAGATACTCAGTCCCGTTCGAGCCGAGACAACTGACCGCCGATTGATCGCTGGCCAGCAGACGCAGTGTGTAACTGCAAGCTGGCAACCCCGAGGTGTTCCAGGTTGTGAGCAGGCCGTTCAGCACCGGCTCGTTTCCGCTGGCGATGGTCTGCCAGCCGTGCGTCGGGCCGCCGGTGTATTGCAGCGTCCATCCGCTGAGGTGCAGATCGGTGACGGTGCCCGTTATTGCAACCGAGTCGCCGACTTGTGCGCAGTTCAGCGGCGAAGTCATAAACGCCACAGGCGCGGTGTTGTCGATGATGAGTGACACACTGTCGTCGGCTGTGTTGCCGCAAATGGTCGTGCCGCTCACGCGGAACGTATAGTTGCCGTCGACCAAAGCGCCTGTGCTCCATGCCGGCAGCTCGCTGGGCGGACTGGTTGAGGAGAAGTACGTCGTAAATCCGCCACCCTGCGGTGCGTACGCCAGTGCCATGCTCTCAAAGCAGTAGTCGCTGGCAACCACCTTATTGAGGCATACGTTGCCTCCGACGATGTCGCCATCCTGAGGCTCGATGATCGCCGCCCCGCCAAACGTTCGATCCTGTGCGACGACGAGAACAAAAGTGCTGGACAGGCCGATCAGATTCGTCGCGCGCAGACGCACGTACGAATAGCCCTCAGGCATGTCTGCCGGAAATGTGCCGAGCACACCGTTCGTCACCGCCGCCGTGTTGGCGGCAATCAAGATCCACGGCCCGTCACTGTCGACGGACCAATCCAGCCGATAGCTACCGAACGTGCCATCGGGGTCAGCGGCCGTGCCCGTGATTGCGCCGTTTGAACAACCGCAGGCGTAGTCGTCGGGCATGGTGATCTGCGCAATCGGCGGCGTTGCCGGCTCGGTGTGGATGTTGAGCTGGAGATATCGAAAGCTGCCCACGTCCGACCCGGCCAGATCCTGGATCAGCAGCCGCCACGGGCCCACTTTCGACTGACCGTTGAATGCGCTCAGAGGCGTGTGCGGATTCCATGCACCACCCGTATTCGCAATCCCCGGGCACGCAACTGCCGGTGTGTTGTATGGATTGGTCGCCTGATCATTGAGGTTGAACGTGAAAAAACCAACCGCGTCCACGCGACCGAAGTTGTCGGCGTTGAATCCATTCCCGCCGCAACCGGGTGCCCCGGGCCGATTCACGAGCTCCACGCTGGTTCCCGCCGGGCTGGTGAGCACCATGCGCAAGTCGCCCTGCCAGGTGTGATTGACGTACAACGAGACATTCAAATCGGTGATGTAGTTTTCGCCGTCCGATGGGACGTCGAGTTGAATGGTCAGTCCGGTCGCGGTGTTGTCCGGAATCCCAATCCCGGGGCACTCCGGACCAAACGGTGTGGCGAGACAATTTCGGTGGTTCGTCTCCGATCCCATCGCCGACCCAACCGTCAAGATGCCGATCGCAGCGCCTGCCGCGAGAAATGAAACTCTCTGCTTTCCACTCATATGTGGCTCCTCAATTCAATCCGACGCGCTTTGGCTGCGGCTGCTCGCCGGAACGCCCGCGCGTGCCCCGCGCATGATGGCGCGTTGCTACCCAAGCGACGGGGCACCACGCGACACACGGATTGCGTCGCCGGGTCGTCGGGGCGCGAGCGGTAAGTGTCTGGGGCCGCACGACCTACGTGTTGACTTTATATTTTTTGGATTGCAGATATAAATGAGTGTATTGTTACGTTTTCAGTTCTAGATCGGCGGCGGTGGAGGCGGATCGAAGACAGCAGCCGATGGCGGCTGCTCGCTCGACGGCGCGGCGTTTCGGTCGCTGACACGATCGTCGCCGTTGCTCGAACGCTGGCGCAAGCTCGACTACACGCTCACGCGCCGCGAGTTGAAGCGACTGCTGGGCGAGCCGTATCGCATTTTTCCGCCGAGCGACCCCGCGGCCAATGCGATCGAGCGATGGGTGTTTGAGTACGAAGCGGCCGACGATCCGCAACGCCGCGTATCAGGCGAGCTGCGAATTTCAATCGCGGAAAGCCGGCTGACTTCGTGGACCGAGCCGGAGTGGAGCGCGGTGTCGGTCGATGCGCTGGCATCGCAACCGCGAGTTTAGTTAAGCGGCACGACGAGCGGCCATTCTTCGAACGTGTGCAAGCTCGATTGTCGCCGCGATCCGCTATACTCTCCGCCCGATGGACGCGTTCGTCACCCATCATCTCAAAGGCGTCTCGCGCACCTATGCGCTGCTGATCCCCATGCTGCCGGCGGGGTTTAGCGATGCAGTGGGACTCGCGTATTTGCTCATGCGCATTGTCGACACCATCGAAGACGCACCGACCTTGCCCGACGAGCTACGCCGAGCATGTCTGTGCGAGCTTGACGGCATCCTACTGCGCGGCGAGGCAGCGACTCCGGTGTCGCTGCCGACGCGGCTTGGCGAACTCGCCGCCGAACGCGAATTGATGACGCAGACGCCCGATGTGCTGCGACGCGTCGCCGCGCTCGACCCGCAATACGCGGCGTCGGCACGCACTTGCGCCCGGCAGATGATCGCCGGCGTGCAGGAAATGATGGACCGCGCAGCTACGCGGAACATGCCCTACCCCGCGATTCAGGACGCCGCCGAAATGCGGCGATATTGCTATTTCGTCGCCGGAGTCGTCGGCGAAATGTTGTGCGAGATGATGGCCCACCTGCTGCGGCAACCCGGCTTGTTGAAGCTGCGCGAACTTGCCGTCGAACTCGGCATCGGGCTGCAACTGGTCAACATTCTGAAGGACGCGCTGAAAGATTCGACGCATGGCCGCCGCTATCTGCCCTGCACGATCGAGGGACAGGTTTCGCCGCGCGAGGTCTATCGCCTGGCCCTCGCCGAAGCGCGAAACAGCCTGCAAGTCGGCACCGAATTTGTGCTCGCACTCCCGGCGACGGCGTGGCAGTTGCGCAGCTTTTGCGGCCTGCCGATCGCGTGGGGGGCGATGACGCTCGCGCGGGCCGAACAAAACGAATCGGCGGCCAAGGTGGGGCGTGGTGCGATCATGGCGTCGATCGAACGCTTCACGGCGCTGGCGCGCGATGATGACGGCCTGCGAAAGTGGCTCAGCAGCTTGATCACGCCACAGAGCTCACAGAGCATGGCATAGCAGCAGAGATCACCGAGAGCACAGAGAATTGCGGCGGAACCTGCCTTCGGTCTCCTTCGATTACCTGATCCCTTGATCTCTCGATCCCTCGATCCCTTCCTTCTGTTCCCTGTTCCCCGTTCCCCCTCTTCACTCGGCCCCTTGGCCCCGCGACCCCTTGGCCCCTTCGCCTCCGCCATGCAATAATGCCCGGCTCGGCTCTAGCCGGCCGACACGGAGCTAGCCAATGTGCTCTGCCGCCGCCTTCGACACCATGCGCTGCCGTTTCGCGCCGTCGCCCACCGGGTACCTGCACATCGGCGGGGCACGCACGGCGCTGTTCAACTACCTGCTCGCCAAACGCCTCGGCGGCAAATTCGTCATTCGCATCGAGGACACGGACCAGACGCGCAACATCGCCGGGGCCGAGGACAAGCTGCTCGATGACATGCGCTGGCTGGGCCTGCACTGGGACGAGGGTCCGCAGGTCGGCGGACCGCACGGGCCGTACTACCAGAGCGCCCGTATTGACGAATATCGCAGCATCGCCCGCAAACTCATCGACGACGGCCACGCCTACTACGCGACCGAGACCGATGCCGAGCTGAACGCGCTGCGCGAAGCCGCGAAGCGCGAGAAACGTAACTTCCGATACCCGCGCCCGTCGCATTTTCCGTCAAACGCCGAGGCCGACGCCGCTCGCGCCGCGGGAAAGCCGGTGATCGTCCGGCTAAAGGTGCCGCATCAGCCGTTCACGGTGCAGGATCAGATTCTCGGCGACGTGACCGTCGCCGCCGGCGAAGTCGATGATTTCGTGCTGCTCAAAAGCGACGGCTGGCCGACGTACCACTTCGCGGTGGTCGTCGACGACGAGCACATGCGCATCACGCACGTGCTGCGCGGGCAAGAACATCTGATGAACACGCCCAAGCATCTCGCGCTGCAGGCGGCGCTGGGCTATCACACGCCGACGTATGCGCATCTGCCGATCATCCTCAACATGGACGGCAGCAAGATGAGCAAACGCGAGAAGGACAAAGCCGTCCGCACGGCGGCGAAAGCGGCACTCGCCGCCGGCTCGTTCTCGCGCGACGCGGGCGTGTCGATCGTCGGCGGCGATGCGGCGAACTTCGACGGCTGGCTCGCCGAGGACACGCAGCTCGACAGCGATGGCCTCTCGCGGCTCGCGGCCGCCCTCGGCGTCAACCCGCCCGAGATTCAAATCCACGACTTTCGCGTCAGCGGCTACCTGCCCGAGGTGCTGACCAACTTCATCGCGCTACTCGGCTGGTCGCCTGGCGAAGATCGCGAGAAAATGACGCTCGAAGAGATGGCGGCGGCGTTCAGCCTCGAACGTATCGGCAAGACCAATGCGAAATTCGACCGCGCAAAGTTGCTGAATTTCAACACGACGGCGATCGCCGCCGCGCTGACCGAACGTCGCGTTGCGGCGATCCGCGACTTCATCAGCGTAAACCCGTCGTCGCTGCTCTCGACAGCCGACGAGGCGCTGCTCGCAAAACTCGTGACGATCAACGAAGGGGCGCGCGTGATGCGCGATGTCGAAGTCAAGTCGGCTTCGCTCTTCGTGGCCGACGACGCGATCCGCTTCGACGCGAAAGCGGTCAAAGACGTGCTGCACAAGGGTGAAGGGGCGGGTTTGAGAGTGCTGGCCGAGTTTCGCGCGACGCTCGCCACGCAGGACGACTGGTCGCCCGCCGCGCTCGACGCACTGCTTCGCGGCTACGCCGAGAAAACCGGCCTGGGCCTGGGCAAGATCGCCCAGCCGCTGCGCGTCGCGGTGACGGGCACGACCGTCAGCCCGCCGATCTTCGACACGCTGGCCCTGCTAGGCAAAGACCGAACGCTGCGTCGAATTGACCGAGCGCAAACGGAATGCAACCCGTAGGGTTGGGCATCGCCCACCATTTCTCGCACCGACGATCAACCGTGCAAATGGTAAGCAGTGCCCACCCTACGGGCACGGCGAGCCGAAGCTGCTGAGCAGAATCGCCAGATCGATCAGGTCGGTCGTGCAATTCCCATCAAGATCGCCAATCCCCACCTGCCCGAAGTTCGCCAGCAGCAGCGCCAGATCCGTAAGTTCAACGACGTTGTCCAGGTTGATATCCCCCGGACAATTCGTGATCGTCGTGAACCCCGAAACGCGGACCACGCGATTCCCGCCGCCAAACGTCGAGAACAGGAAGTCGCCGGTCACCGGGTCGATCGCCGCACCCTCGGCCCCGGCCAACCCGGTAATCATCACCCGCTGCGTCGCCACGATTGGATCGCCATTCGCGTCGGCTTCGTATGTGACGATGCGCCCGGTGCCCCATTCGGAAACAAGGATCGAGTCGTTCGCGAATCCGGGATTGCCGCCGGCAACATACACCGCGCCTTCCGGGCCGCCGCCGATGGTGATCATCGCACCATGAAGCGTAACGTCATACGTCCCGTTGCCGTCCGGCGCGACCGTCGCGTCGTGCCACGTACCGCCGTTGAATGAGACGAATTTCAGCCGACCGGCCCCCGAAAACCCATCAGGAACGAACATCAGCGACCCGGTCGACGGCCAGACGCCGAGCGGCGTGAGGTCGATCAGACGATCCGGCCCGGTGCTGCCCGGCTTGATCTGCCCGACCTGATTGTTGGAATAGGTCGTGTAGAAAAGCACACCGCCCGGTCCATATGTCAGCCCGCCGTCGATACCGCCGGCGGTTCCGTGCGCGTCGGCGAAAAACTGCCCGTCGCCGCAGACAAATCCCGTAATGAACCCGTCGATGTTCCGCGATACCCGCACGGCGTAGATGTCGGCAAACGGCGCATTCGCCGCCCCGCCGATCAACATGATGTTTGAATCGACCTGCGAGAACGTCAGCCCGCCGTAGTTCCCCGGCACCGCCGGCACCGAACCGAGATCGTCAATCACATAGTCTGCGGCAAAGACCGGATCGAGCGTCTGCGCGAAACCGCCCGCCGCAACGAACATCGCGAGGCCGCACGAAATCATCGACTTTAGCATCGGCGTCCCTCCAACCAAGCGCCTTCCGTCAAGTGTGAACGGATTGCAAACGAAAATCAATGCAATCTGCACAAAAAACGAATCCGCGGATAGACTCATAACTCGTTTGTGATCAATGCGTTCCGACGAACCGGGTGCCAGAATCCGCAGCGTGCCCCGGCTGCATCGCATGGCAAGCGCAACGATACTCGTGTCACTATTCGTAGTTAGTATACACGCCATACTGACCATCGCCGGTCGCCCCAGCGTGTGGCCGCCGCGTTCGTCGTGCGCGGCGACACGTTTGTCGCTGTCGGCAACGATGCCGCGATGCTCGCGCTGCGCGGCCGCGCGACGCGCGAGATTGACGGCAGAACTCGGTACCTCGACAGCGAGCCTTGAGCTTCGATCACAGAGAGCCGTTCGACGTCGTGGGGCGAACCGGAGTGCGACGCGCTACCGAGTGAGTCGCTCGGATCACCGCCGCGGCTTTGAGTTGCGGGCGCGCTGCGCGGCCTCGATCAGCTTCATCGCCTCGTCGTCAAAGTTCTGCCCGCCGCACACCCAGCATTCATCCACCTCAACTTCGACACCTGATTTTCTCCCGGCTCTAATGACCGTCATGCACCGCGTAACGTGCTGTGAGCCGCAGTAAGCGCATCTAAGCAGAGACTCTTCTTCGGAGTACACAATTCAAGCATCCATGTCGCGCATCCGCGCGCAAGTTGACTTCCCCAGGGGCGGACGGGGCGAGCATCGAGCAATGCCTTCGGGACAAACGGAGTGTCAAGGCTCGTGCATCAACGCGGCACTTGACGGCCAACGTGCCACAGTGAGCGCTCGACCAATGCTCGTTGCTGGAGGCGATCTCAAACGCCAGTGAATCTTTCGCGCTGCCGAGAATAGCCTTGCTCAACATGATCCCGCACTCGTTCGTCCAGCGGTACTGACTCAATGAGTGTCCGACGAATTTGGCAACGACCAAAGTTCGCCACCATGTCATGTTCGCGCGAGCGGACTCAATCATCAAGATCGGCACGCGCTCTTGTGCGTGACGCCGTAACGCCGAAGGAACAAGTCGCGCGAGCGAAAACACTGGCCGACACTCACGCGCGTCGTCGTCGCACGCGCGGACTCCGATTCGCTCGACGAAACTCACTCGCTCGCTTCCGAACAAGTTCGACAAACGCAGCGATCGAACCGCCGGCCTCGCGCAATAGCGCTTCGCGAGCGGCGCGCACTTCCGCGACGACCGGATCATCATGCGATGCGATGCGGCGTTTCATATATGAGCCTCCGGCATGAGTGAAAGCGGCGTCGTCAGAATCGGCACATGCAGCCCCAATCGCTGATTCGCAACAGATATGTGGCGCATCTTGTTAGCATTCGCCAAGTGCTTACAGTTCCAAGTGAGCAAGTAATCGACCGAACAGAGCGAGGCGATCGCCAGATGGTATGCATCGCCGGTCGCAGCCGCCGGCATCACCTTGTGATCGATGTAGTATCCGATCACATCGTCAAGTTCCGGCGGTTCGACAAGCAGCTTCACGGGCCGAAGGAGCGCGGCAGCCTCCTTGGCCTTCCTCGCTGGCGCGAATCCCAACTCGGCGAGTACTGCCTCTGACGTCGTAAGTTCATACGGATGTCGATACAACTCCCACCAGCGTCGGGTCGCCATCTTCCACACGACCACTTCGGGTTGTTCTAGTCTCGAAGTAATAGCTGGGAATCGTCGTTTCGATGTACACCCGCGCCACCGCCTAATCCCCCGGATCGAGCACCGCCATGAACGCCTTCTGCGGAATGTCAACCCGCCCCACCGTCTTCATCCGCTTCTTGCCTTCCTTCTGCTTTTCCAGCAACTTGCGCTTGCGCGTCACGTCCCCGCCGTAGCACTTGGCAAGAACGTCTTTGCGCATCGCCTTGATCGTCTCGCGGGCGATGATTTTGCCGCCGATCGCGGCTTGCAGCGGAATCTCAAACATGTGCCGATCGATCTCCTCGCGCAGACGCGAGATCATCTTGCGGCCGCGACGATCGGCATTCGAGCGGTGAATGATCGTGGCGAGCGCATCGACCGGCACGCCGTTGACGAGGATGTCCATCTTGACCAGATCGCCTTCGCGGAAGCCGATCAGGTGATAATCCATCGTGCCATAGCCGCGCGTGATGCTCTTGAGCTTGTCGTAGAAGTCGTAAAGGATTTCGTTGAACGGAAACTCATATGTCATCATCACGCGCGTTTGCGACAGGTACTCGGTCTTCTTGTACGTGCCGCGCCGCCCCTCGGAAAGCTGCATGATCGCGCCGACCATGTCGGCCGGCGAGATGATCTGCATCTCGATGAACGGCTCGCGAATATCGGCGATCTTGGTCACGTCCGGTAAATCACCCGCCGACTCGACGTGCGTGATGGTGCCGTCGTTCATCTTCAATTCATACGTGCAACTCGGCGCGGTCTGCACCACGTCGATGCCGCTCTCGCGCTCCAGCCGCTCCTGAATGATGTCCATGTGCAGCAGGCCGAGAAAGCCGCAGCGGAAGCCGTAGCCCAGCGCCTCGCTATTCTGCGGCTCGAAGCTGAACGACGCGTCGTTGAGGCTCAACCGGTTCAGCGCATCGCGCAGCGCCTCATACGCCTCGCCGTTGGCCGGGAAAAAGTCGCAAAACACCATCTGCCGTGCCGGCTCGTATCCCGCGAGCGCCACGGTCGCCGGGTTCACCGCGTCGGTAATCGTGTCGCCGACGGTCACGTCTTTCAACGTCTTGATCGCCGCGACAAGATAGCCGGTCTCGCCCGCGCTGAGCGAATCGCAGGGCGTCATCTTGGGGCGAAACTTGCCGATCTCGCCGACCACATAATGCCGCGCGCGGCCCATGAGCAGAATCTTTTGCCCCTTGCGGATCACGCCGTTGCGCACGCGGACGTAGCAAATGACGCCGCGATAGTCGTCATACTCGCTGTCGAAAATCAGGGCTTGCAGCGGCGCGTTCGCCTCACCAACCGGCGGCGGAATGATCTCGACAATGGCCTTCATCAGCTCCGTAATGCCGATGCCGCTTTTGGCGCTCACAAATTGCACATGTTCGGAGCTGATACCGAGCACATGCTCGACTTCGATCGCCGCGTCTTCGGGCATCGCGCCGGCCAAATCGATCTTGTTCACGACCGGGATAATCGTCAGATCATTGCCGATCGCCGCATAAGCGTTGGCCACGGTCTGGGCCTGCACGCCTTGCGTCGCATCGACGACCAGCAGAGCACCGTCGCACGCGGCGAGCGCCCGATCGACCTCATAGTGAAAATCGACGTGCCCCGGCGTGTCGATCAAATTGAACATGTACTTCACGCCGTCGATCACGACGTCCAGCGAGACCGCGCTGGCCTTGATCGTGATGCCGCGTTCGCGTTCGAGGTCCATCGAGTCGAGGAGCTGCTCCTTCATCTCGCGTTCGCTGACCGCGCCGGAAATCTGCATGAGCCGATCGGCCAACGTGCTCTTGCCGTGGTCGATGTGGGCGATGATCGAAAAATTGCGAATCTTGCTCTGGTCCATGTCGGGCCGAGCTCCCCTTCAATTCGAGTACAAACTGCCGCAAACGCGTACTGATCAGTCCCGGCGACACTCGCGTGGGGAGCATCGGCCTCCGGCCGATGCTCCCCGTTGCGTCTTCGGCAACGAAGCACACGCTGCTCGGGATGCGTTTGCCCGCCCAACGCAGCGGCGACTGGCACCGCATTTGCCAAGCCCGGTAGTATAGCGGCTAACCGTCGCATTCGGCACGCTTTATGCAAAGTCAACCAAACCTCGCGCTGCCCGCCGACATGCGCCTCGCCGAGCGCGAGCGCATGATCGCCGAGCAGATCATCCGCCGCGGCGTCCGCGACGAACGCGTTTTGTCGGCCATGCGGTCCGTGCCGCGCGAGCACTTCGTTCGGGCCGATCTCGCGGATCGCGCGTACGAAGACTCCGCCTTGCCGATCGAGTGTGCGCAGACCATCTCTCAGCCCTACATCGTCGCCCGCATGACCGAACTGCTCGCGCCGCAGCCGGGGTCGCGCTTGCTCGAAATTGGCAGCGGAAGCGGCTATCAGTCGGCGGTGCTTTCACAGCTCGTGTCGCGCGTCTACGCGATCGAATGGCACCTGCCGCTGGTCACGTTGGCGATCGCGCGACTCGAACAACTCGGTGTCGGCAATGTGACCCTCCGCTGCGGCGATGGCAGCGTCGGCTGGCCGGCATGCGCACCGTTTGACGGCATCCTCGTCGCCGCGGGCGGGCCCGAAGTGCCGAACGTGCTGCGCGAGCAACTCACGATCGGTGGTCGGCTGGTCATGCCCATCGGCCCGCTCGATCGACAAGTGCTCGTCCTCGTCGAACGCGTCGGCCCCGGCGACTTCCGACACACAAACATGCTCGATTGCCGCTTCGTGCGGTTGGTCGGTGAAGCGGGCTGGCCAAGCAACTGACACGCCGTCGACCGCGTCGCATCGCGCCCGCGATCCGAACGCGACGCGCAAGCGGGACGCGTAGCGTGGGCAACGCCCACAATTGTCGCATGAGTGCGACGACACCGGTAGTTGTCGGCCGCTGCATTCGAAATTTCGGTTCGGATTTTTAGCATCGCGCCGATGGCGGGCGATGCCCACCCTACGCCGCGATCACCAATAATAAAGAGCCGGTCATCGATTGCTCGACGACCGGCTCATTGAATCAATCGGAAGGCCGATCAGTTCTTACCGCAATCGCTTAGCGACGACGGATCAGACCCGCGAGACCGCCGAGGGCCAGAAGGGCCATCGTGCTGGGCTCAGGAACCTGATAGATGTCGAAGCCGAAGCCAACGCCGTCCGAGTTCAGATTCGTGGTGCTGCGACCGCGAATCACGGCAAACAGCTGCGTATCGACCGGAGCCGGAGCGCCAGCGTTGACGACCTGCAGATTGCCGAAATCGCCCGGGACTTCGAAAGTCAGGCGAGCGAGCGTCGCGCCAGCGCCGGTGGCGGCAGTGGCAGCGTCAAACCAAGCGAGGGGAATCTCGACGCCCGACGGGTTCAGACCACGGAGACGGGTCGCCGTCGAGATGATCGGCGGATTGGCCGGGCAATCGAGCAGCGGATCAGCCGCCGGAACGCCAGGCGAAGCGAACGACGGGTCAACGCTGAAGCGCGTGCCCGGAGCCGTGAAGAAAGTGTCCATCGAGCGCGAGTTGCTCGTCGTGGCACCGCCCGTCAGACCCGGCGAATTCAGGTTGTGGTTGTAGCAGATTTCATTCGGATCGCTAGCCGGGCTACCCGTCGAAATGCGCTGATCGCTCGCGTGCCAGATCGAACCGGCACCGACAACGTCCAGCGTCAACTCCGAACCTGTCCAGTCAGCGGCCAGGGTCGAAACGCGAACGTCATACGTCCAGTGCGAGGTCGCCGGCGAATTCACGCCAGCCACGCCGCGGGTGAAAGTAGCGGCATCCGGACCAGCGGTCGGATCTGCCGTGATCGCCAGCAGCGATGTCGATTGAGCGACGGCCACGCTAGCCGCGCAGAGAACCAGACCCGATGCAAGGAACTTCTTGAGCATTTTCCTCTCCTCTGTACCTGTGATATGCGGTGAGGTGGGGTGATCGGCCCTCCCGACCCCCTCCTGAGCTCCATGTACGAGGTGCATAATAGTCCCGGCATTCGGGGAAATCAAGCCGAACATGAAAAGTGCTGCTGAAATTCTGCGCACCACCGGCAGAAACGACTGTATCTATCGTCGTATCAATGCGTTAGGAGATTGGCACGCAAGCCTCCGGGAGCGATTACGGGTGGCAAATTCAGGAATATTGTGGCGGCTTTGCATGCAAGAAACGCGACCCTCGGTCGATTTGATGGACGGAACTTCGCCACTTGCGCACGTCGCGGAGGCGAAATACCGCACCGCAGCGCTGGTCTTTCGAGAAAAACCGGAAAGCGGACGGACTTTCAGGGATGTCGCCGGCTGCGACAAACTATTACAACCTACAACACGCGTGCGAACTGGGTTTTGGGTGACGCGGAGAATGTAAGGTCAAGAATGCAGAATGACGAATGCGGAAAGGCCGCGAGCGAGGCATGCGTTCCGAACCCCGAGCGCGAGCCAGTTGGGGTATCACGCGCGGGCGGGTGCGTGCTCTTCGTCGAAGGATCGTCTCTCCAGCGAGCGTATGCTACGTCGTAGGATGGCCTCTCTCCGCACGTTACCCCGTCGCTCGCGCTCCGGGTTCGGATGCTCGCTCGCTTCGCTTCGCGATCAATCGCTTGCGCGTCGCGTTCAGATCGCTGGCGCGATGGCGGTATCAGGCAAGCCTAGGGTGGGCATTGCCCACCAATTGCGCGATCGACGAGCGTCGCATCCCACCGAGAGTCGCAGGCATGAGCGACCACAGTCCACGCCGACTCGCGGCGAAATGCTGGGCGATGCCCACCCTACGCACTAGGCACTGAACCCTGAACCTTGAACCCTGAACCCTCTCCCACGGCCCCTTACAATACTCGTCGGCTATTACGAAAGGACCGCCACATGACCGCTCTGCTCCAAAAACTCGGCCTTACCAGCGACACGAACCCCGCCGGCTATGACGGCCAATGGCTTGGCTCGGGCGCGACGCTCGACGTGATCACGCCCATCGACGGCTCGCGCATCGCTGCGGTGAAGCAGGTCACGCGGGCCGAGTATGACCGCATCATCGCCCGCGCGCATGAGGCGTTCCTCAAGTGGCGCGATGTGCCCGCACCGCAGCGCGGCGAAGTCGTGCGACAGCTCGGCGACGCCCTGCGTGCGCACAAGAGGGAGTTGGGGGCGCTGGTCACGCTCGAAATGGGCAAGATCACGGCCGAGGGCGAGGGTGAAGTGCAGGAGATGATCGACATCTGCGATTTCGCCTGCGGCCTGTCGCGACAGCTTTACGGCCTGAGCATGCACAGCGAGCGGCCCAAGCACCGCATGTACGAGCAATGGCACCCGCTGGGCGTGGTGGGCATCATCAGCGCGTTCAATTTTCCGGTGGCGGTGTGGGCGTGGAATAGTGCGCTGGCGGCGGTCTGCGGCGATTCGACGGTCTGGAAGCCGTCGCACAAGACGCCGCTGACGGCGATCGCGAGTACCCGGATCGCGCAAAAGGTGTGCGAGGCCAACGGCGTGGACGGAGCGATTTTCGCGCTCGCGTTTGGCAGCGTAGCGGATGTGGGCGAGCCGATGCTGGCGGATGCGCGCGTGCCGCTGGTGAGCGCGACCGGTTCGTGTCGCATGGGCAAGCGCGTGGCCGAGGTGGTGGGTAAGCGGTTTGGCCGAACGATTCTGGAACTGGGCGGAAACAACGCAATCATCGTGACGCCGAGCGCGAATCTGGATTTGGCGATGCGGGCGATTTTGTTTGGTGCGGTGGGCACGGCCGGGCAGCGCTGCACGAGCACGCGGCGGATCATCGTGCACCATTCGGTGCGCGACGAGCTCGTCGGGCGTTTGTTGAAGGCGTACGAGACGATCCCGATCGGCGATCCGCGCAAGGCGGGCATGCTGTGCGGGCCGCTGGTTAGCCATCAGGCGGTGACCGACATGCAGAATGCGATCGCGGCACTGAAGCAGCAAGGCGGCACCGTGCTCTACGGCGGTGAGAAGCTCGACGGGGCGAGCTATCCCGGCGGGCACTATGTGCGGCCGTGCATCGCGGCGGCACGGAATGCGATGCAGATCGTGCAGGACGAGACGTTCGCGCCGATTTTGTATGTGATCGACTACGGCACCAATGGGGCGAGTGCGGCGGCTGCGGTCGCGGAAATCGGCGAAGCGATTGCCTTGCAGAACGGCGTGCCGCAGGGCCTGAGCAGCGCGATTTTCTCAAACCACATGCTCGAGGCCGAGCAATTCCTCGCAGCCGCGGGCAGCGATTGCGGCATCGCGAACGTGAACATCGGCACCAGCGGAGCCGAGATCGGCGGCGCGTTCGGCGGCGAAAAAGACACCGGCGGCGGCCGCGAATCGGGCAGCGATTCGTGGAAGGTGTACATGCGGCGACAGACGAACACGATCAACTACGGCACGGAATTGCCGCTGGCGCAGGGGATCAAATTTGGGGACTAGTCGATGCATAACGTAGTAAAGGTCGCAACGTGGGACGGGCTCATGGCCACGTTCCTCGGGCCGCAGTTTGTTCTGGCGCGGCCGACCGAAGACATTCCGCTGCTACTCTATCGTGGCCAAGCCGACGCGACTTGGAGGCTGCGAACGACGCTGCAACGTCGCTTTGCCACGAGCAACGCATCCGTTCTGCCTGACGTGTACCAAGGCATGCTGCGAATGTTCAAGCGAGAGTTCGCGGGGCTGGGTATCGATACACCCACATTCGACACGGAGAGCGAAATCGAGTGGGAGTTGTTCGCAAGGCATCACGGGCTCCCATCACCAATTCTGGACTGGACCCGCTCGCCGTTCATCGCGGCGTACTTCGCATTCGCCGCACCGCCCGCGACGGCGACGGAGGTGTCGATTTATTATCTTGCCGTGGGTCACGACGACAAGGGGCACGGGTACGAGATTCTCGCGCCTGAGCGATCGCTTCAGTTCAATCCGCGCGCGATAGAGCAGCGAGCCATACCCGTGCGCGTGCTCACGCTTGATCGAGCGCTCGAAGATTTGCTCCCCGGGACTCTGTTCCAAATCGACATTCCGATAAGCCAACGATTGATCGCTCTTCGTCAACTCGATTATATGGGCATCAACGCACGCACGCTGTTCCGCGATGCAGATCGCGCTGCCGAAACGGCCGCACTTCGCTATGATGAAATGGAGGCTGTGCAATGACGCTAAAGGATTTTGAGGAGCATGTACGGAAGGCCGCGCTCACGGATGACGAAAAGCGCTTGATCCGTCTCTTCGACCGCGTCGATATGCCGCTCGACTTTCTGCCCTATACGAGAGAGTTCGACGGTCTGGTCCGCGAGTTCGACTCGACCCAAACACATGATGGTGCGAAGCGGGAATTGTTCCGGCGTTTGTATCGCTACCGCCAAGTTGGAATGCTGCCTTGGATCCCTGAATCGCGGTCGCCCGGCGACTCTTCAGCGGGCGAGGACGCGATTGTCGCGCGCGCGATCGCGAATCGTTTCGCCGCCGAGAAGCGTGATCTGATCGACATTCTTTACACCCCGGAGTTCGAGGACGTAGTAAACGAGCTAAACTCGCGCCGAATTGGGCCTCCGCTCGGACCAAATCCGACGTGGCGACTACTCTCACGTCACTACCGCAGCGTGGCTTGAGTCGTCGCCGCGAATCTGCCGTCGTTGCGTCGCGCGCCTGCCGGATATACCCTCTCCCCTTGCGCGTGGAGCAGGCCACGCTCCGTTACACGGGCACTACTGCAATGCCCGGCTCGCCGAAAAACGCATGAGCGATAAAGTCCTCGCCTATTCCGAGCCGCGTCAATCGACGCTCTATGACCGCCGCAAGCAGGCTCCGACGCCGCGAGCCGCGAACAACGCGGCGTATTGGCGGATGCTCGCGCTGGTTTGGCCGCACCGACTGGCGATGCTCTGGGGCTTGCTGCTGGGCATCGGTGCCGCGTTTTCATACGCGGCCAGCCTGGGCGGCATCATGCCGGTGCTGAAAGTCGTCGTCGAGCAAGAAAGCCTGCACGCCTGGTTGCTCGAACGGGCGCAGCGGGCAGGCGACACGTTTGGGCCGGTGCTGACGTGGCTCGCAGGTTTTCTACCCAGCGAGAATTCGGCGGACGCCCGGCTGCAAACCGTCTACTGGCTGCTCGGCGTGTTGCTGGCGATGAACGTCATCGGCAATCTCTGCCGCGTCTATTCGCAATATCTCGTGCTCTGGGCGTCGCAGCGCGCGATGATGGACCTGCGCCGCAAGATGTACCGCAAATCACTGCATGTGCAGGTGCTTGACCTCACCGGCGAAGTCTCGGGCCGCATCAGCCAGTTCATGTCCGACTCGCGCGAAATGTTCATCGGCATCACCACGCTCTTCGGCAAAGTCGCCCGCGAGCCGCTGAAGGCGATCTGCGTCTTTGGCGTCGCACTCTTCATCGATTGGCGGCTCACGCTGCTCGTCGTCGCCATCGCGCCGCCGGCGCTGGGCATTCTCTGGTATTTCGGCCGCAAAGTGCGCAAGGCGGCGGTTCGATTGCTCGAAGGATATGGCATCATGCTCGGCGCGCTCGAAGAGACGCTGCACGGCATCGATGCGGTGAAAGCGCACGGTCGCGAGGCCCACGAGCGCCGACGCATGTGGGGCCTCGAACGCCGCATGATGCGCGAGTCGCTGCGGCTGGCGTGGATCGAGGCGATCAGCTCGCCATTGATCGAGGTCGTCGGCATCTCGATTGCCGCGGGTGCGATCGTCTGGCTCGCGGGGCAGACGCTGCACGGCCAGATGGAGTCGAGCCACCTGATGACGATGGTGCTGCTGATCGCGGCGATGCTCGATCCGATCCGCAAAGTGGCCAACGTCTACAACGTCGTGCAGCGCAGCGGCGGTGCGGCGGTGCGCGTGTTCGGCTTCCTCGATCAGGAGGAAGAGCATTCGCCCGAGCGGCCCAAGGCGCTGACCGGCACCGGCCCACGCGAGGTGCGATTCGAAAATCTGGAGTTCCGCTATTCGGCGGAGCAATCGCCGCCGGCGCTCAGCAACGTGTCGCTGCATGTGAAGGCCGGCGAGTGCGTGGCGCTGGTCGGGCCGAACGGCAGCGGCAAGAGCACGATTTTGAAGATGTTGCCGCGATTTTTGAAGCCGCAACAGGGCCGAATTCTGGTCGACGGCATCGACGTGACGCAGCTCAGCCTGCGTTCGCTGCGGCTGGAGATCTCGGTCGTCGCGCAGCGGCCGGTGATTTTTGCGCGCTCGATTCGCGAGAATATCGCGTATGGCTATCCCGATGCGACGGATGAGCAGGTTCGTGATGCGGCACGCAAGGCGTTCGCGGCCGAGTTCATCGACAACCTGCCGGAGAAGTACGACACGGTCGCGGGCGAGTTCGGCACGAGCCTCTCAGGGGGCCAGCGGCAACGCTTGGCCATCGCGCGGGCGTTCCTGAAGCCTGCGTCGATCCTCGTTTTCGACGAGGCGACGAGCGAAATCGACGCCGAGAGCGAGCAGAAGATTCACGAAGCGCTCGATGAGCTGCGACGCGGCAAGACGACGTTTTTGATTGCGCATCGTCACACGGTGATGGACTTGGCCGACCGCATCGTGGTGATGGACGGCGGGCGAATCGTCGATGTGGGCACGCGCGAGGAGTTGCTGGCGCGGTGTCCGCTGTTTGTGGCGCTGTACCGATCACCGGGGGCGTAGAGCAGTTCACTCGGTCGCGGTCTATGGTTCATCACACGCAATGCCGAATCGACTCAAGAGCACGGCAAGATCGCTGAGCCCCACGACGCCATCAAGATCAAAGTCTGCGCCCTGGCCGTGACCGCTCACCCCGAACCGCCACAGCAAGATGGCCAAATCTGTCAGGTCGATGATACGGTCGTCGGTAAGGTCGCCGACGCATGGGGTCTGGGCACACGGGCGCGCCTCGACGATGTTGCTCGCTTGGCGACCATCGGTGAAACCGATCGTTCCAGCGAACAGCAGGCGATCCGGCGTAGCGCTATCGCCGTCGTCGTCCCACGCATGAATCGAAGTAACCGTGTCGTCATGACCAAAATCACTGCTCGTAGTGAATATCGCGATTTCCTGCCACGCATTGGATTGCCATTCGAAGAATCGGACTCGTATGCCGTCAGACGGGCTTGGTAGGCGTTGCTCGGTCACGGCGATCAGCCGTGTCGGCGCATCAAGACCTCGGGCAGTCCTCCACTGCGTCAGCACGCGCAGCGGACCAGTGAAGCCGGCGCTCATGTTATGCCATGCCGAACCGTCCCAACGCGCGATCCCGTTTGTAAACACTCCGCCAGCGAGTGCGACGTCTCCGTAGACAATGAGCTGCGGTAGTGCAGGACCAATCGCGTCCGGATCCCACGCAAGCATCGAAACCGCAGAGCCGGCGAGCGCGATCCCCGAACCCAGCGATTCCCATACGACGCCGTTCCAGCGCGCGATTCCAGGCGTGGATCGCGTCCCCGACATCGTAAAGTTACCTGCAGCGATCAGGCGCGCACCTTGCGGACCAGAACCGTCGAAGTCGAATGCCAGCAATGCGCCGACTGCGCCGTTGAAGCCCTGGTCGAGCGCCCGCCAATTCTGGCCGTTCCAAACTGCGATGCGGTTGAGTAGCGTGCTTCCACTGGCCGTGAAGGCTCCGCCCGCGACAATTTCACCGGCGAGCGGGCCGGTGCCGTCGCGATCCCACGCCGCAAGCGCGGTGACGGTACCATTGAGGCCGCTGCCGAGCGTACGCCAAGTCGTGCCGTCCCAACTTCCGATGCCGCCCGTGTTGGTCGAACCGACCCGAGTAAGTGTTCCACCGACGAAAAGGTCGCGACCGATCGGTCCGGTCCACGCGCTCCCCGGCGAACACATATCGAGAATACGCCCGATCACGCCCTCCGCCATCGTTGACCAATCGCCATCGACATGCGCAGCGATGTTGTTCGCAACTTGAAAATTGCAGTTTAGGAACGCGCCGCCGGCCACTAAAGTCGGTGCCTCATCCGCAGCGTCGCCGCGTTGCCAAGAGTGCAGGCATTCGACCCGCACGGGGTTGGAGCCGTGCTCGGGGCCCGCTACCGGGCCAATTCCCGAGCCTGTCCCGATCCAGCGCGTGCCGGTCCACTGGGCGAAGTACTGCACATACTGCGTGCCGGCGACGTAGAAATCGCCCGACGCAAAGAGGGATTCCGATTGCGGCCCGTCGCCGTCGGGATCGAATGTGATGACTGCCTTCACGTCGTCATCGTCGACAACATTGCCGAGCCCAGACGCCATTGGGAGCCACGCAGCCCCGTCCCACTGTAGGATGTGCCGCGATGCGTGAGTACTAGAAAGTTGCCCGCCGGCCACAATACGAGAATTGAGCGGGCCGTCTCCGTCGGGATCCCAGGTCGTTACCGACCTGACGGCACCGCCACTCGCAAGCCGAAGGAAGCCATCGCACGACGCCCAGACGTTTCCGTCCCAGCGTGCGGTCGGAGTCGACAAAAAAGCCCCTCCGGAAGACGAGAAGTTCCCGACTGCGACCAGTTGTGAGGGCGCTTCGCCAGCACCGTCCGGATCCCAAACAGTCAGTTCACTCACATGTTGACCGGACGGACCCAATCCGCTGCCAAGCGGAACCCAGCCTCCATTCTGATAGGTTGCGATGTTTCGTGCCGAAACGCCTCCTGCCACTGCGAAAGTACCTGCGGCGTACAAGTGTGCTCGTTCGTCGCCGGGGCCATCCGCGTCCCAAACGGTCAGCGCGCCGACGACAGTCGAGGCGTTGTCGGGGCCGCAGCCACCGATGTCTTGCCATGACGTCCCGTTCCACGCAGCGATTCGAGATGCGGGTGTACCGCCCGCGCTGGTGAAGTATCCGCCTGCGACGACGAGTGGCGGCAGAACCCCGTCGCCGTCCGGATCCCACTGCGTCAGTGAGATCACGCGGTTGTTCATCCCTTCACCCATTGGGTGCCAGTGCGCCCCGTCGAATCGCGCGATGTTGAGAGCGCCGACATAGTCGATCGACGTGAACTCGCCGCCCGCGATGAGTTGCGACGGCTCTGGGCCTTCACCGTCCGGGTCCCACGAGGCCATGCTGTACACAACGCCGTACAAGCTGCTGCTCAGAGCCGACCATTCCTGACCATCCCAACATGCGACTCCGGGTGTGTTGACCGCACCGGCTGACGTGAAGCCGCCACCGACGACCAGACAAGTCGGCCTCGGACCCGGGCCATCGGGATCCCACTTCGTCATGCAATACCCGATCCAACTCAAGCCGGTCGGATCGCCGATTCGTGTGTCAAACTCGAGGCAGGTTTGTGCAGTCACCGGACGCGCGAGGGTGCCCAGTGCGATCAGAACGACGATCGAGATGAGCCGTCGCTCGATGGACCACGCAGCATTCATCATGCAACTCCACGAAAGAGACGGGGCGCGATTCGGTCACCACGGCGCACGTCGAACAATGTCCGCGAGCGCGCCGCGCATCCGCCGTCGTCGAAGACGGTGGAATGATGTTCTCATGACAAATTACAGTGTTCGAGGCACGCTGGCAACACAAAAATCGATTTGCTGTGCGAAAT
Source organism: Phycisphaerae bacterium (assembly GCA_046155505.1). Lineage (GTDB taxonomy): Bacteria > Planctomycetota > Phycisphaerae > UBA1845 > Fen-1342 > JBJXFK01. The sequence continues at coordinate 36,849 of JBJXFK010000129.1, forward strand.
CCCCGACGTCCGGCTCGTCGGCACCGATCGCATCTCTTGCTTGCAAACGATTCCCGCTACACACTTCCGCGATGAGCGAAGCCCGAGCCAGCGAGAGCCGACATCGCGTCCTCATCATCGGCGGCGGCTTTGGCGGCCTTTATCTCGCCAAGTCCCTCCGCCGTGCGCCCGTTGACGTGACGCTCATCGACCGCCGCAACTTCCACCTGTTCCAGCCGCTGCTCTATCAGGTCGCCACCGGCGGCCTGTCGCCTGCGAATATCGCCGCTCCGCTGCGCTGCATACTGAAATCGCAGCGCAACGCCCATGTCGTCCTCGGCGATGTGACCGCGATTGACACGAACGCCCGCATCGTCGGCCTCGCCGACGGCGGCGAATTCCCGTTCGACACGCTGGTCGTCGCGGCGGGCGTCGGGAACAACTACTTCGGCAACGACCAATGGGAGCCGCACGCGCCGGGGCTGAAATCGCTCGAAGAAGCCACCGAAATCCGCCGCCGCATCTTGCTCGCCTTCGAGCGTGCCGAACGCGAAGACGATCACGGCCGCGCACGCCAGTGGCTCACGTTCTGCGTCATCGGCGGCGGACCGACCGGCGTCGAACTCGCGGGCACGCTGGCGGAGATCGCCCGCCACACGCTGCGGCGCGAGTTCCGCCGCATCAACCCGGCCGACGCGACGGTCACACTGATCGAAGCCGGCGAGCGCATCCTGCCCAGCTATGACCCGATCAGTTCTGAGCGCGCCGCCGACAGCCTGCGCCGCCTCGGCGTTGTGTTGCGAATGAACACGCGCGTGACGGACGTGCAGCCCGGCGTCGTGCGGCTGCGCAGCGGCGAAGTCAATGAATCGCTCGCCGCACACACGGTGCTTTGGAGTGCCGGCGTGCAAGGTTCGCCGCTGGGGCGCATGCTCGCCGAGCAAACCGGCTGCGAGCTGGATCGCATGGGGCGGGTGATGGTCGGCGGCGATTGCACGATCGTCGGGTATCCTCACATCTATGTCATCGGCGATCTGGCCCACTTTCGCGGCCCAGGCGGCAAGCCGCTGCCCGGCGTCGCCCCGGTCGCGATGCAGCAGGGTCGCTACGTCGCGCAGCAGATCATGTCGCGCCTGCGTAGCGTCTCGCTCGACCCGTTCGTGTATGACGACAAGGGCAGCATGGCCACGATCGGCCGCAACGCCGCCGTCGCCGAGATTCGCGGCTGGAAATTCAGTGGTTACATCGCGTGGCTCGCATGGCTGTTCATTCACATCGTGTTCTTGATCGAGTTCCAGAACCGGCTGCTGGTGCTCGTGCAGTGGGCGTGGAACTATTTCACTTGGGCGCGATCAGCGCGGCTCATTACGGAGCCACCGCGACCGCGGGAATAATCGCGGGCACGCGGTACTTCGCACCGGTTCGCGCGAATCAACACGTAGGTTGGGCACCGCCCAACATTCGCCGCCGCTTGCAACAGCGCATCAATTGGCGAACAACGCGGGCCATTCCGCGCTCTCTCGTGCCGAGACGAATGGCGGGCGATGCCCACCCTACGCCGCCAACTGCGCGCATGTGCGAAATGGTGGGCGATGCCCACCCTATGCGTACCACACGCACGCCCATACCGGTTGCTCTCGCCTCATCCCTACTCCCGCGCAACTTGGCCGCATTCCAAGTCCAGCAATCGCTGCTTACGCCACAAGCCGCCGCCATAGCCGGTGAGTTGCCCATTCGACCCGATCACACGATGGCACGGAATCAAGATCGCGATGCGGTTGTCGCCATTCGCCGCCGCCACGGCGCGCACCGCCGAGCGCTGCCCGATCGCCGCCGCCACCTGTGCATAGCTGCGCGTCTCGCCGTACCCGATCGCCCGCAGCTCGCGCCACACCCGCTCCTGAAATGGTGTACCGCATGTCACGAGTGGCGTTTCGAATTCGCTGCGCTTGCCGTCGAAATACTCGGCCAACTCGTGCTCAACTTGCCGAATCACCGTGTGATCGCCCGCCACGACTGGCCGCCCGAGCCGCGAGCGCACCCGCACAATGTTCGTCGCCAGCATCCGCCGATCCACAAACTCCAGCAGCGCCAGCCCCTCATCGCACGCGATCGCCAGCATCGACCCCAGCGGCGTGCTCAGCCACCGCGCCACCAGCGGCGTAAGCCCGCGCCGCGCGGCCTCGCCTGGCGTCGTGCCAAATAGCTCCTCCACCGCCTTGCGCAACCCGCTTTCCGAATCAAACCCGCCGCTGCCCACCGCGCTGGTCACCGCCGCTCCGTCGCGCAGCGCGAGCAGCGCCTGTCCGACGCGCTGCGCCCGCGACAGACCTTGCAGCGTCGCACCCAATCGGTCCTTGAAGAATCGCGACGCGGTCGAGGGGTGTACGCCGACGCGGCGAATGTCGTCGCTGGTCAATACTCGCATGGGTTCTCCGATCAAGATTTCGAGCAGCCGCCGCGCCCAGCGCGGAGCCGAATTGGGCGGATCAAGCGGGCGACAACGCATGCATGGCCGGAAGCCGCGCAGCAGCGCCTCGCGCGTCGATTGATAGAACTCGCAGTTTCGCCGCTGCGGCACGCGGGCCGGGCAACCCGGACGACAGAACACGCCGGTGGTCTTCACCCCGACCAGGAACGCGCCGGCGAGCGACGCATCGCGCCGCCGAACCGCGGCATACATCGCGCCGGGCGTCAGCCGCCCTTTGTCGTACGAACGCGGGTCATGTGCGATCGGCGTCATCATGGTTGCAGTCTGCCACGCGGCAGGAATTGCGGCTACAGCGCCGTTGACGTCAATGTCAGATTCGTGATAGACGAACTGTGCGCTGGGGGACCGGTGTCCTGGCCGGTCTTTCTTCAATTCGCATTTCATTCAAGAAGAAAGACCGACCGGAGGTCGGTCCCCTAGGGCGAACGATTCACTAGGCACTAGACACTCGGCACTAGGCACTATCCACTCAATGCGGCTTCTCGCCGCGCAAAAACTGACACGCATGTCGCATCGCCGGCGTCAGCCAATCCAAGCATTCGCGCACGCCTTTCGTCGCTCCCGGCAGCCACACGACCAGCGTCCTGCCCGCGATCCCCGCTCCGCCGCGCGACAAAATGGACATCGCGGTTCGCTCAAATGCGTTCATCCGCATGATTTCGCCAAACCCCGGTAACGGTCGCTTAATCAGCGGCTCGATCGCCTCGGGCGTCACGTCGCGCTCGGCCACGCCTGTGCCGCCGGTGGTGATGATCAGCTCGCATCGCCCCAGCCATGCGGTCACAACGCCGCGAATGCGATCGACGTCGTCCGGCACCGTCTCGCGATGCACCAGCACGCCATCGAGCGCGTGCAAATGCTCGATGATCGCCGGACCGCTCTTGTCGTCGGCAGTGCCGGCGGCACAGCGATCGGAAATCGTCAGGACCATGACGCGATTGCTCATTCACGCCAGTTTAGCGGGCAAGCGACCAATTCGTCGCGTCGATTTGGCCGATAGAAACGGCACGATGAGACCCTGCGGAATCATGTTCCATCACTTCCACGGCGGCCGCCACACGGCCGGCCAGGGGTCGATTTCGGCCGACGAACTGACGGCGATGATCGAATCCATCGGCACTGAGCGCATCCTTTGCGCCCGCGAATTCCTGCAACGGGCCGAACGCGGCACGTTGCGCGACGACAGCGTCTGCCTGACGTTCGATGACAACCTGAAATGCCAATTCGACATCGCTCGCCCCGTGCTCGCGCGCTTTCGATTGACCGCGTTCTGGTTTATCGCGACCGGCGTGTTTCGTGGTCGCCCGCAACCAGTGGAACTGCACCGCACATTTCGTGAGCGACACTTCGCCAGCATCGACGATTTTTACGGCGTGTTCGACCTCGCCTGGCAGGCGTCGCCGCACGCCGCACACATTCAGCAGCGGCTCGCGAATTTCGATCCGCAATCATTTCTCAGCGAGTTTCCGTTCTACACGCTTGCCGATCGCCGCTACCGCTACATTCGCGACGAGATTCTGGGCGGCGCAGCGGCGACCGAAATTATTGACCAGATGATGCGTGACGCGCACGTCGATGCGAGTGCGCTCGCCGCCGATCTGTGGATGTCGCCCGAGCAAGTCTGCTCGCTGCATAGCGACGGCCACGTCATCGGCCTGCACACGCACACGCACCCGACGCGCGTCGCGTACCTCTCGCCCGCGGAGCAGGAGCGCGAGTATCGCGACAATTACATGCAGCTCATGGAACTGCTGGCCGAGCCGATTCGCGTGATGTCGCACCCGTGCAACTCGTATAGCGAGACGACGCTCGCGGTGCTGCGAAAACTCGGCATCGCGCTCGGCTTTCGCTCGAACATGGAGCTCTCGTCGCACGGCCCGCTCGAATTCCCGCGCGAGGATCACGCCAACGTTTTCGCCCGCATGCAAAAGGCCGCGACGGAAGAACGCCTGTGACACGCCGCATTACCGTGTTTACGAGCAACCAGCCGCGCCACATCGCGCTGATCGAATCGCTCGCGAGTGTGTGCGACGAGGTGTATGTGGTGCAGGAATGCACGACCGTGCTTCCGGGGCGGGTCGATGATTTCTATCGCAAGTCCGAGGTGATGCAGCGCTATTTTCAGCGTGTGATCGCCGCCGAGGCGGAAGCATTCGGTGCCCCGCGCTTTCCTGGGTGGAACGGGCATCGTGCCCGCGCGTTGAATGACTCCGATGTGGGCGGGCAGAATGCCCGCCCCACCCGCGTCCATCAGCTTGCGCTACGCATGGGCGATCTCAGCCTGCTCGATCTCCACACGCTCGGTCCCGCGCTCGCCGCCGATCTATTTGTCGTCTTCGGCGCGAGCTACATCCGCGGCCCACTCTGCGAGCTGCTCGTCAAACGCCGCGCCGTCAATATTCACATGGGTGTCTCGCCCTACTATCGCGGCAGCTCGACCAACTTCTGGGCATTGCACGATCGGCGACCCGGCATGGTCGGGGCGACGATTCACCTTCTCACCGCCGGTCTCGACAGCGGGCCGATCCTGTTTCATGCATTGCCCGCACCCGAGCCGATCGATCCGTTCCTGCTCGGCATGAAAGCCGTAGAGGCTGCACACAGCGCGCTGGTCGACGCGATCGCGACTGGCGAGATCGACTCGCTGGACGGCGTCGAGCAGGACAAGCGCCTGCAATATCGCTACTCGCGCGCGGCCGAGTTCACCGACGACGTCGCTGCGGCGTATCTCGCGAATCCGCTCTCACCGGGGCAGATCGCGTATTTGCTGACGCAGCGCGACCCGGCAGCGTATGTGCGTCCGCGTTTCGCCCGATTGCCGCGCGTCATTCCGTCGCGCGAACGCAAGCCGGTCGAAATCACGCCGGACGTGCTCGATTTTCTGAATTCGGTCGACGTGGATCTGCCGCCCGAAGTGCTCGCCAACCTCCGCCGCGATGCCTGAAAGTTTTTGCCGCGCGAGCCGCTAGTCTATTGCCTCAAGGGAGCCGTGCGTTTCCATGGTGGGGCGCATCTGCCTCCAGCCGGTGCACGATCAATTCGCACTGATAGGAGGCAGATGCTCCCCGTCAAGTCAGCGTTGCCGGAGCACCAAGTCTTCGCGCGAACGAGCCTGGAGACCTCGCTTGCGCGTTCGGGATTGGTTTGTTGCTTCGGTCCAACATCGCGCCGAAGTCGTGGGTCACAACCGAGTGCGTTCACTTCGGCGTTGGCACGTCACGTCGTGCAAACGCGGCGTCGGAAGATGATCGCTGCGCCCGAAAGCAGCGTGATCGTCGTCGGCTCCGGAACGGGTTGCCAGCGAATGTCGAACGAGAACGAGTTGCCGCTGGGGTTGCCGACCGACGTTGTGCGTCCACGGATCGTTGCGAACAGAATTGGGGCCGACTGTGGCGAAGCGTTGATCACCAACGTGCCGGGTTGCGGGAACGTCAGTGGGTTGATCTCAAAGGTGAAGCGACCGAGGACAGTGTTGTTGAGGGGTGCGAATTCGGTGTCGAACCAAGCGAGCGGAATTTCGATGCCCTGCGAGGCAAGGCCGCGAATGCGGGTATCGTTCGATACAACGGTGCCGGGAGCGATCGACACATCAGTCGTGAATCGCGGCCCGGGTCGGGTAAGAAACGTGTTGTACATGCGCGCATTGAGCTGGTTCTCCGGCGTGTTGACGAGTCCCGGCGTAAGCAAGTTGTGTACGTACGTCAGTGGATCGTTGGGATCCTCGCGCGTGTGATCGCGATACAGAATGCGTTGATCGCTGGCGTGCCAGACGCGCCCGCGAAAGGCGTCGGCCACGTCCACGCTGATTTCTGAACCCGTCCAGTCCGCCGCACCGGTGTTCCCGCGGAGGTCGTAGGTGAAATGGGTGACGCCGCGCTGGAAAGTCGCGATGTCGGCCCCAGTGGTCGGGACGGTGGTGTTTTCTTCGAGCGTGGTGGTTTGGGCAATGGCGAGCGTGGCGGCGGCGAGCAGGAATGCGGGGACGGCGGCGAATCTGATGCCGGTGTTCATTCGCTTACTCCTTGTGAATGAAGCGTTTCCGATTCGTACGACGCGAACCCATGCGAACCGATGCGGTATTCGGACGTGATCCTGTCAAATCCTATGACGCACAGATGACGAAAGTCCACCAACGCTGCCGCAAATTGGAAATGCCTCGGCGTCAGCGGTACGCTTCGCACGGGTTGGCGTGGCTGCGGGGGTTCAAACGCCCCGCGATCGCCCATTCGGAAGTGGGTACATGCTCGATGCCTGGTCCAAGCCGCGCGGCAGAAGCTCGCGGCTGCGGGCGGAACACCTGCTGGTCATCACCTTCGCCGGCCTGATCCTGGGCGGGGCGATTTTGCTTCGACTGCCGTTTTGTTCGGCGGCGGAACAGGTTTCATTTCTCGATTGCCTTTTTACCGCGACTTCGGCGGTGTGCGTGACCGGGCTGACCACGGTCGATACCGGCACGCGCTGGACCATGGCGGGACATGTCGTCATCTTGATTTTGATTCAGCTTGGCGGCCTCGGAATCATGACGTTCGCCGCCGCCGCGTTTCAGCTTTTTCGAGCGCGGCTCTCGCTCACGTCCGACGATGCGCTGCAGGGGTCGTTCTTTCATGACGAGACCGGTCGCGGCGAGGCACCGTTCTGGCGCATCGTGAAACTCACGCTGGCGATCGAGGTGGTTGGCGCGATCATCATCTACGTATCGCTCGCGCGCGGCGGCGAAGTACATGCGACCTGGTTCGAGGCGCTGTTTCTGTCGATCTCGGCGTATTGCAACGCCGGGTTCGCGACATTTAGCAGCAATGCCGTGGCGCTGCGCGAGAACTTCGTCGCGCTGATCATGATCATGTTCCTGATTATCGCCGGCGGCATCGGCTATTCGGTGCTGTTCGAGTCGGTGGATCGGTTTCGCGCGTGGTGGCGCAAGCGGCGACACACGCCGCTGCTCTGGTCGCTGAATACTCGTGTCGTGATTCTGGTCAGCGCAGTGCTGTGCGTGGGCGGCGGCGCGGTGATGGTGCTGACCGGCATGACCGGGGACGAGGACACGTTCTACGAGCGAACGTTGCACGCTGTTTTTCAATCGGTGAGCGCACGGACCGCGGGATTCAACTCGGTGAACGTGGAAATGCTGCCGTTGCCGACGATCTTGATTCTGATCGCGCTGATGTTCATCGGCGGGTCGCCGGGATCGTGCGCGGGCGGTATCAAGACCACTTCGTTCGCGGTCGGCGTGGCCAGCGCGTTTTCGGGCACGACCGGCAGCGACGATTTGACACTGTTCGGTCGCCGCATTCCGCAGGACGTGATTCAGCGAACGAGTCTGGTCATCGGGCTGGCGGCGCTCTGGCAGATTTTGGGTGTGATGATTTTGACGCTCACCGAGCGCATCGGCGGCGACGTGCGATTCGAGCATCTCGTGTTCGAGCAAGTGTCGGCGTTCAACACGGTGGGTCTGTCGATGAACTTTTCGCCGAAGCTGTCGCCGGCGGGGAAGATCTGGATCATGCTTTCGATGTTCGCGGGCCGCGTGGGGCCGTTGACGATTGGTTTGGCGGTGTTGAAGCGACAGCAGGCGCGGTTCCAGTATCCGGTCGAGCGGGTGATGATCGGCTGATCGCGAGTCTGGTGTATCGACAGCACTGTTGAGGTTCCCGGAAGGGGAGCATCGGCCTCCGGCCGGTGCGAATTCGGTACGCATCGGCCGGAGGCCGACGCTCCCCAGTGTCGAGAGTCCGCGCTTTTACTAGCGACTTGCGTTTACGAGGAAAGTGGCCATGAAGCAGGTAGCGGTGATCGGGCTGGGGCAATTCGGCATGCACCTGGCGCGCACGCTGGTAAACATGGGTTGTGAGGTGATCGCGATCGACCTAAACGAGGATCGCGTGAACGACATTCGCGATCATGTGCATCGCGCGATCATCGGCGACGCGCGCGATTTTCAGATGCTCAAGCGGGCGCTCGCGGGCAAGGTCGATGAAGCGGTGGTCGGCCTGGGCGAGGGCAACATCGAGCCGAGCATCCTATGCACGCTGAATCTGAAACGCATTGGCATCAAGGCGATTCAATCGACGGCGCGCAACGACGACCATGCCGCGATTTTGCACGCGGTCGGCGCGACGGAGGTGATTTTCCCCGAGCGCGATTCGGCGGAACGACTTGCCCGCCATGTCGCGAACCCGGACATTCGCGATATGTTCAGCTTGGCGGATGACTATCGCATCATGGAGGTGATCGCGCCCGAGCCAATTCACGGTAAGTCGTTGCAGGACTTGAGCCTACGACAAAATTACGATCTGCTGGTACTGGCCGTAAAGGAGAAGCAGCAGGAGCGGTTTCAATTTCTGCCAAACCCGGCGACGATCATCCAGCCGGAGGAAACTTTGATGATTTTGGGGCGAGAGCTCGACTTGGCCCGGTTTGTGGGCCTGGGCGAGTAGGGCCGAAGGTTGAAGGGCGAATGCTGAATGCAGAATGCAGAAGGCGCGGCCTCGTCCGCACGTTCCGCAACAGTGGAGCCCTCCGAACTAGGCACTAGCCGCTAGGCACTCGGCACTGAGCACTGAACACTGAGCACTCGTCTCAATTTCGCGGAATTATTTTGACTTGTGAACATCCATGTTGTAGGCTTCAATAGCCAGTCAAGGCCAAATGCCAGTCCTCATCGACGGCAACAATCTGCAACACGCGGCGTTCGACGCGCAGCCTGAACTGCCCGTCGGTCGCGTCATGATGTGTCAAATCTTGGGCAGTTGGGCGAGCCGTTCGGCGGAGCGGATTACGGTCGTTTTTGACGGTCCCTCCCCCGAAGGCGATTTGCTTCGACAATTCGGCGATTCGTTCGTAACAGTCAGGTTCTCCGGTCATGGCGTGAGTGCCGACTCGGTGATTGCGCAGCTCGTCGAAGGCGATTCTGCGCCGCGACGGCTCGTCGTCGTGTCGACTGATCGCCAGGTGGCCAAGGCTGCCCGGCGGCGCCGCGCGAAAGCCGAGCGATCGGACGATTTCTGGGCGCGCGTGACGCGTGATCTGGCGCGCCCGCGACCCGAATCGCTGGAACCGCCGGAAAAGCGGCGCGGCGTCAGCGATGCCGAGTCGACCGGCGAGTGGATGCGAAAGCTGGGCTTCGACGACAACCCGGCGGACGACGATGATCCGCTGGCCTTTCGATAAGAGAGGGAGAACGGGGCAAGAGGGAAAGGACTTTCAGATTTCGGGAGGGAAGAGGCAGAGCAAGCAAGCGATCGCCTTCCGGCGCAGAGCGCCGAGGCCGCTGGCGCGGTTCGGATCGACGCGACAAAATCGCACGCTGGTTCGCGCGATGCGTCCATACTTCGACACGGCGTCGCCGCGCACCTGGCCGAGGCGCTCTCCGTCGGAGGGCGAGCGCTTGACTTGCAGTTCTTTCGACAAAGTGAATCGGGCAACGGAGTCTCTACATGTCGCTTCAGGAAGTTGCGGATGTCGGCGCGATCGGTCGCTCTCCGGTGGGGATTGCAGAGCAGCGTAGCGCGGATCGACGAATTGTCCCGGGCGATGTCTGGCTGATCGATCATCACTCGTCCGAGGTCATTCAATGCCGCATCGTCGATGTGTCCGATAGCGGCATTGCGCTGCGCGTGCCGATCGGGTATGGCATCCGGCTCGCGCGTTCGTATGAATTGTGTTCGCGCTTGCAAAGCGCCGCGATTCCCCTTGGTCGCGGCATGATCGTCAGCCGCCGCGCAACGGTGGTTCGCACTGACTATCGACGCGGCGGCGGCGATGCAGCGCTGGTCGCGCTGCGCTATGAGAGCAGCGACGTGCGGCACACGCCGTACAGCGTGTTCAGTCCACCTTCAATGCCCGTTTGAGAATTTTGCCGGTCGGTCCGCGCGGCAGGTCGGTCGCGATCTTCACATCGCGCGGCACTTTGTATCCGGCCAGTTTGTCGCGACAGAACGTGCGGATCTCGTTCTCGTCGGCGGTCGCACCGTCGTGCAGAATGACGAATGCGACAGGCAATTCGCCGCGCAAATCATCGCGCACGCCGATCACTGCGACTTCGGCGACAGCGGGATGCTGGGCGACCACGTCTTCGATCTCGCGTGGGAAGACATTTTCGCCGCCGACGATGATCATTTCTTTCGCCCGGCCGGTGATGTAGATGAACCCCTCGTCGTCCACTTTGCCGATATCACCCGAATGCAGCCCGCCACTGCGAATGCTGGCCGCGGTCGCGTCGGGTTTGTTGTGATAGCCGGCCATGACGTTGGGCCCGCGAATCACGAGTTCACCTTCGAGATTTGCACCGAGGCGCTGGCCGTGGGCATCGACGGCGTAGACTTCGATTCCGGGTAGAGCCGTTCCCACCGAACCGAGTTTGCGCTTCCAGGGCACATTCAATGAAACGACCGGGGCGGACTCGGTCATGCCGTAGCCCTCTTGCAGGCAGATGTTGAATTTCTGCTTGAAGAGTTCCGCGACATTCAACGAGAGCGGCTCGCCGCCGCTGACCGCGAGCTTGAGCGATGCGAGCTGCGACGCATTGGCGGAACGCATCTTCGCCATCGCGGCGAACATGCTGGCGACAGCGATGAAGATGGTGATCTGTTTCTCGTGAATCAGGTTGACGACCGCAGCGGGGCTGAAGCGCGGCAGGAACCAGACCGTCGCGCCGATCATCAGCGGCAACACGGTGAGCGCGGTGAGGCCGAAACTGTGAAATTGCGGAAGCACACTGAGGAATGTTTGGTCAGGCGTGATCTTCGCCTGCGCCATGGCGGCAAGCGCGTTACTGACGAGATTTTCGAAGGTGAGCACCACGCCCTTCGGCTCGCCGGTCGTGCCCGATGTGTAGATGAAAGCGGCGGTGTCGCTCGGACCGGCGGCGGGTGCGGCGAGTTGTCCCGGCACCATCGTCTTGGCATTCAGCATGATCGTTTTCAGCCCGGTCGCCTGCACTTGGGGCAGGAAGTGATCGATGGTGATGATCAGATCAAAGCCAGCGTCGCGAACGATCTTGCCCAGCTCGGCGGGTGCGAGGAAGAAGTTCAGCGGCACGGGCGTTTTTCCGGCGTACCAGCAAGCTAAGATCGCCGCGGCGCAGGCCGTGGATGTCGGCGCGAGTATGCCGACGCGCGGGGCGTTGGTTTGCGCGTTGATCTGCGACGCAAGGCCGCACGCGATCGCGCGAAAGCTCTTGTAGTCGAGCACGAGCGATTGATCGCAAGCGGCGGGACGGTCGGGGGTATTGGCGACCGACGCTTCAAAACGGCTGAGCAGATGATGCATGACGCACTCCTGTTCCTCGCGGCGAAATTGTAGCGGTGGGCGTGAGGGACATTGGTCGCCGGACGGCAGAGTCGGGATGCTCACCGGCTGATAGCCGGTGCGACACTTGTCACTTTGCACGAGTGCGCATCAAACCGTCATGATGTCCTTGGTCTTGTCTTCGAGCAGCTTTTCTACCGTCGCGCAGTAGTCGTCGGTCAACTTTTGCACCTGCTCCTGGCTGCTCTTGGCCATGTCTTCGGTGATGGTCTTGGCCTTTTCCTCGCCGTCGATCAGCTTGTTGGCGTCGCGCCGGAGGTTGCGGATCGCCACCTTCTGCTGCTCGGCGATGCCCTTGATGCGTGTGACGAGTTGATTGCGGCGTTCGGTCGAAAGCGCCGGCACGGGCAGGCGCACAACTTTGCCGTCGCTTTGCGGATTGATGCCGAGGTCGCTTTTGACGATGCCGCGTTCGATATCTTTCAGCGTGCTGGGGTCGAACGGCTTGATCACGATCTGGTTGCCGTCGGTCACGCCGATGCTGGCGAGTTCCTTGAGCGTCATCGTCGAGCCATAGGATTCGACTTCGACGCGCAGGCCGTCGACCAGCGCGGGCGTAGCCCGGCCGGTGCGTACGCCGCGAAGCTCCTGCTTGAGGTGATCGACGGCTTTTTCCATATTGGATTCGGCTTCAAAGAGAATTTCATCGAGGGCCATAAACCCGCTCCGGTGCGTTAGTTGACGAATCTTGCGTGAGAATACAGGTAGGTTGGGCTTCGCTCAAGGCTGCGTGATCCGCCGCTCGACGTGCGCTGCCGCCGCCTGCCGAAAATAACGGCACGAGGCCAGCGAATACGCCATCGAACCGGTGGGTCTACGCGTGCGTTGCGATCAGCACATGACCGAATGGCGGATTGGCGACCTGCGTGTCGACTACCGCCACTATGCACCCAGCGAGTTCATGTCGCCGCACGCGCACGACTTTTCGGTAATTTCAATTGTCGTTCGCGGCTGTGTCGAGGAGATCGCGCGCGGGCGAAGCGGACTCGCAACCATCGGCTGCGCGGCGTTCAAGCCGGCCGGGTTTGAGCACGCTGACAGGTTCGGTCCCGATGGCTCGTCGATTGTGTCGCTGCGCTGGACATCGCCGACGGCGTGGCCGGCGGGTCTGGCAACCGGCGCGCCCGCTTACGAATGGTGCGGCGGCGGCGCGCTGGCGCTGGGCATGCGTCGGCTGGCGAGTCTGGTGGCCGAACTGCACGGCAGCGACGACCTAGCGTGCCGCGAGCGGATCGAGCAGGCGGCGCTTGATGTCGGCGGCGCGGTTTGCGCGAACGACGACGAATGCGGCGGCTGGGTCGAAGCCGCGCGCGACTATGTTCATGCGCATTTTGATCAATCTGTTTCACTTGGTGATTGCGCGGAGCGCGTGGGACGCCATCCGGTCAGTGTGGCGCGGGCGTTTCGGCGGCGATTCGGTTGCAGCGTGATCGAGTACGCCCATCGTCTGCGCATCGAGCATGCGATGCAACGTCTGCGCGGACGCGATGCGCGGCTGGCCGACGTGGCTCTGTCGGTCGGCTACGCGGATCAGGCACACTTCTGTCGATTTTTCCGCCGCATGACGGGCCGCACGCCGGGGCAGCATCGGCGGTTGTCGGTCGAGCGCGAACTGGTGCGCTGAGCGAAGTGACAACAATGTTCGCGCATCGTCGCGCGGGGAAGCATCGGCGTCCTTGCCGACGCGAATTCAACTCGCACCGGCCGGAGGCCGATGCTCCCCGATGCAGAATCGCGAATGCCGACGCATCGCGCTTCAATCGTTCAATATTCGAGACGAGCAGGCAGATACGCTGCGAACATGACGCGCGAGCGGAATCGCGCGAGAATTGGAGTCAACATGTTCGCGTATGTGTCCAATGTGTCGAGTGGCCTCGCGATGTTTGCGGTGCTGGCGGTCGGGTCTGCGGGCGGCGGTGAGAAGCTCGCCGAGTGCAGCGAGTTGCGTCATCTGGAGGCGCGCTGGCGCGAAGCGATGACGAAGATGTACGCGCCGAGCATCGCGATCGCGGTGGTGAAGGGCGATCAGGTACTCGTCTGCGACGCGATCGGCCAGCGCACCGCCGATCTCGATCAGTTCGCCGACGCCGACACGATGTACTACATTGCATCGTCCACGAAGACGTATGTAGCGACCGCGCTGGCCGCGCTGCAGGCGCAGGGCAAGGTCAATCTCGAATCGCCGGTGAAGACGTACCTGCCGAGGTTCCAACTGGCCGATGCCCAGGCCGCGACGACGATTATTGTCAGCGATCTGCTCTGTCACAAGCCGGGGCTTTCCGATTGGGCGATCGTGTTCAACGACGCGTACACTGGATTGATCACCGATGACATCTACTATCGTCGACTCGCGACGTGCTCGCCGAATGCGACGCCCCAATATTCGAACGTGAATTTCACGCTCGCTGGTCGCGTGCTGGAATCGGTCAGCGGCAAGTCATGGAAACTCGCGCTCGACGATGTGCTGTTCAAACCGGCAGGATTGACGCGCACCACCGGCGATGCGGACAAGATGTATGCCGACAACAACGTGGCGCTGCCGCTCGTGTGGCGCAGCGGCGGATTTGTCGAGGCCCCGCGCAAGTCGAGCCGTTCGATGCACGCGGCGGGCGGGCTGGGCACGACGGCGCGTGACGCCGCTCGGTATTTGTTGCTCTCCATGAACGGCGGCAAACTCGACGGGAAGCAGGTCGTGCCGGAAGCGGCGATTCGCCAGGCGCTCACGCCGCGGCAGACGATGCCGCCGGACGGGCAAATTCGGCGATTTGATTCGTTCGGGCTGGGCTGGCGGCTCGGTACCTATCGCGATAGGCCGTACGCCGCTCATCAGGGCGGATATGTCGGTGCCTCGTCGCACATCTCGTTCCTGACCGAAGAAAAAATCGGTGTGGCGATCCTGGTCAATAGCGACGGACCGGCGGGAGCGGGCGGGTTGATCGACGTGATTTCCATCGACATCTTTGACGCATTGCTGGGACTACAGAACCCTGACTTGCTGCCAAAGTACCTGGAGCGAGCGGCGACCTATCCGCCGCAACTGGCTCAGATGCTTGCGCAGCAGAAGGCGCTCGACGCGCGGGACGTGTCGATTGAGCTCGCCAGTTGCGCAGGTGCGTTCAGTCATCCGGACTTCGGGACGCTGCGGCTGTCGGTTGTGGGCGAGCGTCTGCATTTTGAGCTGGGCGATTTGCGCGGCGAGGTGCTTGCCGCGGCGAGCAAGGACACGATCGCGATTTCGCAGGACGTGCGGCAGAGCTACGAAGGCAAGCTGGAAATCGAGGGCGGGAAGGTGCGCGCGGTGACGTTCGATTTTCCGTCGGGCGAGACGCGGTTTGCGGCGAAGTGATGCACGACGGGCCGCGGTGATGCCTGACGCGTCGCGGCGATTCGCGATTGCGTACAATCCTCCGCTCGATCCGCGCGTGACGCGGGTCTGGCGGAGGATTTGCTTATGGCCGCGGACGATTGCCGTTGTCCCGCGATTCGAGTGATGATGATGCCGCGCGACACGAACGCGCACGGCACGATTTTCGGCGGCGTGCTGCTGAGCTACATCGATCAAGCCGGCGCGGTCGAGGCGCGAAAGGCGACGCCGCACAAGTTTGTGACCGTGGCGATGAACGGCGTGGAGTTCAAGAAGCCGGTGTTTGTGGGCGATGTGCTGAGCTTTCACACCGAAGTGACGCGCAGCGGGCGAACGTCGGTGACGATTCGCGTGATCGTCGAAGCCGAGCGGTTCACGAACCCGGCGGACATTGTGGTCGTGACCGAAGCGACGCTGGTGTATGTGGCGGTGAATGACGCGGGGCAGCCGATACCGCTTACGCAGTAGCGGGCGAATGCTGAAGGCTGATGGCAGAAGGCCGAAAGCAGAAGACCACCGCGGCGGCCTATCCGAGCCCCGAGCGCGAGCGAGTGGGGTGAGTCGCGGCGTCGGCGACGTGTTCGATCTTGCTGCGGTGCCTGCTCCGGCACGTTACCCCGCTCGCTCGCGCTCGGGGTTCGGATTCGGAGTTCGGAATCGGGTTCGCGCGTACATTTCTCTGACCTCGATTTGACTTCCGCCGCGGCGCGAGCAGAATAGAAGTGCTGGGCATGTCTTTCGCAAGAATCGCGGACATCGCAATCCGCGCTTTTCAGAAGCATCAATCAAGGGGGGGAACCGCATGCACGCTCGCCCGCTCCGCGCGTCGATTGCATCCACTGCATTCGTCGCATCGCTCGGCATCGTCGCCCCATCGCCACTTGCGACCGCGCAGCCGCAGGAACCGCCGCCGCTCGATGTCGCGTCCGCGATGAGCGATTGGCCGCTCGAGGGGATCGGCCCGCGCGGCGGGACGGGTTCGTTCGGGCCGGTGTTCAATTGGGGGTTGCCTGGGCGGCTCATGGTGCCGATTCACGCGGCGCTGGTGCCCGATTTCGACCCCGTGACGCGCCGCATCGTCGGCAAGATTTTTTCGTTCGGCTACTACGGCAGCCCGAGTGCGTATCTGTGGGATCCGCGCGACGGCAGTTTTGAACTTTTCCGCCAGCCCTACCCGATCGAGATCGGTCGGCAATGCGGCGAGATGGAGATGCACGCCGACGGGGTGTTTTTCTGCTCCGGGCATTCGGTGTTGCCGGACGGGCGGGTGCTGCTGACCGGCGGCGACGTACATGCGAGCGATTTGGAGTGCTCGGGTGGATATGCATTCGCCGGTCCGCGATTTTCGTGGATTTTTGATCCGCGGGCGAGCGCCGACAATGCGTTCATTCGTCAGCCGGACATGAACGACGGTCGGTGGTATCCGACGAATCTAACGTTGCAGGACGGGCGCGTGGTGGTGATGTCGGGCTATGACGAGTGCAGCTCATGCGCCAACAACGGCGCGCCGATCTCGACGGTTAATCGCGACGTCGAGATTTACACGCCGAGCGGGGCGAGCGGCAGTTGGCAAATCGCGGGGCAGCGCGAGTTGCCGCTCTATCCTAATTTGTGGTTGCACACGAACAATCAGTTTTTCTATGCCGGGCCGGGCAGTGACAGTGCGATGTTCACCATTTCGCCGTCGGGGCAGATCAGTTGGTTTCTGATCGACCACTCAAATCATCCGTTTCGCGGCGGGGGCAGTTTTGTCGGCGTGCCGGGATTTCCGGGGCGGATCATGCTGGTCGGCGGCGGATGCTGCGGGCCGAACTCAACCAATATGGTGGAAATCATCGATCTGTACGCGTTTCCGCGGGAGTGGCGCGTGGTTGCTCCGCTGGCGCTCGGTCGCGAATACGCCGACGCGACGATCTTGCCCGATCAGACGATCCTCGTCAGCGGCGGGCGGCGAAATACGTGGGACGACCCACGCGGCGAGCCGGCGTATCTGGCGGAGTTGTACGACCCGCATGATCCCGATGGCTCGCCGGAGTGGCGGCCGATGGCCAGTGCGGCGCGGCCGCGCATGTATCACTCGACGGCGCTGCTGCTGCCGGATGGCAGCGTCTGGACCGCCGGCGGCACGGGTGAGGGGCCGCACCCGGATCAGCCGAATGCGGAGATTTTCTATCCGCCGTATTGGTTTGAGTCGCGGCCGACGATCGTGAAAGCGCCCAAGCGCGTGCAATATGCCGAGCCGTTCAGCGTGTTCGTCGATGATGCGAGTGCGATCACGGCGGTTTCGCTGATTCGACCGGGTTCGACCACGCACGCGGTGAACATGGAACAGCGGCTGGTGCCGTGCGATTTTGTGCTTGGGGGTGGGACGCAGGAACTGATCGTGACCGCGCCCGATGGCGGTGCGAGTGCGCCGCCGGGGTTTTACATGCTGTTCGTCGGCAACGCCGATCGCGTGCCGTCGCAGGCGCGGTTTGTGAAGTTGTCATCGAGCGCGTGCCCGGGTGATCTGGATGTCGATGGCGATGTTGAGCTGAGCGATCTGGCGATTCTGCTCAGCGATTTTGGTTGCAGCGGCGACGATTGCGTTGGCGACGTGGACGAAACGGGCGGCGGCGGCGCGATCAGCGATACGGACTTGAGCGATTTGGCGACGCTGCTGACGGCGTTTGGGGGGACGTGCGAGTGATGGGGGAGCGGTGGGCGGGGAATGCAAAGTGCAAAGTGCAAAGTGCGAAGTGTGTTGCGCCCGACGCCCTCATGGATCGAAGCGGGTGCCGCATTCCGGACAGGTTCCGGACTCATTGCCGGTGAGGTTGTAGCCGCACGGTAAGCACTGTGGGTGCGTGACGGCGATGCGGCGTGTGAGGATCAGAATTCGTACACCGCAGTACACCGCCAGTGCCAGGGAGAGCCCAGCGGCGATGCCCCAAGCCAGTTGCTCGGCGAGGTTTCGGTCGATGTGAGATTGCAGCCGGTCTTTGTTTGACTTTGCCGCTGAATACGCATCGGCACGTACAACGCCTCGCTCGGTAAGCTGCCGCAGCCGCGATTCGTCGTAGTTGGGTGGCGAGAGTTGGTACAAACGGGCTTCGGCGCTGGTTTCGAGCCCGTGCAATCGTAGGGATGCGGAGGTCGAGGCCTCCTGCTGCAATGCCGAGGCCATGATAGCGGCCATCCGCGCCGCCGCGCCTGTGGCGTTGAACTTTCGTTCTATCGAGAGGCCAAGCGAAGCGACTGATAGTCCCAGGACGACGACCAGTGTTCGTCGCTGAGTTCTGAGGGCGCGTTGCTGCCAGGTGGGCATTTCAACCGCCATGGGCGCGATTCCTCATCAGCGCGCCGTGCGCGAACCAGCCCGGCGCGTACGAAGAGTCGAGTGCCCGCCTGCGGAGGCAGATTCATGCCGACGCAACGGCCGCCGAAGTGGTAGCCACCGTCTCGAACCCCGAGCGTGAGCGAGCCGGGCGACGTCCCGACGGAGATAAAGCAGCCGAGGGCGGCAGCTCCACAATCTCCGGGTGACCGCCGAGACCGCTCGACTACGGCGCGATGGTCGCGACTGACGCATCGCTCGGCATCATCGCCGCCTTCGGCTCGGTTTTCGAAATCGTCGCCGGTCTCGTCAGACTCTCGCTCGCCCCGCCGCTGGCGTTCATCAGCACGCTCGGGAAGAACGCGAACAGCAGCGTCAAAAAGCCGCAGAGCAGCGCACCCATGTGCTGGGCCTCGCGCGGGGCGGGTTCGGCGGCTTCGTCGTTTTCGTAGAGCAGGCAGGCCGCGATCACGCGCAGGTAATACGCCGCGCCGATCGCGGAGTTGATCGCGGCGATGATGACCAGGGCGATGATCCA
>JBJXFK010000107.1:0-18260 GCA_046155505.1 Phycisphaerae bacterium
ATCGGAACAGTTGACGCGGATTTGACGCGCGTGCGGGCGGGGGAACAGCGCGGGCCCGCTCGCGCCGTTTTTAGGGCGGCCCGCTCAACGCTCGCCTGCACGGGCAGGCGATCGCGAAGGCACGCTCCACTCTTGCTCGGTGCAAGCGGCGTACGTGGTTCTCTCGTCTCGTTCGCCGATAAGCGTCGCTGCGAAGGCAACTCGGACCGGGAAAATCTGTCTTTTCGGTGACGTGTGTGAACCATGGTCCCGATAAAACCAATTCCACTCAAAATCGATTAAATTGTATTCTTGATTAGTGCGTGACTTGCTATGCTCGACTCGCTTGCTCGTGGAAACAGGAGCCAGGGGCGAGCGGCTTAGCAATCGCGTCGCGGCGTGCGTTCGAGTGTTTGAACGCTGCGCACGCGCGCTTATCACGCCAAGATTGAGGAGGGGTAAGTCATGCGTTTTCGTTCAAATCGGGGGACACTCTGCGCGCTCAGTGCGGCGGCGATCGCCGCTGGTGCGAGCGCCGGTAGCATGACGGTCACGATCGGTGACGGTTATGGCTCGGGTCCGGGCGGCGAGTTCAATCTGACGCCGGCCAACTTTCCGTTCGCGCCCGCGAGCTACAACGGCGGCAACTACTTCGAATCGTTTTGTCTGGAGTACAACGAGCACATTTCGTACGGTCAGACGTATCACGTCGATGTCGCGACCGAGGCGCGCAACGGCGGTGCGGGCGGCGGAAATCCGGATCCGCTCGATCCGCTGACTGCGTATCTCTACTCCGAATTCGTGAAAGGCTCGCTCGCCGACTACTACTATGACGTTTCGGAAGGCACGGGCGACCGAGCGGCGTCGGCCAATGCGTTGCAGGATGTCATCTGGTACATCGAGCAGGAACGGCCGATCTCGTGGACGCCGGGCGACAACTCGCTGCGAGATCGCCTGTATTCGCTGGCGATCACGAATGCACCGGACGACCTCGGCGATGTGCGCGTGCTCAATCTGTATCGCGATGCGGGGCGGACGGAGTTTGCGCAGGATCAATTGGTGCGCATTCCCGAGCCTGCAACGCTCGGCGCGATGATGCTGGGCGGCCTGCTCTTGCTGCGGCGCCGCTAGCCGCGACGAAGTTGTGTTATTCTCTCAGTGAGAGCGGCCCGGTCGCGTGACCGGGTCGCTCTCACGACATTTTGTTGGAGGCGATGGACGGTGGATCCGCTTTGCGCAGGAATTCTCATCGGCGGGCGAAGCACGCGAATGGGTCGCGATAAAGCGGCGCTGCAGATCGACGGTGTGACCCTGACGCGTCGGCTCGCCGACTTGATCGAATCGCTTGTGTCGCGCGTCGTGTTGATCGGCGATCGGCCTGCTCCGGCGGATGCTGCGCACATTCATCGCGTCGTCGACGATGCGCCGGGCGAAGGGCCGCTGGCGGGCATACTGGCGGCTCATGCGAGCGCGCCGGACTGCGCGTGGTTGTTTGTCGCGTGCGACATGCCGAGGGTCAGCGCTGCGGCGATCGGGTGGCTGATTGCGCAGCGCAGCGAGTCGCACGACGCTGTCATCCCGATGCTCGACCACGCAGACTTGCAACCGCTGCTGGCCATTTATGAGCCGGCCGGCTTGCGCGCGTTGCGAGCGATATTCGAGGCTGACGGTCGTTCGCCGCGCGAGCTCGCTGCGCACCCCCGCGTCGCAACGCCAACGGTTCCGATCGAGTTGCGAGACGCGTGGCGACACGTGAATACGCCCGAGGAGTGGCGAGCGCTGTAGGTCGACCGATTCTCAGCCTACGGCGCGCCCGCCATCCGTTCAAAGAACGACTTGAGCTCGACGCCGCGATACACGATCAGGATCGCCGCCGCCGCCCAGAGCACGATCGCCGCCTGAAACGGGAAATCCTTGAGCAGCACCTCGGTCGGGCCGTCGACTTTGCCATGTTCCACGAGCACCGCAAATCGGAACACCGCGTACACCACCAGTGGCAACGTGTAGACGAGGTAATTCGTCTTGAACGTCTCGATGGTCCGCGCATCGGTCGTGTAGAGCAGGAAGCTGACGACCGCGATGCCCGCGGTCATGGTCGTCATGTGATTGAGCAGCTCGGGCGTGTAGATCGCCAGTGTCCGGCGATGGTGTGACGCGGCCGTGCCGTTGTTTTCAAGCATCGCGTTCAATTCGCAGCGCCGTTTCGAAAAACCCATGAACAGGCACAACGTGAATGTACACACCACCAGCCAGACCGAAATCGCGACGTGTACGAGTACGGCGCCGGCGATCGCTCGTAGCACAAACCCGGTCGCAATGCAGATCACGTCGAGCACGACTTGATGCTTGAGCACGAATGTATATGCGATTTGCAGGACGACATACGCCGCCGCGATCAGGAAAAACCCGCGATCGAGCAGCCATGCGCCGCCCAGCCCGCCGATTGCCAGGCCGAGCGTCATGAGCATTGCAGTCGGCACGGCGACCTCGCCGGATGCGATCGGGCGTTTGCATTTGCGCGGGTGGCGGCGGTCCTCGTCGCGATCGGAAATGTCGTTCATGACATAGACCGAGCTGCTCAGCAGGCACAGGCATGCGAAGCCGAGCAGCGTCGCATAGACCGATGGCAGGTCGCCCATCTTCTGACCGAAGATCAGCCCAGCGAAAACAAAGATGTTCTTGACCCACTGCGAAACCCGCAGCAGACGAATGTGAGCCATCCGACACTCCGCGCCAAGCGCGAATTCTCGACGCGGGCGCGCTTCGGGTCAACGTCGCTGCGCGAGCAATTGGTCGAGCCGAGCAAGGGCGGCGTCGCGCGACGCAAGCTGCTCGTCGAGTTGCTCGGTGTAAAGCGCATCGAGGAGCTGTTTGAAGATCGGGCCGGCCGCGACGTTGCGATCGATCAGATCCTGCCCCGTGACCAGCGGCGGCGGGGCGATCGCATCGGGCGCGATCGATGCGGCGCGAAAATCGAGTGCCGCAAGTCGATCCGCGTTGCCCGCGTAGCGTGCAATCGCGATCGTACGGAGTTGGGTGTAGCCGCGGTGCGCGAGCAAGCGCTTGAAAGCGGCTAACGTGAGCCGTGACACGTCGTCAAGATCGGAGTGGTGCTGCGTCAGCCAGTCGATTAGCTCGCGCTGCTCGTTTGAGCAAGCCAGCGAGCGGCAGACCCGATCAACCTGCGTCGGTGTTGCTGCCAGAAAGATCGACATGGTGGCCTCGAATCGCGCATCCTCTCCGAGGCCCCACGTCAGCGCCTGAAGTTGAGCGAGCGCGTCATCGCTCCAACTTGCGCCGTGCCACAAATGCTCAATCAAGCGCGTTTCGATCAGAAGACGCACGCTTTCGCCGCGCGACGGGGCGTCGAGCATTTTCTCGAGTTCGTCACGCACGCGCTCGGCGGCGATTTCGCGGAGTCGCGGCGCGTGGCGGCCGATCGCCGCGTGCGTGGTCGGCTCGATTGTGAGATTCAGCCGAGCCGCAAACCGCACGGCGCGCAGCAATCGCAGGTAGTCTTCGTCGAAGCGCGTGTCGGCATCGCCGATGCAGCGCAGCACCCGAGCCTCGAGGTCGGCCCGACCGCCGACATAGTCGATGACCTCGCCGGCGAGCGGGTCGAGGAACATGCCGTTGATGGTGAAGTCGCGCCGCTGGGCATCGCGGGCGGCGTCGGTGAACGTGACGGTTGTCGGTCGGCGACCGTCGGCATAGTTTCCGTCGCTGCGGAACGTCGCGACCTCGATCCACTGTCCGGCGGAGCGAACGAGCACGACGCCGAAAGCCGCGCCGACCTGACGTGTGGGGCGAAACAATTGCGAAACACGCTGCGGCGTGGCATCTGTGGCGACGTCGTAATCGGTGGGCGTCGCGCCGCGCAGCAAATCGCGTACGCAGCCGCCGGCGAGCAGCGCCTCGTGCCCGGCATCGCGCAGGCGGCGAGCGACAAGCACCGCCGGCTCGGCGGCGGGAGGGAGCGGGGCGGCGAATGCGTGGCGCGGCGGCATGGCGGGAAATGATAGGCGCGGGCGGGGCAGGCGGTACGTCCTCGCTCATGATCCACGCACGGTTGTGGCGCGACGCGCGGGTCGCTTCGCTCCCGGTCACTCGCTGGCGCGTCGCGTTCGGATGCGGGCTTAGAAGCCCGCAGTACATGGAACGGGCTGGAAGCCCCTAGCACATCCTCGCTCGCTACAGGCACGTTACCCCGCTGCTCGCGCTCCGGGTTCGGATGGGCACTCGATCCTGAACCCTGAACCCTGAACCCCGAACCCCGAACCCTGAACCCGCTGCTACACTCCGCTTCATGTCCACGCCCCGCTCATCCAAGTCGCGTTTTCGGCAGTTTCTTGGCGATCATCGACGAGACGTCGCCGAGCAGAAGCAGGACATCAATCGCTTCAAGAGCGATCGCGAAAAACGATCGCGATACTGGGCGCAATATCGCGGCTGGGTGCGGCCCTTTACCGGGGCGATCGTCGGCATTTTTCTGATCTCGCTGATCTGCGCGGGGCTGAGCCTCGTGCTGCCCGGTGCGACGATGTACATCGTCGACCAAGTGCTGCCCGCGCGCGACGGACGCACGCTGCACATGCTCGGCTGGCTGCTGCTGGCAATCCTTGTTACACAGCAGACGCTCGACATGACCCGCAACTGGCACACCGTGCGGCTCAATGCTCGCCTGACATTGCGGCTGCGGCACAAGCTGTATCACCATCTGCTGCGGCTGCCGCTGCACAAACTGAGCGAAATCAAGACCGGCGGCGTTACCTCGCGACTCTCGGGCGACATCGACTCGGTCACCGGCATTTTGCAATTGGCGATCCTCACGCCGGGCGTCGCGGTGATCAAGGTTGTCGCGACGATCGCGATTCTGATGACGATCAGTTGGCAACTCTCGGTCGCCGCGACGTGTTTGTTGCCGATTCTGGTCGGGCTAAACCTTGCCTACATGACGCGCATTCGCCCGCTCTATCGCAGCTTGCGCAAAGATCGCGGCGAGATCGATGCGCGCACGGTCGAGGTCTTCGGCGGCATTCGCGTGGTGCGCGGCTTTCGGCGCGAGGCGACCGAGGCGCTGCGCTATGCGACGCTGCATCACACCGCATTGCGAAAGAGCCTGCGGGCACAGTTCATGGAAAACGCGGTTTGGTCGGGCTGGGGTTTTCTCATTCCGCTGACCGCGCTGGTGATCATCTGGCTGGGCGGCGTGCTCTACTTGCAGGGTAGCGCGACGATCGGCGGCATCGTCGCGTTCAACATGTATCTGATGATGCTACTCTCGCCCGTGTCGTCGATCATCAAATCGTTCGGCGACATGCAGCAGGCGCTGGCCGCGATGGAGCGCGTCTTTGATTTGCTGGCAACGCCGGTGGACAAGCCGGACCGGCCGCACGCGATCGCAGTGCCGAGCCGCATCGAGCGTATCGAGTTTGACGATGTGTCGTTCGCCTATCCGGCGATCGCGAGCGAGAAGGGCGGCGAGGGGGCACGGCGCGACGAGAGCGTCGTGCTGCGCGACCTGACGCTGAGTGTGCCGGGCGGCAGCACGGTCGCGCTGGTCGGGCCAAGCGGGGCGGGCAAGACGACCGTGACGAACCTCGTCGCGCGTTTCTATGACCCCGATCGCGGCGCGATTCGTCTCAACGGCGTTGATTTGCGAGATGTGCGGCTTGACAGCTATCGACGCATGCTCGGGCTGGTGCAACAGGATACGTTTCTGTTCGACGGCACGATCGCTGAAAACGTTGCGTATGGCAGACCCGGCGCTTCGCACGCGGCGATCGTCGATGCGGCTCGTCGGGCGAATGCGCATGACTACATCTCGGCGTTTCCGAACGGGTATGAAACGATCGTCGGTGAGCGCGGCGTGCGGCTCAGCGGCGGGCAGGCGCAGCGAATCAGCATCGCGCGTGCGGTCCTGGCCGATCCGCGAATTCTGATTCTTGATGAGGCGACCAGCAACCTTGATAGTGAGAGCGAAGAGCTGATTCAGGCGTCGCTGCGCGAGCTGCTGGCGGGGCGGACGACGTTTGTGATTGCTCATCGCCTGTCGACCGTGACGAACGCCGATTTGATCGTGGTGATGGAGAACGGACGCATCGTCGAGACGGGTACGCATGACGAATTGCTGGCGGCGAGCGGCAGCTATCGCACGATGGTGCAGCGGCAGTTTCGGGCGATGGAAGCGAGCGTGGCCTGATCGATTGACGTGCGCTTTGGCACCGGTCTTCGCTCGGTCTTTCTCCGTTTCTCACATCGGGCGGAAGACAGACCGGTCAAAGACCGGTTCCCCAGCGCTACTCGTCCGCGTTCAGAAGGCCATCTTCGTCGCGATCGATGCCGAGCCGCGTCTCGCTGCCCTTGGGCACGATGGTGAAGGTGATTTCGCCGCCGACGGTCGCGGCACTCCAAAGCTGATCGAGCGAGATCGGTGCGTCGCTCGCGCGGTCGCTGCGCAGCGTTTCGCCGCCGACGTATGCGAACCCGCGCTGCTCTCCGCCGAGCTTGCCGCAGGCGATGAGGCCGACTTCGCCAGCCGCGGCCAGACGCTTCATCAACTTGAACCGATCGATCGCAGCAGGATCGTCAACGTGTGAGCCGTCGAGTGTGAGCTGCGTGCCGACGCCGGCGTGCGTGTCGGTGGCGAAGCTCATCACATATGAAATCACGTCGCGGCGCTGCGTGTCGCCGACTTCGCCATCGCCGAAGCCGGTGAAATTCTGAATGTGGAAGAAATTGAACATGCCGTCGATCACGCCGTCGTGGTTGTGGCCGAAGCCGAAGTTGTTTTCCATGCTGGCGTACGAGAAGCCTGATTTTTCGTGGATGTTGCGAATTTGCGGCACTTTGATGCTCTGGTTGTGGTTCACCAGCAGGGCTTTGGACGTAATTTTCTGGTTTGTGCCTGCGGCGATGTTGTCGAACGCGTTGTGGCAATCATTGCACTTGGCGACGCTGAGGTCGATCGGCTGGTTGTAGTAAAGCAGTTCGCCGGCCTGCGGATTGCCGTCGCCGACGAGCGTTTTGAGCGTGTTATCGAGATTGCGATTCGGGTTGGGCGGAAACTTGATCGTCGCCAGGAACGCTTGAAACGCGTTCATCTCGTCGTCAGTCAACTCGCGATCACTGCCCAGAAGGCCGACGAACGCGGGGTTGAATTCGTGCAGGTTCTTCCGGTCGCCGCGCCAGTGGAACGGCTCGGTCCCGATGATGTTTTGCAGCGTCTGCGTGGTCATCGGGCCTTTCATCGGGTGAAAATCTTCGCAATCGCCGGCGGGGAAATCGAGTACCGGGCGGTTGCACTCGGCGTCGAGCTTCTTCATCTTGCCGCTCGGGTCGCCGAGATCCCACGCGAGCTGATCCATGCGCGAGTCAAGATGGCACGAGCCGCAAGAGGTGACGCCCAGACCGCCGAAGCGGCGTGCGTTGTACAGGAACGGGCGACCGGCCTTCACTTCGGCCGGCGTGGGGTCGAAGAACGCCGTGCGTGACGACTCGGTGAGGGACGCGGTGTCCACGACGGAAATCGACGCATCGAAGCGGTTGAGCACGAACAGGCGATTGCGGGATTCGTCGAGCGCCAGGCCGGTCGGGCCGCTGCCGACGTCGACCTGGCCGATTCGCCCGCCCGCCGCATCGAAGATTGCGACGTTTTCGCTGCCCATTCCGCTGACGAACAGCCGCGAGCCATCGCTTGATGCGACGACGCCGCGCGGGTCGGCGACAGATTGATCGCGCAGCTCGGCGCTGACGCTCGAAAGCTGCGCGGCGTACGCCTCGGCGAGGTGCGGATTGAGATCAAATGAAGTCGTCATCGTCGCCGCGGCGGGATCGACGATCGCGCCGACGACGTGCAGGAATCGCGCGGTGAGATTCGGCTCGTAGCGAATGTGATTGAGCGCCTCGGTGCCGACGACGATGACGCTGCCGTCACTGCGCGCGGTCAGGTGCATGTTTGTCGTCATCAGCCGCTTGGTGTAGCGAACGGCGAGCGAATCGGTGTCGATGATCGCGAGGTCGTGATCGTGCAAATCCCAGGTGACCTTGTCGGTCCAGTCGCCGCCGTTGTCGTCGAGCCAGCGACCGTCGATGTTCTTGCGAACGATGACGGATATGTCGGGCGGCAGCGGATTCGTGGGGTTCAACTCGGGCACATACGCGGTGCCGACGTTCGGCGGCGGATTCACGCCGCCGTAGGGGCCGTCGGGCTCGGAGACTTTTTCGTGCGAAATCAGCGTGGTGTGATTGCCGGATTCGAAAATCGTGACGTACACATGTTTGCCGTCGGGGCTGACAGCGGCGGCGCGCGGGTCTTCGCCCTTGATCTCGATGGTGGTCGGTGCGGCGGTCAGGTCGCTGAGATTGAATAACTGCACCGCGTTGGCCTGCGAACAGACGACAAACGCACGATCGCCCGTGAACGCGACATCGGTCGGCTCGTCGGCGGTCAACAACGTGCGTATGACCGACTGCGAGTCGAGGTTGACGATGCTGACGCTGTCGCTGAGGTGATTCACGACCCACGCTTCGCCATCGGTGCGCAACCGTACCGAGACCGGCTCGAGGCCGACCGGGATGGATGCGACGAGTTGCGGCGAATTGCCCGACACGTCGAAAACTTCGAGCCGGGCGTCGGGGGTGTTCACTGCGTAAAGCCGCGCACCGTCGCTGCTCAGGGCGAGCGGCGACACATGCGGCGTTTCCCAGTTCACGAACGCCTTGGCCGTGTAGGTCGGCTTGAAGATGTCGAAAACGGGGATCAGGAGTGTGTTGCAGGCGATAAACGCCGGGAGCGTTGCGACGAGTGACGCGATGAGTAGGGTCGAACGGCTGCAAGCGCGCATGAATACCTCCGTGCAATGCGCGAATCGGTCGAAATTGCGTGGAGCTTTAGGGTAACTGGATTGCTCGACCGGCGAAAGGCGGTCGCGACGACGGAGATGCGCGGCGGAAGTATCGGCCACGGCGGTCGCCGAGCGTTTCTGCGGCTCGGCAACGCCGTTTTGGCCATTTTCCGGCCGGGCACGCCATCGCGACGGTTCGAGTTTGGTTCACTGCGGCTGCGGTCGGCGTGCGAAGCCGATTGCCCGGACGATGCGGCTGCGGATCAGCCGAGCGAACGCGGCCGCGCGACGCCAGGACAGGCGGCGGCGCGGGCGTTGACCGCCGGAGGGGGGCGGCGAAACGGGGGCGGCTACTGCGGAAGCGGCTGGCGGAGGAGACAGGCGGTGCCAGCGATGCTCCGGTCCCGGCAGGCGGAACCAGAAGCGGTTGTCGGCGTCGCGGACGATGGCGGTGCCGACGGAGTCGGTGGTGAGCATGTTCATTGGCGTTCCTCGTCGATCATGCCTGGTCGCGTCACACACGCAGCGTCAGACATGTACCGGCGGAACTATTCACGCGCAATCGGGGAAGATCGACGGATAGCAGGCGGCTACTTTTGTCGTGTGGATTGATGGGGGAGCGGAGGGGGAATTTGAGGGGAATGTACGCGCAAGGCCCGTCGAGCCTCGGCAATCACTTCGCTTCGGGCGGCAGCGATTCGTAGAATTTCTTTCCATTGTCGGTCAGCGTGACGCCGCCTTTCGGTCCGTCTGGGCGGACTACGAACCCGAGCGCGATCAGATTAGCCAGCCGCGTGCCGACGGTTTTTTTGTCGCATTTGAAGTTGCCCCGGATGTCAGCAATCGAGCACCGTTTCGAACCGAACTTCAAGAGCGCCGCGAGTATGCGCATTTCGGTGTGATCAACGGTTGGACCCGCTGGCGCGACGCTCACTCTCGTTTCGGCAAGGTGCGGCTCGGGCGTAATCGCGTGCGTCTGAACGGGAACCTCCCGCCGAAGCCTCAGCTCGCGGAATTCGGACTTGATCGCCCCAAGCAACTGCGGCCACGCTGAGGCTTCGCCGTCGAGGTGCCAGATAGAAAGCGTCGCGGCGTCGCGGTCGTAGCGGATGCGAGCGGATACGCCGTGCTCGGCAATCACCGCTTCGTCGCGGAACAAGCGTTCGCGGTCGGGGTCTTTCAGACGGTCATGCCAGTGGCCCAGGAACCGCAAGAACACGCTCTCCGGGATGAATTCATACTCCAGAACATGCGGCTTGCCCGCGCTGGCGAGCGACGGCGGAGCGTTGTCTAGCAGATCGGGCACGAAGTAATCGCCGGTCTCGCGCTGCCCGCGCAGGATTGGAAAGATCAGCTCGCACTGCTTGAGCAATTGCACAATGTGCCGCCGGTCCGGCGCGGTGAAAGCGAGCCGCTGCCAGAGCGGCGCATCGTGGCTGTCATCGTCCGCAGCGGCGTCGTGCTCGGGCAGTAGCGCATCGATATCGCGCCGCGTGAGAACGCCGCCCTGGGTCCGCACGTCCTGCGGCCACAGCAGCGCATACGCCGGCCCTTTCACCCACTCCGGGTTGAAAATCAGGCCGGCGATGTCCTTGTCCACGATCACGTCGTCGCGGTCGCCGACGAAGTGCAGCAACCCGAGGCTGCGGCAGACCTGCAAATAGAGCAGGCGATTTAGCGGAGCGACACTCGGCGGGCAGATTTCCTGTTCGTAAGTCTCGCGCCGCACGGATGGAACGTCTTTCGCGAATTCTTCCTCAAACCATCGTTTGATCTCAAAGAACGCGTCCTCAAACCGGTCGTCCGCGCCCGGCGCGGCGGTCGCGGCGGCGGCGATCTTCGCACGCAGATCTGCCAGCGCCGCGCGGTGACGGGCGGCGTGCGGCTTGGAGTTGACGAAGCTTTGCCAGTCCTTTTTTGGCAGCTCGTGGCCCCAGCCCAGTCCTTCCACTGCGCCGTGTATATTCGCGTAGTAGTCGCGCTTCAGTCCGGCCAACCGCCCTTCGTCCAACGATTCGAGCTTTCGCTGCAGCAGGTCGCATTTTGTCGCCGCCAGGATCACCGGCGGCTGGCGGTCGGGCGGCAGCGGGGGCGGGCGGTACGCGTCCCGCTCCATGTGCGCCGTGCGATCGCGAGTCTGAAAGTCCTGCTCCGCGTGGTGGCGGATGTAGCGCAGCCAGTAACTCGCCCAGTTCTCCGACAGCGACTTATCCGCGTCGAGCACGAGCAGGTAGACGCTGCGCTCGTCGGAGAGGAAGAGGCGGTGCGCGCCGTGCAAGTTGGGCTGGCCGCCGAAATCCCACACACGCAGCAGCGTGTCGTCGGTCGGTTGCCCGGCGAATTGTCCGGCGACGAGTGGCCAGCGGTGCAGCGCCACGTCGAGCGTCTTGAGGTGGCGTGGCTCGAAGTAGAACTCATCTGGCTCGCCCGGTGACGCCATCATCCGGCGGCGAGTATGTGTTTTGCCCCAACCGCCGTTGCCGAGCAGCAGGAGCTTGGCTTCGCGCAGCGGCGTTTTTCGATCAGAGAGCAGGTAAGCGCGCAGGCGGGCGGCGTCGGTTACGTGCTCAAGTTCGGTCGGTAGGCACCCATTGTCGTTGAGGTACAGCGTCTTCAGTTGTTTGAGTTCGCGCAGGGCGGGTACGAGGGCCGCCGCGCCTGCGGGGCCGAGATTGTTGTTCCAGAGGTACAGCGTGTTCAGTTGTTTGAGTTTGCGCAGGGCGGGTACGAGGGCCGTCGCGCCTGCGGGGCCGAGATTGTTGCCGCCGAGGTACAGCGTGTTGAGTTGTTCGATTTCGCTCAGGGCGGGTACGAGGGCCGCCGCGCCTTCGGGGCCGAGATTGTTGGCGCCGAGGCCCAGCTCGTTCAGTTGTTTGAGTTCGCTCAGGGCGGGTGCGAGTGCCGCCGCGCCTGCGGGGCCGAGATCGTTGACGCCGAGGTCCAGCGTGCAGAGTTGTTTGAGTTTGCTCAGGGCGGGTACGAGGGCCGTCGCGCCTGCGGGGCCGAGATTGTTGTTCCTGAGGTCCAGCGTGTTCAGTTGTTTGAGTTCGCGCAGGGCGGGTACGAGGGCCGCCACGCCTTCGGGGCCGAGATTGTTGTTCCAGAGGTCCAGCCAGCAGAGTTGTTTGAGTTCGCGCAGGGCGGGTGCGAGGTCGCGCCAATCGGACACCGAGAGCGAACCGTAGGCGAGGTTGAGTTCTGTCGCGCCGGTACTCCGGCATTTCGCGATTCGTCGTTTTGCCTCGGCCAGGTCCATCTCGGATCGCCCAATTCCGGTTGGTTGTTTCTTGCGCGGCAGCGCGCGACGTGAGCGGGAGTATAGCGGGCGGTCGTGCGAGGGACCGTAGCGATCGGCCCTCCGAGGCCGACGGCGCTTTCGGCGAACGGCGCGCGGCGCGCGATGGATCTGGTGCCATGCCGACGGCCGTTGCGTCGGCATGCTCTTCGGTCGTATCGCGCTGCACCGATCAGCTCACCGATTCGCCGCAAGACTCGCGAATCACAAGTTCCGGCTGCAGCGAAACATGCATCGACGGACACTTCGGGTCGGCCAGGCGTTTGCACAAGAGCTCAATCGCCATCTCGCCCATCTGCGTCATTGGCGCGCGGACCGTCGTCAGCGGCGGGCGGGTCATGCGCGCGATGCGCGTGTCGTCAAAGCCGACCACCGCGAGCTGCGTCGGGACGTCTATGTCGCAGTCTCGCGCGGCGGCGACGATGCCCGCCGCCATCTCGTCGTTCGCTGCAAATACGCAGGTTTTCGGCCCAGCCCAGTTTCGCATGTGGGTCTTGGCAAATTCAAACGCCGTCTCGTACTCGTAATCCAGAAAATGCACGTCGCTCGCGGCGGCCGGCGTAGCCGCGCGGGCCAGCGCCTGCGAATACGCCTCGTGTCGCGCGATCGTGTCCACGTTGGTCTCGGGCCCGCCGACAAAGATTACACGCTTCATGCCCTGCGTTTGCAGCACATGCTTCATCAACGCTTCGACGCCGTGCTGCTGATCGATATCGACGCAATCGTGCGGCATGCCGCGAATGTCGGCGTCGAGCAGCACGAACGGCAGGCGAAATCCGGCGAGAACCTCCTGCAAGATGTCGGTGACTTCAGAAACCATCACCGCCACGCCGTCGAGCAGCGTGCGCTGCTGCATGTTGTTGAGCATGATGCGACAGTCGGCGTCATCCTGCGTCGACGTGACGACAAGGTTGTAACCAAGCTCGCGCGCCTTGAGATTCGCGCCGCGGATGATCTCGGAATAAAACTCGCCATGCAGATCAGGTAGCACCAGGCCGACCATTTCGCTCTTGCGCAGCATCAGCCCGCGGGCAAACGCATTCGGCTGATAGTCGAGCTCGCGAATCGCGGATTCCACGCGCTCGCGCGTCTTTTCGTTGACGAGTTCGCGGCGGTTCAGCACGCGGGAGACGGTTGATATCGAAACATTGGCAAGCCGCGCCACATCCGCGATCGAAGCCGCCATAGGTCGTTTCCTTCTCTCGAAATGAGCGCATCGGATTGATAGCGCTTTCAATGCGGCGTATTCTCACTGGTCACGTTGGAGTGTCAACCATGCGAGATGTCGCGAATCAGGTGCGAGGCGGGCGATTGCGAACGATCGCTGCTTTGGCAGGCATCGCCTGCGGATCGGCAGGTGCCGCATCGGACGACATCATTCGCACGCTCGAAACGACGCGCGCCACGGAATATCGATTCTCTGATGCCGACAGCAAACTGCTCGACGAAGTGCAACATTCGTGCTTCCAGTATTTTTGGAAAGAGGTCGGCTCGCCCGCGAAGCTTGCCAAAGACCGCTTGAAAATCGAGGTTGCGAGCATCGCCGCCGTTGGATTTCAACTCGGCTCGCTGCCGATCGGCGTCGAACGCAAGTGGATCACGCGCGAGCAGGGCGTCGAGCGCGCCGCGACGATTCTCCGCTCGCTCTATGATCGCAAGGACAACAAGAAATTCGGCATGTACATGCACTTTCCGGATCATGGCGACGCCGGCCCGTGCAAGCTGAACTATGCGCATGAAGCCAGCACCGTCGATTCGTCGATCCTGTTCGCCGGGGCGATGGCGGCGGCGAGCTACTTCGGTGGCGAGGTGGCCGACATCACGCAAAAGATGCTGCACGATGCGAACTGGAAGGCATTCGCCGACGGCCCCGACGGCTTTCTGCGCATGGCCTGGCACGTCGAACGCGGCGCACCGCTCAATGGCGACGTTGGTCACTTCACGAAGCACGCGTGGCACATCGCGAGTTGCGAGGAGCATTTGATCTACTTCCTCGGCGCGGGTTCGCCGAACCCGGCACACGCGTTGCCGCCCGAGACGTATTACCGTGTATCACGCCAACTCGGCGCCTACAAAGACGGACCGCCGTTCGTCCTGTCAGCCCAAGGTACGCTGTTTCACTATTTCTTCTCGCACTGCTGGATTGCGTATCGGCAATTCGATGCGGACACACCCGCCGATTTCGGCAGCAAAAACCCGCGCGTTGATTGGTTCGAAAACTCGCGCCGCGCCACGCTCGCTCATCGACAGCGCTGCATCGACCTGTCGAGCCGGCACAAGACGCTATCTGAGAACATCTGGGGCTTGAGTGCGGCGGCCTCGCGCGACGGCTACATCGTGCCCGAGATCATGCCCAACCGCGCGAATAAAGAGCAGCTCTTTGAGGGCACGGTCGCACCATATGCAGCCGGGTCGGCGATCATGTTCACCCCCGCCGAGAGTGTTGCCGCCTTGCGAGCCATGCGCGATTTGAAGGGCAAGGACGGCAAGCCGTTCGTCTGGCGCGACCCGGCCGAGGGCGGCTACGGCTTCCTCGATTCGTTCAATCTCGACCAGAATCACGCCGAGCCGGACTACACGGGAATCGATCAGGGGCCGATGATCATCGCGATTGAGAACGCCCGCACGGGACTGATCTGGAAGCTGTTCATGCAGCACCCGGTCGCAAAGGCCGCTGTCGAGCGCCTGCGCTGGCGCGAGCTTCGTACGCAATAGCGCTGGCACGCCGTACGAGCGGAGGGGGCGATGACTGAAACGCGAGTGTTGATCACCCGACGGATGCCCGAAATCGCCGCACGGCTGCTGCGCGAAGCCGGACACGCAGTCGCGACGCTCGACGCCGACGAGCCGGCGGAGCGACGCGTGTTGCTCGATCGCGTGCGCGGTTGCTCCGCAATGCTCGCCACCCTCAGCGATCGCGTCGATGCCGAATTGCTCGATGCGGCGGGTTCGCAACTGCGAATCATCGCCAACTACGCCGTCGGGTTTGACAACATCGACGTTCCGCTCTGCAAATCGCGCGGCGTGCGCGTCAGCAACACGCCGGGCGTTCTGACCGCTGCGACTGCCGATCTCACTTGGGCATTGATCCTCGCCGCCGCCCGGCACGTCGTCGCGAGCGACCGCTTCGTTCGCGACGGCCAGTGGCGCGGCTGGGCTCCGCTGCAATATCTCGGTCTCGAACTATCCGGAGCGACGCTCGGCATCATTGGTGCCGGTCGCATCGGCTCTGCCGTCGCGCGACGCGGGGCAGCGTTCGACATGAAGATCGTCTACGCCCATCCGCGCGTGGTCCCCGAGCTTGACGGCCCGCTCGGCGCGCGACGGCTCGGCCTCGACGATCTGCTTCGCACGAGCGACGTAGTATCGTTGCATGTACCCATGCGTCCGGAGAATCGCCATTTGCTCGACGCGCGGCGGCTGGCGATGTTGAAGCCGACGGCGGTGCTCGTGAATACCGCCCGCGGCCCGGTGATCGACGAAGCCGCGCTCGTCGAATCGCTGCGTGCCCGCAGCATCGCCGCTGCCGGGCTCGATGTTTTCGAACGCGAGCCGGCGCTTCATCCCGGCTTGACTGATTTGGACAACGCCGTACTGCTCCCGCACCTCGGCAGCGCGACGCACGCGACGCGCGAAAAAATGGCCGCAATGGCGGCAGGAAACATCATCGCATGCCTCGCCGGGGGCGAACCGTCACACGCCGTAGCCTAACCTACCGCGCAATCTGCTCCGGGTCGCGTAGCGCTGTTCTGCATTCTGCATTCTTCGTTCTGCATTCAGTTCATCCCCATCTGCCTATTGAACGCCGCCGTGCCGCCTGGCGCGATGCTGATGTACTCCCAGCCCTCGCCGCGCAGGTGCTTCGCGATCACCTGAATCTGCCCCAGATGCAGGTTGTAATGCGCCGTCTGTCGATTGATCGCACGAAAAACCGTGTGCGGCTCCAGCCGAATGTGTACCACGCGCGACAAATCCGCATCGCTCAGCAGCGCAAGCGTGCCGAACACCGCCGCCCAACCCGCCTCCCACATCGCCATCAGCTCGGCCCGCGATCGGCCGCGCTCGACAAACTCGCCCTCTCGATCGCGTGTCGGCTTCTCGCCGTCGCTCGTCAGGAAATCGGTGAAGCGCGACAGCATGTTTCCGTGCAAGTGCTGAATGATCACCGCGATGCTGTTCTGCTGCGTGTTGATCCGAACGTGCAACTGCTCATCCGAGAGCTGCGCCATGCAGCGCTCCGCGTGCTGCTTTGTCTTGCGAAATTCGGCAAGACACTCATCGAGAATGGATCGTCCCGTCGCCATCGCTTCCTCCGCAAATTGGGTTTACCGCAGTGTAACGCGGCACCGACGCGCAAATTTTTCAGTTGCAATCCCCCCGCGCAACCGAACAATGCGCACTATGCCCACGGTGACCGCCACGCCGCAGCTGCACACGCCGATCGACAGCTACATGCTGCCGACCGATGTCTACGAACTGGCGACCTCGTGGAGTCCGCAGCCCGAGATCGATCGACTGCTGCATCTTTGTCGCGAGGCCGGCGTCACGCCGCTGTCGGCTCTCGAACTCGGCTGCGGCGCGGGTCGCTTGATGCGGGCACTGCGCGATCGCGGCGTCGGCGCATGCGGCATCGATCTCTCCGAGCCGATGATCGCGCGGGCAAAAGCCGCCGGCCTCGACGCGCACCTCGCCGACATGAGCGACTTCAACTTGCAGCGAACATTCGATCTGATCTACGTCTCGGCGAACACCATTCGTCACATCACCGACGGAGACGCATGGGAACGGATGTGGCAAGCGATTGCGCGAAATCTACCCGCCGGCGGACTCTTCATCGCCGATCTCGAACTCGGCATCGCCTATCTCGCGGCAACCGTCGGAAAGCCGCAGGTTTGGACGATGTCCTCCGGCGATTCGTGGGTGCGATCCGCTTGGACGCTCGTCGAGCCGCCGACCGGCAGGCGCGGCACGGCCCGCTGTCGCGTCGAATGGACGTTCGAATGCGGCGGCGTCAGCGAGTCGAGGACCTATCGACTCGCGTTTCCGCTGCGCTGCGACGATGCGACCGATTTTCTCGCAGCGGCGGCCCGAGCCGGGCTGTCGCTAGTCGGCATGTTCGAGAATCGCGACCCGTTCTTAATCCCGCGCGCCGCTGACCGCGCCGAAGGGCGCTCGCTGGTAGTGCTCAGAAAGCCGTGACGCAGCCGCCGGGTGGCATTGCTGCGGCCGTTTGCTTGCCGTTACCCACATGTCACATGACCCCACCCTTCGAGCAGCCGACGGTCTTGATGTACAGGTAGCGATCGGGCCTCAGTGCCCCACGGCGGCTCGCGCAGCGATCCGAACGCGACGCGCGAGCGAGTGAACGCGAGCGCAGCGAGCGCGCCTCTGAACCGCACACCGAGTGCGAGCGCTTGGCGTGACCCATATTTCGTTGACATGCCAAGTCTCGTTCTTGCGCAAGTACGAAGGCCGAAGGCCTTGCACGTCGTTAGCCGGGGGTGAAGCGCAGCGCCACCCTCGGACGTGGACCGCGTCCCTGTTTCGCCGCAGCCTGAAGGGCTGCAAGTGGGTTGCCGCTCCGCGCAATGTAGCAGCCTTTCAGGCTGCAATGCTCATTTTCGCGTCGCGTACCGGGGGTGTCGCTGTGCTCCACGCCCCGGCTAACGACGATCGAGGCCTTCGGCCTTGCGGCTCGCCGCCGCTCTTCGTGTGATGCTCAAACAGCACAACGCGTTGATCGAGATGTGGGTAACAGCAAGCGGCCGTTTGCAGCCATGTCCCCGTCTTCGCATCGACGTGTCCGCCAGCAACACCCACTCCGACCATGCGAAAAAACTTGTGAACCTGCTTCCCAAATCCGTCCGCCACCGGGAAACCCCGCGAACGTCGGCACTGCACCGCTTCAAATGCCTGGCATGCGGCCTATCCTCATCGCATGAGACTGGAGCCGTTCCCCGATCCCCGATTTCCCGCCAACGCGTCCCGTCCGTTCCGCACGCCCCCTTTCCTAATTCCCGTTCCCCGTTTCCCGTTTCTTGTTCCCTCTCTCCCCGTTCGTCGTCTACAAAGGGGCGATAACCAAGATGCTCAACGAGAGGGGGGCGCGTGAGCACCTTGGTCAGTTTCTCGAACAAAAC
>JBJXFK010000135.1:0-24717 GCA_046155505.1 Phycisphaerae bacterium
TCGAGCGCGACGGCGGGCTGGTCTACATCGCTCAGCCGGGCGGCAAAACGCCGACCGAGTTCGTGCTGTCCGAGGTGAGCGCGACGCGGGCCGTGTTCGACAACCCGCGGCACGACTACCCGAAACGGATCGTGTACGAACTTTCGCCCGAGGGTGGCCTGACCGCCACGACCGGTTTCATGAAGGGCGGCACGCCGCGGCGATTCGAGTTCAAGCGCGAGGGCAACTAATACTGCAACGCTACGTGCGGTCTCGCCCCAACGGGGCAACGGGCTGTAGCCACGGGTGAAGCGCAGCGGAACCCGTGGACCGGTTGTGGCGGCAGATTCTCCGCCCCGGAGGGGCGACGGAGCCTTCGCGGTCGAGCGAAACGCGAACGCGGACGTCCTCCGCCCCGCTGGGGCGGGATACTGATCGCGGGCTTCCTATCCACGGGTTCCGCGTCGCGCGGCTGCGCCGGCGCGACACTCCACCCGTGGCTATATCCCGCAGTTCCGTTCGGGGCCGGGCCACGAATGCCGTGTTTCGAACGAGAAATTAGCGTTGTAGTATTCGTGCGCCGGCTCGTTGCCCTGCGCGCCGCGAAACCGAGCCCAAACCCAACAAACTCCGCCTGCGTTGAGCTGGGTTGACTTGCTACGAGTCGCGGAGAAAATACCTGAGAAGTACGCGTGGGGCAAACCGTTCGCGACGAGGCATGCCGTTGAAGAACGTTCAGTGTGAGAACTGGCTGGAATTCGAGCGACTGCTCGGCGACTTCTACTTGAAGAATCCGATCAATCGCGATCGGTTCGTCTTTCGGGGACAAGCCGACGCTGAGTGGCCGCTCACCGCCACCCTGGATCGATATCTGACGCAGTTCGGCATCGCAGTTCGCGACACAGCAAACACGCAGTTACTGAGCACATTCGCAGAACAGGCCGCGGCGCTCGGCGACGGCCTCTCGCATGTCAAGGAACACGAGCTCGCATTGCTCGCGCGCCACCACGGATTGCCTTCGCGGATCATGGATTGGTCGCGCTCGCCATATGTGGCGGCATATTTCGCGTTTCGGGACAAACTCCATGACGACGAGGGTGGTCCGAGCACGGTCGCGGTGTGGAACCTGAATTTGGATGAGGCACCGGACTGGTTCAAGGACGACATTGATATTATCGATGATTATGACGCGATTCGGCTCATCCCGCGTGCGATCGAGCAGCGTTCGGTTTTCTTGGACGTGCGGCAACCGTTCGAATTTAGCGGTCTGCCGGAAGAATCGCTGGTCCGATTTCTACTGCCGGCGAACGAACGGTCGTTGGTATTGGCGCGATTGGAAGGCATGGGTATCAACGCACGCGGACTTTTTCGTAGCTTTGAAGCAGCGGCCGACGTAGCATCATGGCGGGTGCGTGAGATCAACCGGAGGAAACATGGCTGAACAACCATTCGAGTTTTCGAGCCGGGGCGATCTAAGCGACCTCGATTGGCAGTTGATCGCGCAGTATGTTAGTCACGCGACGCCGGTGGATTCGCTCGCGTATTCCGAGGCGTTTGACGCCATCTACGAACAGATGCGTACACTCGGCGAGACGCGTTCGAAAGGTGATCTATATCGGCGACTGATGTCGCTTCGCAAATCCGGTCGCCTGCCGCGATTGAATCCGTCGATCGTCGACACGGCGCTTCCGCGATCGGCATAGCACGTCGTTCACACCGCGCGACAATGTTCGCGCCAAATTCGCTAGATACGAGAACAGCGAAGCCCGGCGGTTGACGCCGGGCTTCGCCGCTTGTTCAAATAAGTCGATCGCCGAAGCGCTCGATTCGGTTAGTAGCGCTCGCGGCCGCCGCGGTCGCCGTAGTCGCCGCCGCGATCGCGTCCGCCGCGACCACCACCACCGCCGCCGCCACCACCGCCACGGTAGCCGCCGCCACCGCCGCCGCCGCCGTAGCCGCCGCCGCCACCACCGCCGCCGTAACCGCCGCCACCGCCACCGCTACGCGGTTCGCGCGGCTTGGCCTCGTTGACGGTCAGATTGCGACCGCCCTGCTGCGTGCCGTTGAGGGCTGCGATTGCTGAATCAGCTTCGCTCTTGCTGGCCATTTCGACAAAGCCAAAACCCTTGCTGCGGCCGGTTTCGCGATCCATGATGATCTGCGCGCTGGTGACCTGACCATGCGGAGAGAAGAGTGCCTCGAGATCCTGTGATGTGACGCTGTAAGCCAGATTTCCGACGTAAACCTTCGCTCCCATTTCGGGTTCTCCAAACTGCGAAGAGCCTGACCCCTGTTTCACTTTCGGAGTCAGCAAGAAAGGGGCCAACAATTAGCCCGGGAGGTAGGAGCAAGCGAGGCAGGCACGAAAGGCAAGCAATCACCAAGAAAGCGCGTCTTCTCAGCCGGTCGTCAAGTCCACCTTCAACTGGGAAGTCTAAACGAGATTTGACGGAACGCAAGAAAAAGTGCGCGGAAAAATGGACGAAAGCGGTAACGGCGGGTCGGAAATTTCTGCAATCGCTTTCAAGGCCAACTTTGCGAGCAAAGGGTGCTTACGCAATCTTTGCGCAGGTCAACGGTGGCGACGCGGGTGTCGGCCGTCATTACGCTCGCCGCGATGCGAGCCGTGTGAATCCTGCGACCGTTCGCGCCCGCCGTGGCCCTCGCGGCCATGCGACCGGCCGTGTCCGTGCCCCTGCGACCGATGCCCGTGGTCACGTCCGTGCCCGCGATGGTCGCCGGTGTCGTGCCCACCCGACTCGCCGGGGGTATAGCCCGTCGGCGGCTCGGCCTTACGCAGTGCGGCCTTGATCAGCCGCTCGATTGATTGCAGGTGACGCTTCTCGGAGTGGCAGCAGAACGAGATCGCCACCCCGCTCGCGCCCGCCCGGCCCGTGCGACCGATGCGATGCACGTAGGTCTCAGCATCGTGCGGCAACTCATAGTTGATCACATGCGTAATCTCTTCGACATGCAAGCCGCGGGCGGCGACGTCGGTCGCGACCAACACCGGTGCATTCTCACTTCGAAACGCGGCGAGCGCCCGGTTGCGATCTTCCTGCGTCTTATCGCCGTGCATCGCCATCGCGCGCACGCCGACCTTGCGCAAATGGCGCGAGAGTTTTTCGGCACCCAGCTTGGTCTTTGTGAAAATGAGCGTCTTGGTATCGCTCATGCTCTTGAGCAGTTTTTCGAGCAGGCGCGGCTTGTCGTGCGTATCGACCATGTGCACGAAATGCTCGACCATCGGCGCGGCGGACGAGACTGGCGATACCTGAACGTGGGCCGGGTTTTTCAAAATCTCGCGCGAGAGGCGGCGAATTTCCTCGGGCATCGTGGCCGAGAACATCAGCGACTGACGGTCGTCCGGCGTATGCGCGAGGATGCGGCGAATGTCCGGCAGGAAACCGATATCCATCATGCGGTCGGCTTCGTCGAGCACCGCCACCTCGACCAGCGTCAGTCGCGCGACGCGCTGGCCATGCAGGTCGAGCAATCGGCCCGGGGTGGCGATGAGCACGTCGACGCCGGCGCGCAACTGTCGCACCTGCTCGCCCTGATGCACACCGCCGAAGATGCCGACGATGCGAAGGTCGGTGTGTTTGCTGAACAGACGGAAGCTCTCTTCGATCTGCACGGCGAGTTCGCGCGTCGGACAAAGCACGATCGCCCGCGCCCCGAGCGACCGCACGCGGGCGGCGTGAGCCGGGTCGGCATTCAGCAGACGATGCACGATCGGCAGGCCGAACGCGGCGGTCTTGCCCGTGCCGGTCTGGGCACAGCCCATGACGTCTCGGCCCGCGAGCACAAGCGGGATCGCGGCCGACTGAATTGGCGTCGGATGCTCGTAGCCGGCTTCGTCAATCGCTTTCATGATCGGGGCAGCGAGGTCGAGTTCCTTAAACGTGCGCAGCGGCTCGACCGGTAGAGCTTCCACGGTCGCGACGACCGGCGGCGCGACGGGCGCGGTTTGCGGCGGCTTGACTGCAGTGCGCGCGGCGTGCGGCTGTTCGCTCCTTCTTGCGTGCGGAGCCGTCGTGCCCTGCGGCGACGTGGTGATCGCCGTGCCGGCGGTGCCGGGCTTGGGGAAACGCGTGACGGTGACGGCGGTTTGCGGCTTTTGTGCCGGGCGCGAGTCCGCAATCGGCGTGCGCGCTGCCTCGAAGGGTGGCTTTTGCGGCGCATGGGCGCGCGGTGCGTGTGCGACAGGTTTCGAACCCGTCTCGGAGCGGGTCTCATGTGGGACAGGCTTCGAACCTGTCTCCGTTTGGCGCACGGGTGCTTGTGGGACAGGTTTCCAACCTGTCTCCCTGTGCTGTGCCGGCGATCGATTGGGTGCGGCTTGCGCCTGCGGGCGCGCCGGCGCGTGTCGAGCTTGCGGTGCGGCGGGCCGGCGATCCGCAGTTTCCCGATGTTGCGCGGAGCCGCGTTGAGCCGATTCGCCGCGCGCGGGCGCGTGGGGCTTATTCGCCGGCGGCGCGGCGGGTCGATGTTCGCGCTGCGTCGGCGGCTTGGACGCCGGTGCAGCAGCCGGTCGCGTCGGTGCGTCTTTTCGCGGAGCTTCGCGTCGAGCGACGGGCTTCGACGGCTTCGGCGCTGCACGCGCCGGCTCGGCCCTTTTGGGCGACTTTTTGGCCGGTGGCTTATTGTGGATAACCGAATCAACCAGCGTGGCGAGGCGGCTCTTGCGCGCCGCCGGGCGTTTCGCGGACCGGGCCGGCCTTGCGGCGGCAGCGCGGGCGGGCTTGCGTGGCGACCGGCTGGATTTTTCAGATTTGGAGTGATCGTCAGACTGTGTCAAGACCAAAAGTCTCCTCAACTTGGACGGACTCTAGGTTCGCAGTCTCGGCGTGTCAATTCTGGCCAATGTTTGCGGGCAAGTGAAATGTGCTCGAAAGTCACCGCGGTCGTGCTATGCTTGTAGGGGCCGGGGAATCGCTTGCACAAGGAGTTCGCCCGTGAGACCACATTTCTCGCGCGGGTTCGTAGTCGTCGGCATTCTCACGCTTTGCAGCGCCGTTGCATTCGCCAATCCGCCGAAAGCCGAGCGCGACGCACCGCGCTCCAAATCGAAGAGCGGCGCGCAGCGTGTCGACTCGCGACCGGTATCCGACGACGCTGATCGCGAGAGCGGCCCGGCGACCGAGTATCCGCGCGATCTGGTCTTTGACGACATTCCGCTCGAAAAGCTGCTCGAACTCTCGATCGCCGGCAGCATTCAATTGCCGCTGCCGCCCGCGGATTACTACGGGCCGTCGTATTTTCCGCACGGTGCATATTGCGGCCAGAATCCTTGGCAGGGTTCGTACAGCCACGCGATTCCCTACATCGTGGCCCAACAAGACCTTCGCGACTCGGCCCGACGGCTCTATCACACGCGCGACATGCGGCAGCGTGCGGAGCGCGCGGTGGCCAAGAGCGTGCAGGCGATGGATGCGGGCGTGGCGCGGATGAAGGCCGGCGATTATGCCCGCGCGGTGCCGGCCCTCGTGCTGGCGGCGAAGCTCAATCAGGCCGACCCGGCGTGCCGCGTGCATCTGGCACAAGTGCGACTGGTGCAGGGGCACTATGCCGACGCGGGCAAGCTCCTGCGCCGGGCGCTCGAGTTGCAGCCCGCGCTGGTGTTCACCGACATGAAGCTCGACGATCACTACGAGCACATCGGCACGCTGCGCAGCGTCGAGCGCGAGATGGGCAAATGGATCGGCGATCATGCGGACGAGCTGAACGCGGATACGTGGTTTGCCCGCGGGTTCGTTTGCTATCAGTTGGGCGAATTTGACGCTGCGTATCAGGCGTTCGCGGCGGTGGACGAGCAACGATCGAAGTGCAAACTGACGCGCGAGTACCTGACGATTTGCAGGCCGCCGGCGACTATCAGCAAGCGCGAGCAGGAAGCGGCGAAGGCGGTTGCTACGCGGCCCTGAAGACAGAAGAAGTTTTTGCCACAGAGGCGCAGCCCGCACAAAGGAGAGTTCGCATGGAAAATAGCGGCCATCCGCTGTTTTTCTGGAGCACCGCGGCCCTCCGCGGTTCTTGATCTCCGACACGACGACCGGCGGCATGGCTCTCGCGCC
This sequence comes from Phycisphaerae bacterium, assembly GCA_046155505.1. Lineage (GTDB taxonomy): Bacteria > Planctomycetota > Phycisphaerae > UBA1845 > Fen-1342 > JBJXFK01. Next base: position 6,057 of record JBJXFK010000135.1, read on the forward strand.
GAGTACGAGAAAGCAGCCGAGGGCGGCAGCTCCACAATGCCGGCAGTCGCCGCTTCAGCGCCCGGTGCGGCGCGTCTGGGTCGTTGAGTATTGCACTTCGTAAATTCCCGATCGCGTCACGACTTGCCGGATCGTGGTCCAGATGATCGCCGCATCGAGGGCGAGGCTCGCCTCTTCGACGTAGCGCGTGTCCCACTCCAGCTTCTCTTCAATCGTCAGCGCCCCGCGTCCATTGATTTGCGCGAGGCCCGTGAGCCCCGGCTTGACGAGCAGCCGCGATTTGTGGCGTTCACTCCATTCGGGGATTTGTTGAATGTAGAGCGGGCGCGGGCCGATGAGCGACATCTCGCCGCGCACGACGTTGAGCAGTTGCGGCAATTCGTCGAGGCTGCTCTCTCGCAGCCAAACGCCGAAATCGGTCAGGCGCGGATCGCGACCCGATTGCGGCGAGTCGCCGTAGGGATCGACATCGGTTCGCATGGTGCGGAACTTGTAGAGCGTAAATGGTGCCGCCCGCAGGCCGGCACGCGTCTGCGTGAAGAGCGCGGGGCCGGGACTGTCGGATCGCACGCGCAGGATCAAATAGATCATGAGCGGTGCGGCAGCGATAAGGGCGAGAAGAGCGAAGTAGCGGTCGATTAGGCCCTTGAGCCAGAAGTATGACGGCAGGCCGCGCACGAACACGGTCGTGCTAGTCGCACCCGGCGTGTCGCGTCTCCCCTCGCCATCGCCGCGGCGGTCATTCATTCGCTATTCGCTCTTCGCCATTCGCTGTTTTTCGCATGCGGATCAAGTCGACGACTCACCCTTATGTAGTCTCTGCCTCAATCGCGCATCAATAAACGGCTGAATGTCCCCATCCAGCACGCGCTGCGTGTCGCCGACGGCCAGATTCGTGCGATGGTCCTTCACATGGATCGTCGAGCCGTGCAGCACATAGCTGCGAATCTGGTTGCCCCAGGCGATTTCGCCCTTGTCGCTGTACAGCTTCGCGAGTTCGGCGTCGCGCTTGGCCTGTTCCATCTGCTCGAGCTTGCTTTGCAACATGCTGAGCGCGAGTTCCTTGTTCTGCTTCTGGCTGCGCTCGGCGACGCACTCGATCACGACTCCCGTTTTGATGTGCTTTACGCGCACCGCCGACGCGACTTTGTTCACATTCTGGCCGCCGGCTCCGCTCGCTCGCCGAAACGTGACGATCTCGATGTCGGCTTCGGGGATCGTGATCTCGGCCATCGTGAACTCGGGCAACACGTCGACCCCGGCAAAGCTCGTCTGGCGTTTGCCCTGCGCGTTGAACGGACTGATGCGCACCAGTCGATGCACGCCGGCCTCGCACGACATGTAGCCATAGGGATAAAAGCCGGCGACGCGCAACGTGACCGACTGAATGCCGGCCTCTTCGCCGTCGTTGCGATCCACCTCGGACACGTCATAGCCGGCCCGTTCGAAATACATGATGTACATGCGCATCAGCATGGCGGCGAAATCGCACGACTCGACCCCGCCCGCGCCGGCGTTGATGCTCATGAAGCACGTCAGCGCGTCGTTCTTGCCGCTCAGCAGCGTGAGCAACTCGACTTTGTCGGTGCGCTGCACGAGCGAATCAAGTTCGCGCTCGACCTCGCGTTTCGAATCGTCGTCGTTCTGCTCATCGGCCAGCTCGATCAGCACGGCCAAATCATCGGCCCGGCGAATCGTGTCCTGCACCGGCTCGGCCTGCGCGCGCAGTGCCTTTAACTCCTGGACGACTTTCTGGGCGTTTTCCTGAATGTCCCAGAAACCCGGCGCGGCCATTTTGTCGTTGAGTTCGGCGATTTTCGCAAGCTTGGCAGGCAAGTCAAAGAGAGTCCCGGATCGCGTGGATGCGGGTGGTCAGCGACTTGAGCGTACCGATCGGGTCTTCGTAGGGCATCGTGTTCCAATCCTGCGACTCGGAAACGCGCTCGCCGAACGGCTCGGCGAGGCGTGACGCGACATGATCGTATCGTATCGGATCGGTAGAATTGTTGAAGAGCGGGCGGCGGGTTACCGAACCCGCGCGGCGTGAGTCGCAATTTTTACGTACCCAGACTCAACGCGAGCTCTCCTCAAGAGATCGATATGGCAGAAACAACCACCGCCGTTGCTCACTCGTTGCGATGCGAACTCATGCTGACGAATTCCGCCGACGCAACTCGCGCTGACGCCGGCTTACTGCGACGAGCGAACGTTCGGCGAGAACGCGTATCGGCGGACGTGCGTGCCGATACGTTGCGACTGAGGATTCCTGCCGCACTCGCCGAGAAGCTTGGTCTTCGCGGCGCGCAACCGACCCTGATGGTTCGCGGCGACGGCGCGACGCGGATGGGCGCGATTGTGCGAACGGTCGAAGCTGAGTTGTTGAGTCGCAGCACCGGTGTCAGTGCCGTGATTGACTCCGAGATTTCTCATGTGATCGTCGGGCAGATGGTGCTCGACATGCTCGATTTGGTCATTGGTGAGCGGGCGGGTATGTTAGTGCCGCGCTACCCGAACGGAATTTGCGTCGAAGTCTAATAATTGCCGTGTGCTCGCGAATACGAGTCGTTATTTCAACGACCCCAGCGGAGAACCACATGCGCGTACAGTTCGGTCCGGCCCTCGTATTCGCCACACTTTCCGCCGCATCGGCCCTCGCCGACTCCCTGCTCTTTCGCGGCGGCAGCGTCTTCGACGGAGAAAAGCTGCACCCCGGCGTCGATGTCCTCGTCACCGATGGCAAGATCGCAGACCTCGGTCCGGAGCTCGCCGCACCCGCCGACTGCGAGACCATCGACGCCGCCGGCTGCACGCTGCTGCCCGGCCTGATCGATTGCCACACGCATTCATTCGCGCCGCCGCAACTTGCGCAGTCGCTCATCTTCGGCGTGACGACGCAGCTCGAGATGTTCACCGTCGCCCCCATGATGGCCGCGTTTCAGAGTCAGCAGCGCGAGAACGGCGCACCAGGTCGAGCCGACATCTATTCCGCCGGCGTGCTGGTCACCGCCCCGGGCGGCCACGGCACGCAGTTCGGCACGCCGATTCCCACGATCACCAAACCCGAAGACGCCGAGGCGTTCATCGCCGACCGCATCAAAGAAGGCTCCGACTTCATCAAAATCGTGCTCGAAGACGGCTCAGCGATCGGCATGAAGTTCAATTGCATATCCAACGAGACGCTCGTCGCGGTCGTTCGGGCCGCGCACAAACAAGGCAAACTCGCTGTCGTACACGTCACGGCCCGCGAGCGCGCCCGCGAAGCGATTCTCGCCGGTGCCGATGGCCTCGTACACACCTTCTGCGATCAGGCGATCGACGAAGAACTCGTCAAGCTCGCCAAGGAAAAAGGCGCGTTTATCATTCCCACGCTCACCGTGAAAGAGAGCATCGCCGGCATCGCCAGCGGCCAGTCGCTGACGCGCGACGCCCGCTTGCAGGCGGATATCCCGCTCGACGCCTCCCAGAGCCTCACAAGTTCATTCCCCGCGTCGGGTGCCGAGAAGCGCTACATAAACGCCCGCGACTCGGTCGTCCGCTGGCATGCCGTCGGCGTGCCGATCCTCGCCGGGACCGATGCGCCGAACCCCGGCACTTCGCACGGCGTCAGTATGCACCGCGAACTGGAACTGCTCGTCGCCGCCGGCCTCTCGCCGACGCAGGCACTCGTCGCGGCGACCAGCCTGCCCGCGGCGAAGTTCAAACTCGCCGATCGGGGCCGCATCGCCAAGGGGCTGCGGGGCGATCTGCTGCTCGTTCGCGGCGATCCGACAAAGCTGATCGAAGCCACGCGCGAAATCGTCGGCGTTTGGAAGCTCGGCAAAGCCGCTCCGCGCAGCGCGCATCGCGAGCAGGTGGCGAAGGCTCGCGCCGAAGCCGAAAAGGTGAAGCTCGCGCCGCCACCCACCGGCTCCGAGTCAGGCGTCATCAGCGATTTTGAATCCGACCAGCCGTCGGCGAATTTCGGCACGGCCTGGCAGGCCTCAACCGACGCCATGATGGGCGGCGAGTCGACCGTCGAATTCAAGGTCGTCAGCCCCGGCGCGAACGGCTCGAAGGGCGCGCTCGAGATCAAAGGCAAGATCGCCGAAGGACAAAGCCCCTGGGCCGGCGTCATTCAGCACCCTGCGGGCAGCTTCATGGCCCCGGCAAATCTGTCGAAATGGGGCAAGATCACTTTTCAAGCCCGCGCCGATGCCACCGACACACGCTGCTCGATTCTGCTATTTACCAAGTCGGGCGGTTTTCGCCCGGCTATGCACTTCTTCAAGGTTGGGAAGGACTGGGCGAGAGTCGAAGTGACGTTCGCGAAATTCAACGGCAGCGACGGCGCGGACGTGACGGGAATCTACATCGGTGGCGCGGCGGGCGAGTACACGCTGTGGCTGGACGATGTGCGAATGGAGTGAACCCGACACAATCACCATCGGTCGGCGGATGCCGATTCGTTCGACATCCGTGTGGGGAAACGTCCTCATTTCAACAGACACGCAGCGGTTTTCGGTTGACGGAGCGTCCGATCACCCATATCACCTTCATATGCAACTCGGCGAATCGCGCTTTGCAGCGCGTCGCTGACGCACATTCGGAGATGTCGATTGGAACTTCCCCGCCGATCTCGCGGAGATGAACTACTGAAACCCGGCAAGCTGCTGAGCTTGCGCAACGAGCTGCGCCGCCAAACGCCGCAGCACGATATCACCACGGTCATCGCGTGCGCATTTGACCATCGCACGCGCATGCTGCCATTCATCTATGCCGACATGAAAATGGCCCCGGCGGGCGTGCGCGCCATCGGTTCGGCCATGCTCGACGCCGGATTCACCAAAACGCGCATCGTTCTCCAGCAGTGGAACAAGAACTTCCGCCCGTCGCACATGCGCGTCGATGGCCGCGTGCCCGATCTCTTCATGGTCTCGAGCATGCAGATCCACACCGCCGCGTTTCACGAGATGATCCGCGACGCCTGCCGCATCGACCCGGCCCAGCGACCGCTGATCATCGTCGGCGGGCCGAAGGTCGTGTACGAGCCGTGGGATGCATTCAATATTGATGCGGAGACCGGGGCGGGTGCCGATGTCGCGGTGACGGGCGAAGAGTATGTATTGCTCGGGCTGCTCGATGTGCTGCTCTCGGCCAAAACGCCGAACGGAACGCTGCGCGATGCGTTCATTCGTGCGAGAAATAGCGGCTTGCTCGATTCGACGCCGGGCTTGGTCTATCCGCGGCTCGACGATCGTGGTCGCGCGGTCGAGCTGATCGACACGGGCGTGCAGCAGCTCCTCGGCGATCTGGACGAGTTGCCCGATCCAGTACTCGGCTATCAGATTCTCGAAGCGCCGAGTCGGCGCACGACACTCGCGTCGCAGCCGTTGCCCGCCAGCAAGGTGATGTGGAACACGCCGATCGCGTCGCTGGTGCTGACGTTTGGCTGCAAATTCGCCTGCCAGTATTGCCCGATTCCGGCATACAACCAGCGGCAGCATCGCACCAAGAGCGGTGCGCGCATCGCCGAGGAGTTTCGTCGGCTGCGCGAGATTTACGGCATTCGCTATTTCTTCGGTGCAGACGACAATTTCTTCAATACCAAGGAACGCACGCTCGAGATCGTCGAGACGATGGCCCGCACAACCGTGCTCGGCAAGCCGATGCGCAAGATGGTGCGCTGGGGCACCGAGGTGACGGTGCATGACACGCTCGCGCTCAAGGAACACATTCCGACGGTGCGTGCTTCGGGCGTGCGAGCGCTGTGGCTGGGCGTCGAAGACATGACGGCCACGTTGGTGAAAAAGGGGCAAAGCGTCGATCGCACGACCGAGGCGTTCCGGCTACTCGCCGATCGCGGCATCTGCCCGATGCCGATGATGATGCACCACGACTCGCAGCCGCTGTATACGCCGGGCAGTGCGTATGGCCTGATCAATCAGGCAGGCATCTTGCGCAAGGCGGGCGCGATCAGCCTGCAAGTGCTGATGATGACGCCCGCGACCGGATCGAAACTGTACGAAGGCACGTATGACTCGGGCATGGTCTATCGCGCAGTCGGCGAGCGCAAGGTCGAACCGTACATGCTCGACGGCAACTACGTCATCGCGTCGAAGCACGAAACGCCGTGGAAGAAGCAGGCCAACATCCTGCTTGCGTACGCGTATTTCTACAACCCGCTGCGGTTCATGGTCGCGCTCGTGCGGCCCAAGAGCCGGCTGTTCCTGGCCGACGCCGGTATGCAGGTCATCGGCATGTTCGGGCTGCTGCAAACCGTGCGGCGAACGATTGGCTGGGCATTCCGCCTGGTGAGCGGCAAAGTCGAACGGCACACGACGACGCCGCACAGCCGCATTCCGATGCGCGGCGTGACGACGATGGTTGCCGATCACGCGCTGCCGGGGACACCGACGGTGGACCTTGTGCCGCTGACGACGAGCGGTCGGAAATAGCTAACGGTTTCGGGCGTCGGACGGCGACGCACTTCTCGCCCATCGAAGCGTTTCAGATGTGCGGGTTTGCTCGCAACCGGCGATTTGCCATTCACCCAACACGCCTCGGGCGCACTACGCTCGTGAATCGGGCGCAGCGGTCGCACGTCGCTCCGCATTCCACGGATTCATCAGCACGATCGCGGCCAGCAGCAGCCCGCCGCACATGCACATGATTGTTGCGCGCGACTCCGGCAGAATGAACACAGAAACGAGCGGGTTGGTGCGGGCAAGATGCTCGATCATCGCCAATCGCTGTTCATGTTCGTTCTGCGGTGCGGCGGATAGAGCGGAAGTCGGCGATGTCGCGGGCGCTGATGTCGGCAAAGTTTCGGCGGCGAGGCGGACGGTTTCGACGCCCGGCGTTTGCAGGCCGAATTCGCGGCGGGCGAGGCGCTCGATGTAGGCCGGGTCGTTCTGGCTGTGCTCGATCTGCTTTTCAATCGAGGTGTTTTGGTATTCCATCGCCGCGACCTGCGCCGATTTGTCAGCGTGTCGCCGCTGGGCATCGCGATATTCGAGCAAAGCGGGCAGCCACAGCGCCGCCGCCAGCCCGCCGCCGCCGACGAGCGTCATGGCCCAGAAGAGTGTCGCGTTGAATGCGTTGCGGAGCATGGTAGGGAGAAGGGTTCGGGGTTCAGGGTTCAGGAGAAGACAGAGTTCCGGGTTCAGGGTTCAGGAGCCAGGGTTTAGGAAAAAGCGGGGTCCAGGGATCGGCGCACGCGAAGCTGATTGCTCTTCGCTGAACCCTGAACCCCGAACCCCGAACCCTAGCCTACTCCGGCTTCGCGCCGCCGGTTGCGGGCTTGTCAGCGCCGGACTCGGCCTTACCCTCGCCGCTCGACTTGCCGGCCTTTTTCGAGGGCGACTCGCGGAAGTTCAGCACTTTGACGGTCGTGATGGTGTCACCCTTCATCGTCGTGCGCGAGGCCGACGACTGGTAGAAGTCCATCGACTTGATGATGCGCCCGATTTTGGGGATAAAGCCCAGCACAAACTTCGCGCCGGGTTCTTTGGCCACATCCGGGGCGATCATCGGGATCATCCCGGCCATACCCAGCATGCCGCCGACCGACTCGGCCCATTTGGTGCTGTCGCTGTACGAAAGTGCGAGCGCACCCTTCTCAGCTGGCAAGCCCTCGCTCTGCACACGCTCGTTCTTGCTGATGTTCTCCGACTTGCCCGCGGCGGTGTCGATCGCCGCTTGAATCGCATCGCCCGGCAGGCCGATGAACAGCCAGCCGTTGGCCACGCCGAAGGTCGGCTTGTCGACAAACATCGAGATCATCGGGTTCTGAAGCTGGAGCGTCTTGAAGCCGGTGACGCCTTCGAGCTCAGCATCGACGATCGAGCCGTCCTCGGCCGTCATGTTCTTCTTGGCTTCCTCGACGACGTGATCGAGCAACGCCCGCGCCTTGGCCTCATCGCGGACCTTGAGCATGTACACCTGCTTGGACTTGGCGTAGGGCGTCGGGCCGGGAATCGTGAAATTGATCATTCCACCCTCGAACGTGCCGAGCACGTCCTTTTCGAGATCAAAGCCGGTCATGGCTTTGAACTCATTCAGGGCCATCAGCGCCTGGTCAGGGTCGGGTACGTTTTCCTTCATGAAGCTGATGACCAGGTTGTACAGCTTGGCCAAATCGATGCCCGAATTGACGCTGAAATCGCCGGCCTCTTTGGGGATGAACTTGAGCGGATCGCTCAGCGGCTCGTTGCCGTACATCACGGCATAGAACGGCTTTGACTTGGCGTCGCTCTTCATGGCCGTGATCGAGGTTTCGGTCGACTTCTTGCCGTCGGTCGTACTGACCGACGCGGTGAAGTCGGTGAAGTCGAACATCTCCATGATCTTTTTGGGCAGAGCAGTGACCTTTTTGTATTCCTCGTAGTCCGGCGAATCGGGCGCGGGCGAAGGGGCCATGCCCAGAACCGCCGTGAGCATCTCGTTGATCTGTGAAAAGAGCTTGTTCGCGTCGATGAAGTTGACGCTGTCCTTCGCGGTGGGCAGATCCTTGACCGCGGACTTGAAGCGAGCGGCACCGGCGACGCTTTCGCCGCCCTTGCCGGTGAGCAACGACAGGGATTGCTCGACCAACCCCGCGCCGAATCCGAAGACGATCGCATCCTTGTGCGTCGCGAGCACGATCGAGAACGGAATGGGCGATGCGGGGAGGCTAATGCGGTGGACGGTTGTGCCGTCGGCGTCTTCGGTGGCGAGCGTCAGCATGCCCTGACTCATTTCGGTGAGCTGCTTGGCGATGCCCGAAAGACCCTCAAACGTCTCTTTGCTCTTGCCGTCGGCCGGTAGGAAGATCGCGACCATCTCGATCGGGAAGCCGAAACGCAGGCCGAAGGCCGATTCGCGCCCGGCGAGCTTCGACCAATCGACAAGGGTGGCCATGTCGTTCATCTTCTGCCAGGTGGCTTCGAAGCCTTCGACGTCGCCGCCGTCGTCCTGAATGGTCTGTTTCAGGAAAACTTTGATGTCGCGGTGCAGGCCGACCTTTTCGAATTCGGCCCAGACGCGCTCGTATTGCTCGTTGAGAAATTTTTGGCCGTCGTGGCTGCGGCTGGCCGAGGCGATCGCCACGTCAGCCGGGATCGACCGCAGCAGCGAAAAGTCGGCGACGCCGTCGGCACTCGCGACCGGCAGCCAGGCCGAGACGGCCATGAGGCAGATGGTGAGAAACCGCGTTCGTCCGTGAGCTGGAAACATTCCCGTGTACTCCTTTGGCACCGGCCGACGGCGGCCGGGCGACCCTAATCGTGTGCGAGCCGTCGTCGGCGAATTGCGGCGCGCACCGATAGCGCCCGCGTCCGCTGGAACTTCATAGAAACGCCGGACGGGATGGTACCCCACGGCGGAAAAACACGCGAATCGACGGAACTGAATGCCGCAGGTCGAATGTCGAAGGCCGACGGACGGCGCGCAACTCGCACATGCGGTGGCCGTGAGCCATCCGAACGCAACGCGCAAGCGAGTGACTGCGAGCGACAGCGAGTCCAAACGCGACGCGCAAGCGAGTGACCGCGTAGCGATCGGGCCTCCGTGCCAGCCGCCGAGCGCCAGCGAGCCGAACGGCACGCGCAAGAAAAAAGCAGCCGAGGACGGCAGCTCCACTCGATGCCGGCGAGCGCAGCGAGTCCGAACCCCGAGCGCGAGCGATCGGGGTAAGCCGCGGATGCAGGATTGCATGCGTTCAATAGTCGCCTCCGCCACCTCGTAGACCCGTATTCCGCGTATTCGCAAATCCGCGGCACTTATTTTGGTGCGCTCGCCGTTTCAGTGCGAGGCAGAAGTTGCGCATCGGCGACGACGATCGGGAACTCGCCGAGCGCGAGGAGCGCGATGCGATCGCCGTGCGGATCGAGCAGGACGATTTGGCGACCGAGTTGATAGACAATCGTCTCGTCAGGGAGAATGGTCACATACCGCGCGGCCCAGGACTGTTGGAGCGGCGTCTCGATCGCGTACCAACGCGGCCGATCGTCCGTCGCCCGGTGCAGTTCGATTCCCTCCCATGCCCACCAGCCGGACTTGACGCCGATCGCATCAGCATCCGATTCGTCTGTGCGATAATCAGACACCCAAATCGGGTAGCCAAGCTCACGCGGCAATTCGCGCGGATACTCAAATAGCCAGCCTGAATTTCGGGTCTCCGTGCGCCGATCACGAAGCAACCCGGCCTCGCGGTGCGCGAAGTGAAACGGCAGTTCGGTGGCGAACGCCGCGATCACCACTTCGCTGGCGCCGTCTTTCCGCCAATCGCGCCTGCAAAGCTGCCAAGCCGCACCCGGCGATTCCTGACGTGCGATGATCGAGTGAATTTCGCCCGACTCCGCAATGTCGGCGACTTTCTCGCAGCCGGTCCCATCCACGCGAACGCGCCACACGCTTCGCTCGCCAAGCGGAACGTGGTAGACCCACCACTCCTGCTGCATCTGAAAATCAGCCAGCGGCACGACGCGCACCGGCCCGATCGGGCGGAGCATGAAAGGGCTAAGCAGAAAATAGGGCACGAACAGCAGCGCAAACGAGACAGCTTGCGCAACAAAATTGGCCTTGCACGTGTGCCACATGTCGCGTGGTTGGTTCATCGCCGCGTAAACGAATGGGAATTCGAGAAGCAGCGTGACAATCAATATTGCCGCAAGGCCGACGAAGTGTACGAAGAGTGCATTCTCGATCGTGATAGCGCGATCAAACCAGTCGCGCGCATCCCTGGCGAAATAGCCGAAAAGTACGAGCGGCAAGAAAGCGGAGACGTAGTTTGCCGCGATCAGAAACAATGCGGCGGTCTTGCGCGTGCCTCCGAAAATGCGACGAATGAGCCACGCCTCGAACACGCCGATCAGCGCGTTGATCAGCACGAGGTGGACCATGCTGAACCACATCAGCGGCGTGCCGGCATTGCCGAGCAAATTACCCATGCACGCCAATGTACCGCTTTGTGTCAGAATGGGAACGAAAAAGTAGAACGATCACGCGATCGCGCGCAGGCGGCGGCGAAACATCGCGATCGAAATAGTGCCAATCACGCCGAGGCCGACGATGACCGAGCCGAGCGTGACGCTGAGCTTGCCGGCGAATGCGAGCACGGTTACCGAGATGCTGATGGAGAGCCACATCATCGTCATCGCCGCGATGCGAGCGTTCATCGACATCGGCTCGCGCGAACGGACGAATCGGGCGTAGGGTGCGAGCAGCTTGGTATTCAGCATCCGCTCTTCGAGCCACGGGCAGCTTCGCGTGAGAAAGAACGAGCCGATCAGCAGGAAAATCGTGGTCGGCATGCCCGGCACGACCGCGCCGACTCCGCCAAGGCCGAAGAAGAATACGCCAAGCAGCGCGAGTCCCCAGCGCCACGGCGTGATCTTCACCGGCGCAAGATTCGCGTGCGCGACTGGGCAGACGGCGGCAGTGGGGTCGTGCATCGAATCCTCGTCGAAGCCGGCGGCTTCGTGCTGGCGCGATGGGAACGCCCTCGCGCGAGTCCGGGAGTATAGGCACGCGAGCGGCGCGCGAAAAGTGCGCGTCACCACGCGGCAGGTATGTTGTTTATCGTCTGCACGCGGTGCGGGAATTGGTAGTGGTCGCGTTGCGGACGCGGACGTGAGAGGGGCGAGTCCGAACCCCAAGAGCCAGCGAGTCCGAACCCCGAGCGCGAGCGAGCGGGGTGACGTGCGAATGCAGAGTGCAGAATGAACAATGCAAAACGTCGATCCGCTGAGCACGTCAACTGAACCCTGAACCCCGAACCCCGCCATCACCGGCTCTTCGGCAGCTCAAACGTCAGCGCCGCCCAAGTGCTCTCCCACTCCACGTTGCCGCCGTCTTTGGCACGCTTCATATATACCGCCTTGACCAGCCACTCGCCGGCGTGGTCGAGTTGCAGCGTCGCTTTTCCGGCTGAATCGGTCCGCGCGGACGGCTGTTTGTCGAGCGCGTCGCGATGCATGCCGACGACCAGCGCCCCTTCCGGCGGCTTGCCATCGAGCAGCAGCGTAACGGTCAGTTTGTCGCCCGGCTTCATGGCGTACGGATTCTGCTCTGCGACCAGCTCCAGCGGCAGGCCGTGAGCGCGGTCCTTGGCGTCGCGCCCTTCGCCGCCGACGAGCAGCAGGCTCTTGCAACTGCGGGCGTAGGCTTCGCGACCGAGCTTGTCGCTTTCGCCGCGCTTGGCCCGCTCGGCGGAGATGGCCTCCAGGCCTTCTTCCTTTAGGTAGCTCTCGAACTTCGCCGGCTCGATTTCGATGTCGAGCGAGCTGCTGACGTACAGCACGGTGTGCAAGCCGGGCTTGTCGAATCGCATAAAACCGGCCGGCTCGACGCCATCCTCGCCGGGGACGGGCTTTTTGACATCGCCGAGGATGGAGTCGAAACGGACGATGCGACGCGTGTTTCGCGGAACGGCCTCGCCCTTCATCTTCTCGCCGACACGCAGGCTGATACGGGTCACGCGTTCGGTCGTCGGTCGATAGGTTGACGGCTCGATCCAGAATTCGTGCGCGAGGGCGTTGGGTGCCACCGCGAGGGCTAGAACGGTGATCAGGTATTGGCGCAGCATTAGGCTTCCCCGTTTCGACGTGTCGCGCGGCGAGCGATCCGCGACCGTCGCCATTGTACTACGTGACGCGACGCAGATTGGATTCAGCCCGGTCGGATGGCGGCTAGCTGGTGGCTGGTGGCCGGTGGCATGCTTACGCGGTACTCCGCGCAAGCATGTCCGAACGACGTGGAGAGCTGCCGCCCTCGGCTGCTTTTTTTGCTTGTGCGCGCCGTTCGGCTCGCTCACGCTCGCGTTCGCCTGCTCACACCATGTTCGTTACTACTCGTAGCGATCGCGTTAGCATTCGCCCTCATGCGTGCAGTTTTTCAATCGTCCGTTGCGCACTGGATCGCCGTCGCTGTCGCGGCATTGGGCCTCGTGTTGATTGTCGTCGCGCTGCTTCGCCGTCGTCGCGGAACGGCCATGCATTGTCGCAAGTGCGATTACGACCTGACCGGATGCGAGAGCCAGCGGTGTCCCGAGTGCGGGACCGGCCTGAATGCGCGAACGATGATCCGTGGAGCGCGCCGGCGCGGGCGGCGAAGGATTGGGGCGGTTGGCCTGCTGCTGATTTGTGCGAGCACGTCGCCGTGGATTGCGGCGAAGCTCTCGCGCGCGCAGTGGCTGACCATCGCGCCGCTGTCGATCGTGGTTGAACGAACGCAGTCAGCCGACATTCGCGTCTTTCCCTGGGCCCAGCAAGAGTTGCGGCGACGCATCCAGTCGAACTCGCTGAGCGCGTCCGATCGCATGTGGCTGATCGAGCGTCTGCTTGCTATTCACGAGCGCGGGCAGTTCGCGGCACTCGATGCGACGATGTTCCGAAGAGAAGTGCTGGACGATTTACGCGAAAGCGGGCTACTCGCCGAACCCCAGTTGAAACGGCTGCTCGAAGCATCGTGTCAGCAGCGAATTCTCGCGCGGCGAATGATTGCAGCCGGCGCGATTTGGCCGGGCTGGGCGTATGGATGGATCTGCGTGCCGCAAGGAGTTCACATTGAGGAGGCGACGGAAGTTTCGGTCGACGGCGGCGAGTTGCAGCATGTGGACCGACGCGCGTATAGGTCCGGGCTTTATTCGACCGGCACGGCGCTGCACCAACGTGACCTCGGCATCGGCACGCACCGATTGCGATTCGTACGCACATGGACGGCGCGCGCGGCTGATCGCGTACAGGCTGACGCGTCGCTGCACGCCTGGACGCAGATGCATGACATTGACGTGACGGTCGTGGAGCCGGAGCAAATGCCGTTGCCGGTGCTCCGTGACGGCGTCGAGTTGGATATCGCGGTTCGCCGCTGCATCGACGGGGCCGGCGTTGCAGTTTCCGCGACGGATGCGGATGGCGTATCGACCGTTCGCGTGCAGGTGCGACGACGCGATCCGCTGCCGATCGCGGTTGCGTTTGACGTGATCGCGCTAGTCAACGGGCAAGAGCATCTGATCGGCGGTTTCGCGTGCGACCGCGGCGAGGCAGCTTGGAACGGTCAGGGTGCCGCGCAGATACGACTCGTGAATGCGACGCGTGCGACGGTCATCCTGCGACCAAGCATCGCTCACGCCGACGAGCTGGTCGATCCAGCGGAAATCTGGTCAGGCACGATTCGGTTCGAGGATTTGGCGATTCAGTCGGGCAGCATGCCGACGATCGCACCGTGACGCGGCGCAGGCGGTGATCCGATCCCGTCGGACAGGCGAGGCCGAACTTGCGCGTCGCCCGCCGGTGCCCGCGTAGGCGCATTCGGACGGGCCAATTCTGCGCGGCGGGCAACGCGGCGCAGCAAAGTTCGTCCGCGCCAAACCGTTTATCGATCTCTCGCCGCCCGCCATCCGATTCGATAGCTGTGAACCCGCGCGCCTACGTCATCGCCGCTCTGCTGCTGCTCGCATCGGCCACGCCGCCGCACGCCGTCGCGCAGGACGTCATGCCCGTCGAATTCGCTACCAAGGCCGACGCCTATCGCGTGGTCAAGCAGTTCGATTTCAACGAACGCCCGCTCGGCAACTTCGAAGCCACGCCCATGTACTGGCGCAAGCTCCGCGGCGACGGGCTGCCCGCCTTCGCCACCGGCGAATTCGATGACCAAATCGGGCACGACGCGCCGCCATCGTTTCGTCTCTCAATTCAGACCGGCAATGTCTGTTACGAATACGCACAGCTCGATCTGACCGTCATCGCCGATTCCGATTATCTCGCCAGCGCCTACATCCGCGCGTCGCAGCTCGAACACTCGCGGGCATTCATCATTGCCTATCTCGTCGACCGCTTCGAGGAAAAAATCCCCGGCAGCGAACGCGTTAGCAATCTCGTCGCCGCGACCGGCGCAAATCAGGAGCCGTGGCAACGCGTCGAACTTGGCATTCCCGGCGACTTTCCGAGCGCATACGCCCTGCGATTGCAACTCTGGATTCTCCATCGGCACGCCTGGGAAGAACCCGGCCCGGCGACCGTCGATCCGATCGTTCGCCGCGACGTGCGCGGGCAAGCGTGGTTCGACGATGTCACCATCTATCGCTTGCCACGCGCGCGGCTGGCCATCGACGCACGCGGCAATATCGTCGCCGCCGATGCCAAGGCGTCGCTGCTGCTCGATGTCAACAACGCCTCGGCGACGACGCTCTCGGCCCGCGTGCGCGTGACCGACGATGACGACCGCGCCGTCTTCGAGCAGGAATATCGACTCAGTACGGCACAATCGCACATCGTCGCTGGCGCGTCGGAAACCGCCGGCGGAACGAAGAAGTCCGGCTCGCCGAAGCCTGCTGGCGTTGGCCACGGCGAGCCGGTTCGCGTACCGCTGCCCGAACTTGAACCGGGGCTCTACACCGCGACGCTCGGCTTGCTGGCCGATAAGTCGGTCATGCTCGAACGCCGCCTGCAATTCGCAGTGGTCGCTCCGCTGCCGCCGAACTCCAGCTACAAACCCGATCTCGGCGTCTATCTCGACGACTTTCGCGGGCACGACGCACAAGCCGTCGCAACACTTATGCGCGAGTTGGGCATTCACTCGATCAAGCTCGGCCTGCCGGTGCGCAGCGCCGCCGAAGGCGAATTGAGCGACGAGCTACGCCAGACCACCGAACTCATGCGCATCCTCGGCGAGTTGGGCGTCGAGTGTGCCGGCGTCATCTCGCCCGCCGAATCGAGCGACGGCGGTTCCTATGCGTCGCTGCGCGAAATGCTCGCCCGTGACGCGCGTTGGCAAGCCACGCTGAGCCCGCTGCTCGCGCATTTCGGCGGTTCGCTGCCGACCTGGCAACTCGGCGACGAGCGCCGCGAACTCAGCGGCACGCTTACCTGGGACGCGCTCGCGATTCGCCAATTGCGCGATCAACTCAAACGCTTCGTCAGCGTG
The DNA here is from genome assembly GCA_046155505.1 of Phycisphaerae bacterium. Classification (GTDB taxonomy): domain Bacteria; phylum Planctomycetota; class Phycisphaerae; order UBA1845; family Fen-1342; genus JBJXFK01. The sequence goes on from JBJXFK010000135.1 coordinate 21,939, forward strand.
CCCGAAACCGTCGTCACGGCGCGCATCAACGCGCCGCTCGCGGCCGCCGAGCGCGGCACCAACATCGTCTCACACTGGATCCCGCCGCAGATTCCGACGCGCGATCTGCCGACCGTTTTCGTCGATGCCGAATTGAGCGGAGACGGGCGCGACTGGCTCTACCTCGACGCCGCCAGCGCCGGCGGCGCACAGGGCGATCATGTCGATCTCATGCGCCGGCTGGTGCTCTCGCACGCCGCAGCGGCGGCTCGGCTCTACCTGCGCGCCCCCGTTCGGCTAACGCGCGAGAGCGGTTCGCTCGCCTGGGAACCGACCGCCGCATATTTGCCGCTGCGCACGTTTGTGCGTTACCTGAGCGGCAAACGTCTGCGCGGCCTGATGCAACCTGACGAAGACGGCGTGATTCTCTTCTTCAGCGGCGGCGGATCGAGCTGCCTCGTGACCTGGACGTGGCGCGACACACCGCACGACGAACCGGTGGAGCTTTACCTCGGCGGCAACGCGCAGGCCGTGGACATGCTCGGTCGCATGACGCCGCTGTCGACCGTTTCCGGACGGACGCGCATTCCGCTGGGCCGGGAGCCGACAATCATCATCACGCACGACACCGAGCTAGCGCTGCTGCAATCGAGTTTTCGCATGGAAAATACATACCTGCAGCGGCATCAACCCGACCCGCTACCGGTGATCACGTTTCGCAATCCGTATAACAACAATCTGACGGGCGAGATCTTCGTGCAGCCGCCGACGAGTTGGGATGTCGCGCCGCGCACGTTTCAATTCGATGTGCCGCCGGGCGAGGCCTTCGAGAAAACGCTCTCTTTCATCATGCCGCCGCGACAAATCGCGAGCAACCAAAATTGCGCGATCGAGCTGCGGCTGAACGGCCCCGAGCCGGCCAAGCTCGAATTCTCCGAGCGTCTGAGCCTCGGCCTGCGCGAAATCGACGTCGATTGCATCGCGAAGTGGGAGAATGGAAACCTGCGGGTTGAGCAAACGCTTCGCAATCGCTCCGGCAGCCCCGTCAGCTTCAAAGGCTTCTGCGACGCACCAGGCCGCGCGCGACTCGACGGGCTGTTTGTCGACCTTCTTCCCGGCGCGTCGTCCACACAAGCCTACATCCTCGGCAATGCGTCCAATTTGGCCGGGGCGACGCTCTATCTCGGCATCGCCGAGATTCGCGGCGACCGCTCGCTGAATCAGATTGTGGAAGTCCCGCCGTTCTCGCCGTAAACTCTCACGACTGAATTCGACCCGCGCGGGGAGCATCGGCCTCCGGCCGGTGTGATTTCGCTTCGCACCGGCCCCAGGCCGATGCTCCCCAGTTTAGTCGTCCGCCGGTGATTTCGATCACGACACCGGCAGTCGCCGCGGCGGAGTTTCGCGATATGGCAGCCTTACCGCAGTACGACGACAACAAGGGCAAGTCCGACCAGGGCTGCGGCACGGGTTGCGGCGCGGGCCTCGAAAAAATCTACCCCAGCACCGCGATCCGCTATGGCGCGATGGGCTGGATCGGCGAGTTTACCTATCGACAAGGCTCGGTTTTCAACTGCGGCGGCAAGGCCGTCATTCAAACTGACCGCGGCACCGAGTTGGGCGAGCAGGTCAGCCTGACCTGCAACGGCTGCTCCAAATCGGTCAGCCGCGAGCAGATCAAACGCTACATCGAAAACAGCGGCGCCGAGTTTTATCGCCCGCGTTCGGGGCGCATCCTGCGCGCCGCGACGCCCGCCGACATTTCCGACCACGAGCACCTGAACGCCCACAACATGCAGGATATTGATCGCTGCCGGTTGCTCGCGGCGCAGATGGGCCTCGACATGAAGGTCGTGACGGTCGAGCATTTGCTGGGCGGCGAACGGATCGTATTTTACTTCCGCTCCGACGATCGCATCGACTTCCGCGAACTGGTCAAGCTGCTCGCACACGATTACCACACGCGCATCGAGATGAGGCAGGTCGGCGCACGCGACGAAGCCCGGCTCGTCGCCGACTACGAAATTTGCGGACGCGAGTGCTGCTGCAAGAACTTTCTCAAGAAGCTGCGGCCCGTGACGATGCGCATGGCCAAGCTGCAAAAGTCGACGCTCGACCCGACCAAGGTCTCGGGCCGTTGTGGGCGGCTGCGCTGCTGCCTGCGATACGAACACGAAGGGTACGAGGAACTCACGGCGAAGCTGCCGCATACCAATTCGTTCGTCAGCACTGAGTTCGGCGTTGCGCAAGTGATCGACAAGCAGATTCTCACGCAACTTGTGCTGGTGCGAGCCGGCGACGGTCGCCTGATTACCGTGCCGAACGAAGAGATCAAAGAGACCAATCTGCCCGAGCCGATCGATTGGGCAAGACCCATGCAGCGTCGCGGGCCCGACGAACCACCGACAAACGGCGACGCGCAACGCGGCCCGCGCAACCGCCGCGGTCCACGGCGCGACTTGCACGACGAACCCGTCCCCGGCGGAGCGCCGCCACCGCGTGAAGATTCGCGCGAACGTCCGCCGCGCGGCGAACGTAATCCACGAGACGACGAAGCGAGCGGCTTCGTCGCCGAGGGGCCGGAATTCCGGGACGGCGACGCACGCGGTGATTCGCGTGGCGGCCAGCGTCCGCCAATGCCGCCACCGCGCGACGAACGCATCGAACCGATCGAACCGATCGAGCCAATCGAGCCAAACGACGAAGCCGACGACGGGCCGGACGACGATTCGCAATCCCCTGACGGTGCGCAGTCGCAAGATCGCCCCGATGGACAACCACGCCGTCGCCGCCGCCGTCG
>JBJXFK010000136.1:0-2898 GCA_046155505.1 Phycisphaerae bacterium
AGAGATCTCTTCGTCATCTCTCATCGGTCGCTCGAATCGCTCAACTTGAATCGGTATCGCGCGCCGACTGCCACTCGCCTCGCGTCAGCCGCTAGCGCACCACGCGCTGCCGGGCCGCGTTCGCCGCTGCGAGTTGCAGTCCGGTCTTGATGATGACCGCGTTCGCCTCGGCCAGGCGTTCGCCCTTGCGAGGCCGCGGCTTGCCGGCGGCGAAGTCCTCGAACCCCGCCGCGGCGAGGCGCTGCTGCAAAATCTCGATCAACGCAGTCGGCATGACCATGACGCCGCCGCCGGTCATCAACAGGCCGCGAATCGGCAAGGCCCGCGCGGCGAGCATCACGCTCGGCGGCATGGGTGTATTGCCGAGCGCGGTGTCGAAGAACACGCACGTCTCCTGATGCAGCACGTCGAACATGAGATGCGTGTTGTCTTCGAGCTTCCGCACATAGGTGTAGAGCGAGAATCGCGGATGCGTGACCGCTTCGACAACTTCGAGCTCGAGCGGGCCGGTCGGCGGGGGCGTGCGCTTCAAGAAGCGTTGCAGCGCGTTCGATCCGCCAAGGTAATGGTCGTAAATGCCGAAATCAGCCAGCAGCGCGAACAAATTCTGCGGCATCTTCGGGATCTTGCCCTTTGGCGCGAGCCCGAGCGTCTTGGCCGCATCGGGTAGCGAGGTGCGGGCGATGTCCTGGAACACCTGGTTGAACAGGCGGTTGCACAGCTCGCGGACGCGCGTGTAATCCTCAACTGACAACTCAGCGGTCGGCGGGGCAGGCGCGTCGGCGGGCGGCATCGTGGGCAGGGCGGCGTATGTTTGCGGCGTCGCGCTCATGGCGATTCCTTCCATTTTTCAGGTGCATCGCACAATCGGTTGCAACGTGCGGGTGGAGCAGGCAATCTACCCGCCGCCACCGAACTCCGATGGTTCGGGCGGGCAGAATGCCCGCCCCACCCACCCACCAGAATGTCGCATGGTATTGTCAGCCGATGATCGCGTCGACCTCGACTTCGATCAGCATCGCCGGGTCGATCAGGCCCTTAATCTCCACCATCGTCGTGCAGGGCCGATGGTCGCCGACAAACTCTTTGTGCGCCCGCCCGAATTCTTCCCATCGACTGATGTCCGTGACATAGAGCCGAGTGCGCACGATGTGCGTGCGCTCTGCGCCGAGCTCGCGCAGCGCGCGCTCGATAATTTCGAAGCAGCGGAGCGTCTGGCGATAGGCGTCATTTGGCGCGTACACGCTTCCGTCATCGGCTACCGGAGCGGTGCCCGTGACGAAGACTTGATCGCCGACGCGCATCGCGCGGCAATAACCCACGATCGATTCCCACTTTGCACCGGTGAAGAAATGCCTGCGCTCGCCCGCCATATTTCGCCCTCCGCGGCTTACTGTCAGGTCGTACGATAGCGAGCAGCCAGCGTTCGAGCGATTGCGCACAGGATCGGCATGAGCACGGCGTATTGAATCGCCACAGCGGCCAGCGCCAGAGCGGGCGAATCGCCGAGCCGCACTGCGCCCGCGGATGCCCCGCCGTAGTACGCGACCGGTCCGCCGATTGCGCCGAACGCAATGGCGATGAGCGGGCGGGTTTGCATCCAGGCCATGCTGCTGTTCAGGAGCGTCGCGAAGCCGGGCCAAATTGCAGCCATCCACAGCGGGATCGGCAGAGCCGCAGGCGTGTGTGCGGCGAACGTGGTGCCGCTGATTGTGGTGGTCAACATTTCGGCGATGATGCCGATGGCGCTGCAAATTGGAATCGTTCGCAAGTCGGCACGCCGGGTCGACGCGATCAGCACATGAATTACAACGAGCACCGCCATGCACGCGGGGCCCAGCCACGCATTTCCCGCCGCCGCACCAAAGATGGAAGCACACCAGGCAGCTTGAAAGAGCAAAACATTCGCGATGAGTTTCACGCGCACCGCTCAGATCGTGCCAAGAATCGGTCCATACGCCGCGGCAGGCTTCACCATCGACATCTGCACGGTGCCGATCGTGCGCTGCGCGAAGCCGGCCTCACAATAGCACAGATAGAACTCCCACATGCGGATGAACGACTGCGGCAGGCCGAGTGCTCCCACCTGCTCATGCCGGGCGAGGAACGCATCGCGCCACAAGCGCAGCGTGCGCGCGTAGTGCGCGGTGATGTCTTCGACGTGCGTAATGGTGATGTCGGTGACGCGCGCGATCGAATCACTCATCACCGCGATCGAGGGCAGGCAACTGCCGGGAAAGATGTAGCGCTTGATGAAATCGACGTCGCGACGTGCGTGCTCATAGAACCGATCCGCGACGGTGATCGCCTGAATGCACGCCTGGCCGTGTGGGCGCAACAGGCCGCCGACCTTGCGGAAAAACGTGTCGAAATATTGATGGCCGACGGCTTCGATCATCTCGACCGAGACCAGCTTGTCATACTGCCCTCGCAGATCGCGATAGTCCTCGCGTAGCACCGTGACGCGATCGGCCAGATTCAGCGCCGCGATGCGCTCGCGCGCGAATTCGAATTGTCGTCGCGAAATGGTGGTCGTCGTCACGCGACAGCCGAACTGCTGCGCGGCGTGAATCGCCAATCCGCCCCAGCCGGTGCCGATTTCCAAGAGGTGATCGCTCGGCGTCAGCCGCAACTTACGACAGAGCCGGTCCATCTTTGCGATCGACGCGTCACGCATCGTCGCGCTCTGCGATTCGAAGATGCCAGCCGAATAGGCCATTGTGTCATCGAGCCAGAGCTTGTAGAAATCGTTGCCGAGGTCGTAGTGGGCGGCGATGTTGCGGCGGCTGCCGTCGCGCGTGTTCTCGCGTCGCCAATGAAACACCCGATGCAGCGGCTGGACCAGACGCGTCAGCCCGGAGCTCATCGCCTGCAATGTCGCGGCATTGGCGATGAAGA
>JBJXFK010000137.1:0-2894 GCA_046155505.1 Phycisphaerae bacterium
AGAGATCTCTTCGTCATCTCTCATCGGTCGCTCGAATCGCTCAACTTGAATCGGTATCGCGCGCCGACTGCCACTCGCCTCGCGTCAGCCGCTAGCGCACCACGCGCTGCCGGGCCGCGTTCGCCGCCGCGAGTTGCAGGCCGGTCTTGATGATGACCGCGTGTGCCTCGGCCAGGCGTTCGCCCTTGCGTGGGCGAGGCTTGCCCGCGGCGAAATCCTCGAACCCCGCCGCAGCTAGCCGCTGTTGCAAAATCTCGATCAACCCGGTCGGCATGACCATGACGCCGCCGCCGGTCATCAACAGGCCGCGAATCGGCAAGGCTCGCGCGGCGAGCATCACGCTCGGCGGCATGGGAGTATTGCCGAGCGCTGTGTCGAACAACACGCACGTCTCCTGATGCAGCACATCGAACATGAGATGCGTGTTGTCTTCGAGCTTTCGCACGTAGGTGTAGAGCGAGAAACGCGGATGCGTGACCGCTTCGACAACTTCGAGCTCGAGCGGGCCGGTCGGTGGGGGCGTGCGCTTCAAAAAGCGTTGCAGCGCGTTCGATCCGCCGAGGTAATGGTCGTAAATGCCGAAATCAGCCAGCAGCGCGAACAAATTCTGCGGCATCTTCGGGATCTTGCCCTTTGGCGCGAGTCCGAGCGTTGCGGCGGCGTCCGGCAACGACGTGCGGGCGATGTCCTGGAACACTTGGTTGAACAGGCGGTTGCACAGTTCGCGGACGCGCGTGTAATCCTCCACTGACAGCGCACTGATCGGTGGAGCAGGCGCGTCGGCGGGCGGCATCGTGGGCCGGGCGGCGTATGTTTGCGGCGTCGCGCTCATGGCGATTCCTTCCATTATTCAGGTACATCGCACATTCGGTTGCGACGCGCGGGTGGAGCGGGCACTCTGCCCGCCGCCACCGAACTCCGATGTTCCGGGCGGGCAGAATGCCCGCCCCACCCACCGGAATCTCGCATGGTATTGTCAGCCGATGATCGCGTCGACCTCGACTTCGATCAGCATCGCCGGGTCGATCAGACCTTTGATCTCGACCATCGTGGTACAGGGCCGATGGTCGCCGACGAACTCTTTGTGCGCCCGCCCAAATTCTTCCCAACGACTGATGTCCGTGACATAGAGCCGGGTGCGCACGATGTGCTTGCGCTCCGCGCCGAGCTCGCGCATCGCGCGGTCGATAATTTCGAAGCAGCGAAGCGCCTGGCGATAGGCGTCGCCGGGAGCAAAGACACTTCCGTCATCGGCTACCGGAGCGGTGCCCGTGACGAAGACCTGATCGCCGACGCGCATCGCCCGGCAATAGCCGACAATCGATTCCCATCTTGCCCCGGTAAAGAAGTGCCTTCGCTCGCCCGCCACGGTTCCACCTCCGCAACTTGCCGTCAGGTCGTACGATAGCGAGCGGCGTGCGTTCGAGCGATCGCGCAGAGAACCGGCATGAGCACGGCGTATTGAATCGCGACGGCAGCCAGCGCGAGGGTGGGCGATTCGCCGAGCCGCACTGCGCCCGCGGATGCCCCGCCGTAGTACGCGACCGGTCCGCCGATTGCGCCGAACGCGACGGCAATGAGCGGGCGGGTTTGCATCCAGGCCATGCTGCTGTTCAGGAGCGTCGCGAAGCCGGGCCAAATTGCAGCCATCCACAGCGGAATCGGCGCAGCCGCGGGCGTGTGAGCGGCGAACGAGGTGCCGCTGATCGAGGCTGTCAGCATTTCAGCAACGATGCCGATGGCGGTGCAAATCGGAATCGTTCGTGAGTCGGCACGGCGGGTCGGCGTGATCAACAGATGAAGGGCAACGAGCACCGCCATACACGCGGGGCCCAGCCACGCATTTCCCGCCGCCGCACCAAAGATTGACGCGCACCAGGCAGCTTGAAAGAGCACGACGTTCGCGATGAGTTTCACAAGCACCGCTCAGATCGTGCCAAGAGTCGGTCCATACGCCGCGGCAGGCTTCACCATCGACATCTGCACGGTGCCGATCGTGCGTTGTGCGAAGCCGGCCTCACAATAGCACAAATAGAACTCCCACATGCGAATGAACGACTGCGGCAGGCCGAGCGCTCGCACCTGCTCGTGCCGGGCGAGGAACGCATCGCGCCACAAGCGCAGCGTGCGCGCGTAGTGCGCGGTGATGTCTTCGACGTGCGTGATGGTCATGTCGGTGACGCGCGCGATCGAATCACTCATCACCGCGATCGAGGGCAGGCAACTGCCGGGAAAGATGTAGCGCTTGATGAAATCGACGTCGCGACGCGCGTGCTCATAGAACCGATCCGCGACGGTGATCGCCTGAATGCACGCCTGGCCGTGTGGTCGCAGCAGGCCGCTGACCTTGCGGAAGAACGTGTCGAAATATTGATGGCCGACGGCTTCGATCATCTCGACCGAGACCAGCTTGTCATACTGCCCGCGCAGATCGCGGTAGTCCTCGCGCAGCACCGTGACGCGATCGGCCAGGCCCAGCGCCGCAACGCGCTCGCGCGCGAATTCAAATTGTCGGCGCGAAATGGTGGTCGTCGTCACGCGACAGCCAAATTGCTGCGCGGCGTGAATCGCCAGCCCGCCCCAGCCGGTGCCGATTTCGAGCAGGTGATCGCTCGGTGTGAGCCGCAGCTTGCGACAAAGCCGATCCATCTTTGCGATCGACGCGTCGCGCATCGTCGCGCTGTGCGTTTCGAAGATCCCAGCCGAATAGGCCATCGTGTCATCGAGCCAGAGCTTGTAGAAATCGTTGCCGAGGTCGTAGTGGGCTGCGATGTTGCGGCGGCTGCCGTCGCGCGTGTTCTCGCGTCGCCAATGAAACACCCGATGCAGCGGCTGGACCAGACGCGTCAGCCCGGAGCTCATCGCCTGCAATGTCGCGGCATTGGCGATGAAGA
>JBJXFK010000143.1:0-6709 GCA_046155505.1 Phycisphaerae bacterium
TGCCGGGTATTCGAGTGATCGGCGAATGGTGGGCGATGCCCACCCTACGCGGCTGCGACAATCTCTCAGGAGTCCTGCATCGATGCCGACCTATGAATACGCCTGCGACGCGTGCTCGCACGAGTTCGAGCAGTTTCAGTCGATTACTGCCGGCCCTCTGAAGAAATGCCCGTCGTGCGGCAAGTCGAAGCTTCGCCGTCTGATCAGCATCGGCGGCGCGGTTTTGTTCAAAGGCAGCGGCTTTTACGAAACTGACTATCGCAGCGAGGCATACACCAAGGCGAAGGAAGCGGATTCGAAGCCCGCGACCGATACCAGCGCCAAGAAGGATGCCGACACGACCAAGTCGAGCGCGGATTCGAAGGCGACCGATTCAAAACCGACCGATTCGAAAGCCGCCGAATCAAAATCGACTGATTCGAAGCCCGCAAAAGAGAAGTCCGACGCCAAGCCCGCCAAGCCGGAACCGCCTACGAAGAAATCCTCGCGAAAGTCGGCGTGACGATCGCCATGCGCCGCGCAGGCTGCTGTCATGCCGCACAGTCGTGAATGGGTCGAAGTTTACGCGCTCATTCGCAGTGCGCGCGGCGAATACCTGATCGTGCGATCGGGTATGGCCGATGACGATCGGTGGCGGTTCGTCGGCGGCCCGATCATCGGTCACGCATCGCCCGAATCACGCATCGTCGAAGTCGCGCGCGAGCAAGTCGACGTGCGGATCGCGATTCAGCAGGCGCAGCCGCCGTTCGTTTACAACTTCGGCACGCATACGATCCGTTATCGCTGTTTCCTCTGTTTGATCGCGGAGCGGCGGGCGATCGCCGCGGGCGTGCCGGAATTGCGCCGGATACGACCGATGCACCTCCACGAGCACTTCTTCGACGCCCCGACCGCGATGGTGATCGACTGGTTGCTCGATTCGTCGCGCGGCTGAAGCCGCGCGATCGCCCCATCGCCGGCGTTGCGATAACTCGAAGTCACGGCCACGATAGAGTGGCTGCGACGTTATCGGTGCAGCCCCGGAAGTCCACTACGGCAGAATTCACGAATCGGTCGCGAGTACTCGATACATAGACAGAGTGGAAGTTGCGAGCGTCCTGCCGGTGCGGCCGTCGCATGCCGAGCGGCGGATGTATCAGCGGTGCAGCGGAGATCGGGGCTGTGACAAACAACGACGACCGAAACCAACGCGCATTGCGTCAGGATCCGACCCTGATCAAGGACGCGCTTGATAAGTTGGACGAGACGGCCGACCGCAATGATCAAGTAACCGGTCGAAAGACCGAGCGTTATTCCTATCGCGTCAAATCGCTCGTGGTCGAGTTGAAACAGCAATCCGGGGATTGGGTCCGCCACGCGGTGCCGTCGCGAAATATCAGCCGCGACGGACTCGGATTTCTGGCAGGCAGTTTTGTTTATCCGCGTACCGAGTGCAAGATCCACCTTGTCAGTTTGCACAATCACAAAGTGACGATCCAGGGTGAAGTCGCACGATGTCGCTACCTCGAGGGCACGGGCACGCTCTATGAAGTCGGCGTGCGCTTCAAACGCGCGATAGACGTAAGCATGTTCCACCGCGCCGCGACCAAGTCGCGCATGCTTCTGATCGACGATGACCCGTCGATCGCCAAGCTGGTGACGTTTCTCCTCAAGAGTGCAAACGTCGAGGTCACGCACGCCCTTGACGGCGACATCGGCATCAAGCTCGCCACTTCCACGCAGCCCGATCTCGTGCTGCTCGACATTGAAATGCCCGGAAAGTCGGGCTACGAAGTCGCCGCCGAGCTCACTGCCGCCAACTTCACCAGACCGATCATCGCAATCACCGCCGTATCCGATCCCGATTGCCGCAAGAAGTGTCTGGACGCGGGTTGCAGCGTGTGGCTCACCAAGCCGCTGACGCGCGAGGCGTTGCAAGCCGTGGTGAACAGCATGCGCGGCGAGCCGCTGATTAGTTCGCTGCTGCACGATCAGGGCATGCTCCCGCTGATTGATGAGTTTGTCTCCGGGCTAAAGACGCGCCTGACGCAGATGGAACAGTTGCTCGCGGCGCAGAATCTCGTCGATCTGGAGAAGACCGTACGCTCGCTGAAGGGAGACGCGGGCGCGTACGGCTTCGGCGCGGTATCGGTGGCGGCTGACGAACTCGAAAAGGCACTCCGGGCGAATACGGACGCGATGGCGGTGCGTTCAAAGTTCAGCGTGCTGAGCGGATGGTGCCTCGCCGCGCGACCCGCGAGTTGCAACATGGCCGCCGAGTAGCGGCTACTTCGGTTTCGTTGTGGTGTTGTGGCCGATTTGCTCTTCGCGGATCTCGCGAATTTCGCGCACGATGTGACGCAGCGCGGAGCGCACGCTCTCGATGAACTTGGTCACTTGGGCCGCGGCGCGCCCGGTCGGATCGTGCAGGTCGTCCATCAACTCGTCCAACTCAACCACCAGGTCGGCGTACCACTCTTTGTCGTGCGCCTTCAACTCGCGCACCGCTTCGTGATACTTGCGCTCGGCGGCAAGGTAATCCGGATGATCGTGCGGCACCTGGTGGGATACGCCGTGGAATTCATGCACCGCCGCAGCGATGTGGCGAAGCTCGTCGGCGACGAGGCGTTCGCGCGCCACCAGCTCGCGGCTGATCTCGCGATGCTCGAAGTGCTCGCCGCTGCTCGCCACCGCCTGCCTGAGTTTTTCGAAGCGATCCGCCGGAAGTAGCGACGGACGGGTCGCATGAATCGATGAGAGTCGCTTGAGGGCCTGCGCCGCGGATTCGTGCTGCCCCTTGTGCGCTGATTCGATCGCACGCGCTTCCAGAGAATCGATCTCGTCGAGCAGCAGCTTTTTTCGTGCTTCGCAGGCCGCGATGTCGTGCTTGCATCGTTCGACCATCGACGCGTTGACCAACTCGCCGTAGCGCGCCTGTGTTTCGACGATGCGCGCGAGCACGTCGCGCCCGCCGGCGAGGTCGAAGTGCGACAGCCGCTCGTCGAGCTCTCGGCGTAGGCGGTCGAGCGCCGCATTGATTTGTGATTTCGAGGGCGCGGTTGATTGCGGTTTCGCGGAGCTCGTGAACACCGGGACGTCCGGGTCCAGTGAACTCTTCGTCTCCGCCGCCTGGATAGCGCGTCGGGCGGTGATTTCGGATTCGCGGGAGGCGATCACCGAGCGCAACTGAGCCGACAATTCCGCATCGGCCGCGACTTCGGGATGGGTGAGTATCCGATTCGCGGCTGTCGATAGAGCGGTTGCGTCGCGCGCCTCGCGATAGAGCTCGGCGGCAAAGCGTTGATACAACGCGTCACGATGACGTGAATCGTGCGTCGCACCCATGTCCGCTCCGATCGGTGATCTGAAGCTGAGCTTGCCACGGGCATTGTAACCGCAAGCCGCGGCGTGCAAACCATACAAAAATAGCGAACGCGACGGGCATCTCTAACCGTCGCGTTCACGGAGGTGTTACGAACTCAGCGGATCCCGCGAGCGAAGCTCTCGCTCCGCTCGCGAAATCGAGAAGCGTCAGTTGCAGTTGTTACCGAAGCGGGCCAGCGTGTTGGCTAGGTCGGTCAGCACAACGTCGCCGTTGGCATCGGTGTCGCCGCTGGCATTGGTCGCGCCGCTGGCGGTACCGAAGTTGGCGAGCAACGTGGCTAGGTCGGTCAGGCCGACTTCGCAATCGTTGTTAAAGTCGGCGTCCACGCCGGCATCATCGCAACCCGGATTCGGGCAACCGGTGGTGCAGCCCGGACCCGGCTCGCTATCGCAAGCGTCGCCGATGCCGTCAGCATCGCAGTCGGCCTGGTTCGGGTTGAAATTATCCGGGCAGTTGTCGCACGGATTGCCGAGACCGTCGGCATCATTATCGCCGTTGTCGCCGAGGCCCTGGCCGGGGCACAGGTCGCAGGCATCGCCGTGACCGTCGCCGTCCGAGTCTTCCTGATTGGGATCAGGCGTATTCGGGCAGCCATCCTGCGAGTTGCAGATGCCGTCGCCATCGGTGTCGGTGCAGGTGCCGTCCTGCCACAGACGCAGGGCATACTGTCCGAACGGCGTGCCGCCGGCGAACTGGAAGTTGCCTTGGAAATCGGCGAGCAGCGGGGGAACGACTACAGCGTTCGGATCGGCGACGTTGAAATTGAAGCGCGTCCAGCCGTTGATCGAGCCCGGCGAACCCGGCGGAATCGTCGGGCCGTCACCGAACACCGATGGGCCGGCGGCCAGCGCGCCGCGGGCGATGATCGAATAGGAATAGCCGAAGTCGGTGCGACCGTCGGCGTCGAGGTCCGGGCCCGTCATGCTGATCGGCGGACCGAGGTTGGGATCTTCGAGATCGATCAGAAGTTCCTGGTGGAAATTGCCGGCCGGAATCGTCGGACCGTAGGTCCATGCACCGAGCAACTGGCGATTGTTGTTCGGATCGTTCACGTCGGTGTTGGGGTCGTTCGGGTCAGCCGCACCGAGCGCGCCGCCGTTGTCGTTGTCGTACAGTGCGAAGATGAACGACTGCTGTGCATCGGTCCGAACGACGGAACTGACGGAAATTCCATTCACAACCGTGCCTGTGGCAACGTCAGCCCAGTCAAGAATCGTCTCGCCGCGCTGCGTGTTGCGGAAAGACCCGGGGCCGAAGACGAATCGCTCCCACGCGATGTCGGGCCCTTCGCGACCGACAACGCTGTCGATCGGAACGACCGAATTCGTGCGCGGGTCATACCGCCCGACGCTGCGTTCGGTGAGGGTCTGAAATTCCTGCGCGAGCGCACTGCTCGCGAGGATGCCGATAGCGGCACATGTACACAGTTTCTTCATGCGGTTCTCCCTGTAACCATTAGTCGAGACGACTCGCCTGAAACACAATGGCCCGATCGAGGTGATGCGGCGGAAACGCCGTGAAATCTCGAGTGGCCACACATACTGCGACAGGACCGCGCAACGCGCCGCAGCAATGAGCCTTGCGGCGTGAATCATCGAGATGCGATGAATTGTGCGATCTTTCCCCGTCGAGTCGGAGGTAGTGGACAATCAACCGTATGCCCGCACTGACAAGAAATTTGTCGTAATAGCGAGAAAATCATTATTCACGGAGTTCCGTCAGTCACAATGACGCGACGGCGTCAGCGAAGCGATAGATGAAACGTGACGGTTGATCGTCGGCGCGTTTCAATCGTGCCCGGTCATCGAAGCCGCGTTCATTCATCGGCGGAGTTGCATGCAACAGAAAGAATGACCGATGCGGCGGGCATCTCGATCCGCCGCATCGGCTAGGAAGTGTTACAGGAAGCCTGTAACTAGTTGACCCTTGTTAGACGTACGCGCACGGGAGCACCGGTCGTAATCGCGATGTGATTTCGCCGTGTTCGAAGAACGACGAATTGTCGTCGCCGAGATTTCGCCGGCGCGCGCAGAAGCGGCTGGTGTTGTGCGTTGATCTCACGGCTCGATTTTTGATCTCTCGCAACCGTTGCGGTCGGTTTCGACCTCGGTTCGCGGGTAATGGGTGTGAGGATTGCCCGACGCATCGTCGTCATGTCGGTCGGCGTTTGCGTTTCGGAACACTGCGTCGTCGAGTGAAAACAAACGAACGCGACGGGCATCTCTAACCGTCGCGTTCGCAGAGGTGTTACAAACTCAGCGGATCCCGCGAGCGAAGCTCTCGCTCCGCTCGCGAAATCGAGAAGCGTTAGTTGCAGTTGTTACCGAAGCGAGCCAGCGTGTTGGCCAGGTCGGTCAGCACAACATCGCCGTTGGCATCGGTGTCGCCGCTGGCATTGGTCGCGCCGCTGGCGGTACCGAAATTGGCGAGCAACGTGGCGAGGTCGGTCAGGCCGACTTCGCAATCGTTGTTGAAGTCGGCATCGACGCCGGCATCATCGCAACCTGGATTCGGGCAACCGGTCGTGCATCCCGGACCCGGCTCAGTGTCGCAGGCATCGCCGAGGCCGTCAGCGTCGCAGTCGGCCTGATTCGGGTTGAAGTTCTCCGGGCAGTTGTCGCACGGATTGCCGACGCCGTCAGCGTCGTTGTCCGTGTTGTCGCCGAGACCTTGGCCGGGGCACAGGTCGCAGGCATCGCCGTGACCGTCGCCGTCGCCGTCTTCCTGGTTCGGATCGGCGATGTCGGGACACCCGTCCTGCGCGTTGCAGACGCCGTCCCCGTCGTTGTCGGTGCAAGCGCCGTCCGCCCACAGGCGGCAGGCGAAGCTGCGAATCGGTGCAGTCACGGCATCAACGACGAAACCGCCGACAAAGGTGTCGAGGGCCGGGGGCAACTGCGGGAAGTTCGGATCGACGGTCGTCTGGAACTGCCAGATGAACGGATCGACGCCCGGCGCACCCGGCGGCGTGCCGCCGCTGGTGTTGCCGATGCCGAAGTACGAGGGGCCGACGGTGCTCGCGCCAGCGATCACCGTGCTATAGGAGTAGCCGAAATCGGTGAGACCGTCGGCGTCGAGATCGGGGCCATTCATTGAAATGGTTCCGCCGAGATTCGGATCTTCGAGATCGGCGAGAACCTCGAAGTGGGCCGAATTCGGGGTTGTAACAGGACCGAGGACGTACGCCCCGAGCAACTGGCGCAGGTTGTTCGGATCGGCCGGATTGGTGTTCGGATCGTTGGGGTCGGCCGCACCGAGCGCGCCGCCGTTGTCATTGTCATAGATCGCGAAAACGTACTGCTGTGCCTGGCCGGCACGCAACACATAGCTGAACGAAATGCCGTT
>JBJXFK010000146.1:0-2536 GCA_046155505.1 Phycisphaerae bacterium
CCCGCAATTCTCACCAGTAGTTGACAGCGTCATTCTATTCGGAGTGGTTCGCCGATTGAGACTCAATTGGGTGGAGGAAGTTGCGTTCGGCGGATCGGTGCGCTGGTTTTGTGCTTGTTCGGCGAGCGTTCTCGGCTCCGAATGGGTGTGGAATAACGATGTCGTGGCGTTCGGCGCGCACCTTGGGCGCCAGGGCGTTGATTGGCCAACGTTTTTTTTTGCTCGTCTACGCGGAATTCGGCGCTGGCTGCGGCGCTCCGAAGGGTTCGATCGGCACGACCAACTCACGCAGATTCGTCCAGGCACGCTCGAACACCGCCTGGAACGGACACGCTTCCGACAACGCCAACACGACACGCCGAACGGTCACTTGAATGGTGGCGCCGATCTTCAATAACTTCACGCGAATCGTGTCGCACTGTGCTTGGGCCATTTCCGTTTCCTTCAGACCAAACTGACGCAGGGCGCGCATCACGATGTACGCCACCGTGGACAAACACAACCGCACTTGATTCGCGCGCATCGTTTGGCAACTCACGCGGTCGGCAAACAGGTAGAGCTTCTTTTCCTTGATGCGATTTTCCATGTTGCCACGGGCACAGTATTCTTGCTCGTATAGCGTCTTGGCGTCGAACGCTTCCGCACTCAGCGACGTGACCACGAAGCGTGGGTTTTCCCCCTTGGCCAAGTGCTCGGCCTTGCCGACGACACGGCGTTCGCGGCTCCACGTCTTCCGGGTCGTATAGGTAAAATCCTTGAACACGCGGGACGCTTCTTTCGTGGCCTCGAACTGAGTCTTGGCCTGATGCATTTCGCTGCCCAGAATCCGCTTCAAACGCGTGTTTTTCGCAAGGCCGAAGAGAAAATCGACACGGTTGTCTTCGCACCAACGCATCAAAGGTTCGCGACAAAAACCGCTGTCGCCACGCACGACGATTTGCACGTTCGGCCACACCTGACGCAGATGGTCCACGATGCGTTTCAGGTGCTTGAGCAAGCCGACCGGTTCATCAAGGTTCGACGGTCGCAACAACGCCAAGAGCGGATGATCGCCGCAAAAGATGTACAAGGGCAAGTAACAATACGAGTCGTAGTAGCCGTGAAAGAAGCGACCGAGTTGATGGCCGTGCAGCGGCAGCTCAGTGGTGTCGACATCCAGAACGATGCGTGTCGGCGGCACGACTTGCTGTTGCACGTAGGCCTGCACGAAAAAGTGCTGCATGGCGTCGAGATGCGCGACGATCTTTTTGTAACGGCTGTCGGGATTGGCGCGCACGGGCGTGAGCTCCAAGCGATTGAGAGTGCTCTTGCCCGCCAGAGGTTTGCCTTTGTCGCGGCCCAGACGCTCTTTGCCGAGCGGATCTTTCTTGCCCACGAGGACGGCGAGCAAGGGATCGTTGCGCAGTTGATCGTGATCGTTGAGATCTTCGTAGCCGAGACACAAGCCGAAGACGCGTTGCTTGAGAAGTTCGACGAGCGTGTGATCGGTGCGCTCGGGATCGCGATGATCGGTGAAGCAGCGTGCGAACTGAGTGATGAATCCAAACTTGGATTCGACCTCGCGCAGCAGCAAGCCGCCGGCATCCGAAGTCACCTTGCCACCGTCAAACGCAGCGAGGACTTCGCGATTGCCCAGAGGCTGGAAATCAAAAAGCGTTGGGGTACACTGTGTCATAACGCGATGGCCTTCTGCATTTGGGACAAAGACCTTGTGGTAAAGCCTTTATGCCAAATCAGGGGCCATCGCGCCAGTGTATCGGTGAGAATTGCGGGCTAGGGTGAGGGGATGTGGACCATAATTTCTCGGGTTCGGCCCCCTTACCCCCGGCCCCTCTCCCCCGGAGGGGAGAGGGGAGAAATCCCGTCACGCGCGCGGATACCGATACAGTCGCGCCGCGATTTGTTCGATCGATCGGCTCTCCGCCGTCGGCCGCTCGAAGTGCCAGCGGCGGTCGGTCGGCTGCAAGTCATCCCCCAGCGGCCACGGTCGAAACGGTTGCTCGCCGAGTTCCGCGCACAGCTTGGCGCTTGACATACTCACGTTTCCGGCGCGCGGCGGCATTGGCCCGGCGTCAATTCGCGGGCACCCATTCAGCAACTCCGGGGCATACCCACCTACCCGATTGACGACCTGTGCGATCTCATACAGCGTGATCGGCCGCGGACTGCCGCAGTGGAAGATGCCCGACTTGTTGCCGCACAGGAACTTCTCGAACACGTCGTTCAAGTCATCGCAATAGGTACAAGATCGTACTTCATCGAAATACAGCGTTGCCGGCCGATCTGCGCGAAAACGCGACTGAATCCAGTCGATGGCCCCCGCGTGTCGATTGAAGCTCGGTCCCATCGGCAACGAGATGCGCAAGATCGCGGCATCGGGCGTCTGTTCACGAATGACCTCCTCGGCTCGCACCATCGTTTTGCCGTAGATCGTCACGGGATCGGTCGGATCGGTTTCGATGTGATTTCCCGAACGCGTGCCGGAGAACACCAGATCGCTCGAAAGATGCACGAGGCGGACGGCGTGTCGGCGGGC
>JBJXFK010000147.1:0-22903 GCA_046155505.1 Phycisphaerae bacterium
GACGGCATCATGGTGGCCCGCGGCGACCTGGGCGTCGAGATGGACGTGTGGCAGGTGCCAATCGTGCAGAAGGGCATCGTCGCGGCGTGTCGGTTGGGCGGCAAGCCGGTGATCGTGGCGACGCAGATGCTGCAAAGCATGGTCAGCAGCCCGATGCCCACGCGGGCCGAAGTCAGCGACGTGGCGAACGCGATTCTCGACAATGCCGACGCAATCATGCTCTCGGCCGAGACGGCGGCGGGAGAGTTTCCGCTGGCCGCGGTCGAGATGATGCAGCGCGTCAGCCGCGCGACTGAGGCCTATTCCGATCATCGCGAGCGACCGGCGCTGGATATTGAGTGCTCGACAAATGTGAATCGCCGCGTGTCGGCGATCGCTCACGGCGCGGTACATGCGGCGATGCACCTTGGGGCGAAACTCGTCGCCGTGTGGTCGGCCAGCGGCGACACGGTGCGGCACCTGTCGCGGCATCGGCTTCCGATGCCGGTGGTCGGCCTGACGTATGACGAATCCGTCGCGCGGCGGATGAACCTCTACTACGGCGTGACGCCGCTGCACGTCGATCCGATTTCGAACCCGGTGGCGCTGGTGGACGTGCTGAATCGGCGACTGATCGCCGAGGGGCTGGCGAAGCCGGGGGATGTGATCATCGTAGTGAGTTCGCGCACGCCGATGAAATCGGGCGAGACAGATACGATGTTGGTGCATCGGGTGCGTTGAAGCCGGCTAAACACAGAGGCGCAGAGGGCACAGAGAAGAGCGGAGGACGGGCATTGCCCAACATTTGGGTATCACTGATGAACGAACCGAACCTGCGCATTAGGCCCACTACGGGACACCTACTTTCGCGTCGAACGACGAGGACTCTTGGTCGCGCCCAAACGCGACGCGAGGCATGCTGAGTGCGAGTGTATCTTGACGTATGCTGCCTGAATCGACTCTTCGATGACGACTCGCAACCGCGCGTCGCCATCGAGAAGGCAGCGGTCGAGCAAGTTCTCGAACTGCTCGACCAAGGCGTTCTGACCGATTACTCATCCGAGATGGCCGTGATCGAGATCGAACGAATGCGTGACCACGATCGCCGGCGAAGCGTGCTCGCGCTGCTTCCGCCGGCATCAAGAATCGCCGACTTAACCGATGTGCTCCTTGACGCAGCGGATCGGATTCGGTTGATGGGCTTCGCCCTCGCCGATTCCACACACCTCGCCGCGGCCGCTCAATGGAATGTGCGGATTTTCCTCACGGTTGACGATAAACTAATGAGGCGAGCCGTCCGAAACGCCGGTCGGCTGGGCTTTCGCGTACTCAACCCGGTCAGTTTCGTGGAGGAAATGAAACGTGCGTCTAACGACTGAGCAAATCCGCGTGCGCGGCCTCGCAGCACTCAAAAAAGCTCTCGGTCGAGCGGGCTTGGCACGCTTCCTTCGGCATTACGAGCCGGGCGTCGGGGACTTCACGCGCGAGCGCGAAAGCCTGCTCGCTGACCTTACGCCCACCGACCTCCGGAAACGGGTCCGTCGGGGCCGCGGAAAAAAAGCATCGTAGGCAGGGAATCGCCCGACCGTCGACTGCCAGTAGCCAGCGTTTCGAACGGGCGGGCGATGGCCTTCCGACGGGTACCCCTGCCGCCCATCACCGTCGATTTTCGCTCGCTGCCACCAATCCGCAATCAGTGCCTAGCCGTCGTATTCACCGACAACCGAGTTGATAACTCGCGCACTGGTTCGGCCTTATCGCCGAAACCGCTCGCCGCCGTCCCGTCTCTGTAACGTTTCATTTCGTGATACACACACAAATTCAGCAATTCCCTTGCATCCATCGCATGTCCGTGTTACATTTCAATGGAACGTTTCGCACTGTTACAACTCGTTTTGCGAGACTCATCATGGCCTCGGTTCGGGCGATTGCCAGACGTGCCGGCTGCTCCGTCGCCACCGTTTCGCGCGTGCTGAATAACAGCACCGCGGTCAGCGCCGCCACCCGCGAAGCTGTACTCGCCGTCATTCACGAAATCGGATACGCCACCGCTCGACCGAGGCCCACAACGAACACAATCGGCTTCGCGTATACGGCCGACCGCACGCTGCTCGACGCATTCGATGCCGCTGTTCTGGAAGGGGCGGCCCGCGGCTGCGACGAACAGGGCCACGATTTGTGCGTGCTCAGCATGCAGCGCGACAAACGCCGCGACGAGACGTACGCACAGTTCTTTTCCCGCAAGGGTGTCAACGCTGTCGTGCTGCGAACCACCGCCGCCACGCGAGAAACGTGCGAGGCGGTCGCTAACGAGGGCTTTCCGCACGTCGTCATCAGCGACCGGTTTGATTCGCCGGCGGTGAATTACGTCGATGGCGACTCCAAGGTCGAGAGCCATCGGGCGATCGAATATCTCGTCGCCCTGGGCCATCGCCGCATCGCATTTGCGATGCACAATGTGCCCGACCGCGATCACCTTGACCGTTTTGAGGCTTATCGGGCGGCGTTGACCGCCGCGGGTCTCGACTACGCCGGCCAGTACGTTTTTCGACATCCGTCGACGCTCGCGGGCGGCGCTACGATCCTATCAATGATGATCAGCATGCCCGATCGGCCGACCGCGATTTTCTGTGCCGACCCGATGCTCGCGGTCGGCTGCGTGAAACGCGCGCACGAGCTGGGCATTCGCATTCCGCAGGATTTCTCGATCATCGGCTTCGACGACACCGACGCGCGGCTCGGTGTATTTCCGACGCTCACCGCCGTCTGCCAAGATGCAACCGCGATCGGCTTCGAGGCGGCAAGATTCCTCAGCCGCGGCGAGCGCAACGCTTCGCTGCGGGCAATCGTTCCCACATTTCTTGAGATCAACCAATCCACCGGCCCGGTTCCCACCGGCGGCCGCTCAGGAGCCAAACTATGAATCCTCGATCTTGTCGAACATGGCGACTTGCGGCGCGACAATCGCCGCTACAACAGTCGCAACAGCATCGAACGCAGAAAACAGCGTTCACGCTGATCGAACTGCTTGTGGTCGTCGCCATCATCGCCCTGCTCATCTCGATTCTGCTCCCCTCACTCCGAGCCGCACGCGAACAAGCCAAGTCAGTCAAGTGCCTGACCAACATGCGCGCCTGTGGCACGGCGGCGATGGTCAACAACACGTCCACGGGGCGGTTCCAGGTTTCGACCGACGAAGTGGGCATCGCCGCCGCCGACCCGTCCCGCCAGCGATATGAGTACGGCGCGGGCGGCGAACTGCTTTCGTGGCCGGTGTCGCTCGCGCGGGCGGCGGGCTACGACTACAAAGAGAATTGGCACTGGGGCATCCGCGCCGTCACATACGAAGAGGCCGTGCAACGCCGAAATCGCATGAAGACCGACCTCGAAATGGTCACCTGCCCATCCGACCCGATCCGCATCGCCACGCCGTTCTATCCGCGAAACAAAGGCAGCGGCAACGACGGCCTGCGCGGCAGCGGCGACCCCGGCGATCCGCGTTCCAGCACCTCGGGCATGAGCTATTGGGGCCTGCTGAGCTACGGCATCAACGAGGATATCGTCGGAGTCGAGACGTCGGAAAGTGCGGGGCGACCGGGCTGCTTCCGTGTCGCGTGGCAGGGCGAAAACTGCATCGAGTGTCGCGGTGAGTTCAACTATCCGCCATCGTCGCCTTGCGGCAACAAACGTGACGGCCTGCGGCTGCGCGGCGATCTGACGAAAATTTTCCAGCCGGCGGAAGTCGGACTGATTTTCGAATCGGGTCGCGATGACGAGAATGATACGGTCGTCACCGGTCTTGCGAACCTGGTGATCAGCGCCCAGTCGTTCGGACCGTACCTCGAAGACTTCCAGCAGTTCCACCGAGCGCGCATGCCAAACAACCGGCACAACAACAAGTCGATCAACGTGCTGTGTGCGGATGGTCATGCCGAGACGATTCGACCGATCACGTTTGATGCTTCGGACATTCCGCTGAAGTACTCGCCGCGTATTCGCGTGTCGCCATACGCCCCGGGTTGCGATTAATCGTGAAGTTTGTGTTTCTGGGGTTCATTGGTTTCTGGGATTTTTGTTTCTGGGTTCTTTGACCACATCAGGAGGGTCCACATGAGAGCAATTGCGAAGACAGTCGCGGTCGTAGCCGCGATGCTGACCAGCGGTTCGGCGCTCGCCGTCGACGTCACGGTCGATCCGGGCCAGACATGGCTCGGTTTCATGAACGTGTTCGAGCTGCCCTCGAACGGCGGCGGTTACGTGTTCGGCAGCCCGTGGGGCACGAGCGATCTGGCCGCCGGTTTCAGCGGCAACGTGTTGCGCCTCAGCCCGAACACCAATACCTACAACCCGGGTGACGGGTTCTGGGTGCAGCCGGGCGGCGCAGGCAACAAGTTCATGAGTGCCAACATGTACGTTGAAAACACCGGCTTGCTGGGCCAGACGGTGAACTTCAGCGGCCAGACGGTGCTGAACTCGTTCAACAGCAGCTACACGTCGCGCGCGTTCGTCAAGATTCTCGACGCGAACAACGGCTTTTCGACCGTGTTCGAGTCGTACGCGCCGCTCGTCGGCGGCCAGTCGTTTACGCTCAGCATGAACGTGCCGAACACGCCGGGCTATATCCCGCAGTACGGCTTCGTGACCGAAGGCGCCAACGCCAATCCGGCGCTGGCTCCGGGTTACGGCATGGCGCTGATCGCGCCGATTCCGGAACCGACCAGTCTGGCGCTGCTGGCGCTGGGCAGTCTGTTCATCGCGCGTCGTCGCTAAGACAGCGCGACGAGCCTATTGCTCAACCGAACGTCGGCCGCGCGCGAATCGTCTCTCGCCGCGGCCGACAGTGTCGGCACATTCGCGATCGCCCCGGAGAAACACATGCAGCGACTTCGAACACGGTTGAGCATTCGTCATTCCATCGTCGCCATCGCCGCGTTGGGCACATGCTCTGCGGCCTGCGCCGGTCAGATATTCAACGCGTCGTTCGAAGATCCGGGCAATTCGATCGCCAATTGGAACACGTTCAACAACGTTTCCAACAACGTCGCACCCGCGGCCACCACGCCCCGCAGTGGCGGCCAAACGCTCAAGATATTCGGCAGCTTTAGCGGCGGGGCAAATTACTCCGGCGTGTTTCAAAGCCGCACCGCTTCGCCCGGACAAGTCTGGCAGGCGCGCGGCTTTTTCCGCCACAACACTGGCGATCCGCTGCTCGGCGCGAACGCGGTCTCACTGAAGGTCGAGTTCTACCGCGTGCTCGGTGGCGTGTACGGCACATCCGACATGCTCAACGAGTATCAAACAACGGTGCTGAGCGCCGCGTCGCCGCGCGATGCTTGGATCGAAGGCACGCTGCAAGCGACCGCCCCGGCCACGACCGTCGAAGCACGCGTGTCGATCGTGCATACGCAAACCAGCAACTCGCCCGGTGCGACGCTGGTCGATGACATGTCGTTCGGCACCGTCGGCGGCTCGCCCGCATCGGGCTGGACGATGGTTTGGAACGACGAGTTCAACGGCCCGTCGATCGACCTGACCAAGTGGCGCGTCGAAGACCTGCACCTGATCAAGAACAACGAACTGCAATACTACGCCCCGGATGAGGTCTATCTGAGCGGCGGAAAACTCGTTCTGCGCAGCCGCCAGCGCACGTATTGGGGCTTCGACTCCAACGGCGTGTGGCGACAGTTCAACTATACGTCGGGCCTGGTCGAGTCGCCGAACAAGTTCGCGATTCCCTATGGTCGCATCGAGGTGCGCGGCAAAGTGCCCTCGACACGCGGCATCTGGCCCGCGCACTGGATGCTGCCGAATGCCGGCCAGTGGCCGCCCGAAATCGACATCATGGAACTGCTCGGCCATGAGCCGACGCGCATGTACATGTCGAATCATTTCGGCGTTTGGCCGAACAACCAATACAACACCGAGGATTTCAGCGGCCCCAATTTCGCCGCCGACATGCATACCTACGCCGTCGAATGGTCGCCCGGCCGGCTCGATTTCTACGTCGACGGCGTGCCGCGTGCCCGTCACACGACCGGCGTGGCGCGCGAGCCGTTCTACATCATTCTGAACACGGCGGTCGGCGGACAATGGCCCGGCAACCCGGACGGCTCGACCGTGTTTCCGCAGCATCATGAGATTGACTATGTGCGCGTCTATGTGCCGTCCGATCCCGGTGCGGGGACGACGACGATTGTCGACACGACACCGGTGGGCGCGGTCGTCGACGGCACACGCGGCCCGACCGAGTACATCGGCGTGCGCAGCGGCATCAACACCGGACTCTCCGACCTCATCGGCCGCAACAGCGAGCTGTACATCGATTCGAGCACCAGCGGGGATCTGCATCTGGCGTTCGACAGCCAGAACGCGTGGCCGCAAACCGGGCCTTATGGCAGCGTGATCTATGTCGATTGCGTGGACGGCGGACAATTCACGACATTTGCGATGACCGACACGGCTGACCGTTCGCGGCGCATGGCCTCTGGCAAGGGATCGAGCGGACAGCGCAGCGACCTGTACTTCGCCGACGGTTTTTTGGCTGACTACGCGATCGTCGTGGAACCGACGGCGCTGCGTGCATATCAACTCGGCACAACTTCGCACACGTTGATCGGCGGCACCCTGCTCGGCGCGGCGACCGACCTCGACGGTGGCAACGATTACGCCTATCGCCTCGACAACGGGGCGTCGTCATTCAAACTGCGCGAGCTGCGCCTGCCTCTCAGTGCGCTCGGCGTCGCCCCCGGCGCGACGCTGCGAATGGTGGCAACACTGCTCAACGGCGATACCGCCTTTCGAGCCAACGAGTTCGTAGGCCCGACCGGCGGAAACACATGGGACGGCGGCAACCCCGGCGCGACGCCCGTTGTGCTGAAGCCAAACGATTTTCTGCGACTCATCACCGTCGACGGCTGCGGCAACGGCTGCAACGTCGTCGGCGGCGATGGCGACGTCGATAACGATTGTGAAGTTGATCTCAGCGACCTGAGCATCCTGCTGGCGAATTTCGGCGCAACCGGGCGCACGCACGAGCAAGGCGACGTTGATTTCAATACGCTCGTCGATTTGAGCGACTTGTCGAAAATGCTGTCGGTTTTCGGAGCGACGTGCGAGTGAACAGTATCGAGTATCGAGTATCGAGTATCGAGTTGAAACGAAGAGCGCGTCCGAACCCCGAGCGCAAGCGAGCGGGGTAAGCCGCAGGAGAGTGACAAGTATCGAATAGCGAACGGCGAATTGAATCGGAGGCTCTTCCGTCTCCACTCGCTACTCGCTACTCCAAGCACGTTACCCCGCTCGGTCGCGCTCGGGGTTCGGAATCGCCCGCGGGCTGGAAGCCCGCGGTCCAAAGAACGGGCTGGAAGCCCATAGCACAGCACAAAACGTCTCTAACGCTGAATTCGTCGTCTATATCCAAAGTGAGGGAAAGTTATGCACATCACAGTCACCAGCCAGCCGCGATTTCGCGATCTGCTGCTCGGCACAACACTCGCGGTCACCACGCTGACCGCAAGTGCAGCGGTTATCGAACAGAACTTTAACACCGTCACCGGCTCCGGCGGAGGCACGTTCTTCACGGGCCCTGGTTTCGGCGAGGTTGCCGGCTGGGATACCGGTATCCTCGGTGAAAACGCATTCGCCGGCACGACCGGTAACGCGCGCATCGCCGCTGCAAACGCCTTGGGCAGCACCAACGCAGGCGTCGGTGGTAGCGGCGCGGGCGTCATCAGCATCAACGGCGTCACCTTCGACGTCATCTCGCAGAACTTCAATGCCGTCACGGGCACGGGCGGCGGCGCGTTCCTCCTCGGCAACGGATCGGCCGACACCAACGGCTTTGCCGGCGGCTGGGATCTCGGCATCACCGGCGAGCAGGCCTTCGGCGGCACCGGCGGCGGCGCGGTCCTGAACGGCAGCATGTCGGCCATCGGCGTGATCGCCGGCGGCGGCATCGGTCGGCTCGACGTTGACAACGTCAGCGTCAACGCCGGCAACTGGTACGCCGGCCTGCAGTTCCCGATCGGCGCGCTGCCCGGCGCGTTCTCGCTCGCCAATCCCAGCTTCGACGCGGGCGGCGTGGCGACGCTCGGCAGTTGGCAGATCTTCAGCGCCGGCTTCAACGTTCTCGCCGCGCCGGCGACGGGCGGCGCTCCGGTCGTCTTTCCGCGCACCGGCAACGGCGTGCTGAAGATGTTCGGCCGCTTCACCGGTGGCTTCAACGTTTCGGGCGTCTATCAGGAGTTCACCGCGCAGCCCAACCAAACCTGGGAAATCGACGTCTGGTCGCGGCACAACGCCGACGACGATATCGGCGGCACACAGAACTTCGCCGTCATGCGGATCGAGTTCTTCAACGGGACCACGCTGATCTCCGGTCAGGAAGTCATCGTTTGCAACGCGAGCTCACCGCTCGACACCTGGATCGACAACGTCCCGCTGCAAGTCGTCGCCCCTGCGACCACGACCAGCGCACGCGGCATTCTCAGCTTTGTGCAGCCCGGCGTCGGCACGTTCGAGGGCGGCGCGGTGCAGATGGACGATGCCAAGTTCCGCCTCGTCAGCGGTCCGGGCGCGTTCTCGCTCGCGGGCAATTCGCTCACCGCTCGCGTTCGCGGCGCGGTCAACGCCGGCGCGGGTGAGTCGCTCGGCACGGTTCAGCTTCGAATTGAAGACCCGGACGGCAATCGCCTGGTATTCAATCAGCTCGCCACCACCGGATTCCAGAACATCGGCGGCGCGCTCTCGACCTTCAGCGAACAAAACGCACAGGGCGTTCCGACGCCCGGCGCGTTCGACCCCGGTGCTGCCACGCACAACGTGATCGTCGCCTTCAACAACGACGCGACGGCCTGGGGCTCGGGCGGCACACTCGATGTCGATGACCTCGCATTGAGCAACAGCAACCCCGCCGGCAGCGCCTGGTACGCCGGCCTCTATTTCGACGATCTCTCGGTTCCGAATGGCACCACGCTCGATGACCTCGAACTCTTCGCCGACATCAAGGGCAGTGTCCCCGGCGGCAACTATCAACTGCGCCTCGAAGCCTTCAACCTCGGCTCGGCCGGACTCGACGAAGACTTCGAAACCGCCACCGGGACCAACGGCGGCACGTTCCTCAGCGCCGAAGCAGTCGCCGGCGGCGCGACCAACGGCTTTGACGACAACTGGGACGACGGCATCACCGGCGAAGGCGCGTTCGGCGGCGTGTTCGGCCTGGTTGAAGTGTTCCCCGGCGGCGGCTTCACGGCCGAGGGCCTCACCGTAGGCGGCTTCAACAGCAGCGGTGCGGGCGAGATCAGCGTGCTCGACATCATCGTCGGCCCCGGCGGCGGCTGGTACGGCGGCTTGAGCTGGGGCGGTCAGGCGCTCGCCTCGACCGATCTCTCGCAGGTCGTCCTCAGCGCAAACGTCCGCGGCATCGCGCAGCCGGGCGGCGGGCTCGGCGTTTATGAACTGCGTATTGAAGACGCGCAGGGCGATCGCCTCTACTTCCGCAATATCGCTGACGGCAATTGGCAGAACATCGGCGGTCCGCTCAGCACCGCGACCGAAGGCCCGCGCCTCGGCGGCGGCGGTGACGGCAATTTCGATGTCGATTCGCCGACGTATACCATTGCTCTCTCGTTCATCGATCCAGAATCAACCTGGTTCTTCGGCGGCACGCTTCAAATTGATAACCTCTTCCTGACGCCGGTGCAGACGCGCGAGGAGGTCGGTCGCGTCACGTTCCGCGGCACGTCCAATGGCGCGTTCCAAACCATCGGCGGTTTGCTGAGCGAGGGCGAAACCAATCTCGGCGACTATGAGCAGGACTTCTCGGGCGCAGCCGCGACCGGCGGCACGCCGACCGATTGGGATGCGAACCTGACCGGTGAAACGAGCTTCTTCGGCACGTTCGGCGGTGCGGTCGCCAACGGCGGCGCGACGGCCAGTGCCTGCGCGACGTGCGGCGTCGGCGGCAGCAAAGCGGCACAGATCGACGTGCTCGACGTTCCGCCGGGTGCGGGCGGCGGCTGGTTCGCGGGTCTGGTGTTCACCAACATCCCCTCGAACCTCAGCGGCGATCTCAGCACGCTGCAACTCAGCGCTCAGATTCGCGGGACGGCGGACGCCGGCCAGGGCGAATCGCTCGGCACGATCATCTTCCGCGTCGAGGATGCCGACCTCACATCGCTGCAGTTCGAAGTGCCGGCGACCGGCGGATTCCAGACCGTCGGCGGCGCGCTCTCGACCGCATCGCTGGTGCAGATCAATCAGGGCGACGGCGTGTTCAACCGCTTCCAGGAAACCTACACGATCACGATGGCGTTCGTCGGCACCGCGGGCAACTGGGGTAGCGGCGGCACGCTCACGATCGACAACGTGTTCCTCAGCGGCGTGCAGCTCGACGACGCCGACGAGTACACCGTCACCGTGACGTTCGAAGACGAAATCGTCACATGGGGCAACGCCGGAACGCTGACGGTCGACAATCTGTCGCTCGCCGAGCCGGCTGCGGCCTGCCCGGGCGATCTGAATGGCGACAACGCGGTCAACCTGACCGATCTCGCGACTCTGCTGGCCAATTTCGGCACGGGCAGCGGCGCGACGCTCGCGCAGGGCGACATCGACGGCGACGGCGATGTGGATCTGACCGATCTCGCCACGTTGTTGGCGAATTTCGGAACGGTTTGCTAGATCGCGATCAACGGGTGGCATGCTCCGGCTGTTCTCAGCCTGAGCATGCTTACGCAGACGGGTGGCATGCTCTGGCTGTACTCAGCCTGAGCATGCTTACGCGGACGGGTAGCATGCCACCCCGCAGCGCGTAAGCAAGGGGTTTCCGCGTGCGGGTGCCATGCCGACGGCCGTTCGCGTCGGCATGTCCGAAGAACCCCTTCCTTACGGTCGGGGCTCGCTAAGAAAGCAGCCGAGGGCGGCTGCTCCACAGGCCGGGACACGCGCGGCTGCTCGCTTCCCTTGTTCCGTTGTTTCTTTGTTCCATTGTTCCCGTTTGAATAGGCAGCCGAGAGCGGCTGCCCTCCAGAAGTAGCAGAGACTCGAAAGCCTCGAACATGAATCGCAAAGACGACCATCTCATCCGACGCGAAGCCGCGGCGCGGCTCCCGGCGGGTGTGATGGTCGTCGCGCTTTTATCACTCGTCTCCACGATCGCTGTCTTCGCATGGCCGATCGAGCGGCCGCAAGGCCTGCGTCTCTGGCTCACGGCACGCATGCACCACCAGCTATACGAACCGTCCGTCGCGACGTGGAACCAATCCGAAATACCACCCATCACGATGACCCTGCTCAGTCAGGAAGCGCTGCAACAACGCATGTTGTCGGCGTTTCTGGCACGCACCGACGTCGCCGAGCTGCTCGAAGTCGAACGCCGCAACGCCGCCCGCGCATTCGGCGGCCCGCTCGAAAGCGTCGGCTTCGTCGATCTCACCGACCGCCTGCGCGAGGAAGGTCTCGACACCGCAATCAACACCGCGTCGTTTTCGCCGTGGTCCACGCGCGGCCGGATCTTCGGCCTGCCGCACGATGTACACCCGGTCATGCTCGGCTATCGGGCCGACATCGTCGAAGCGGCGGGCATCGACGTTTCGCAAATCGAAACATGGGAGGACTATGTCCGCGTCATGAGCCCACTCATGGGCAAGCGCGGAGCCGACGGAAAACCCGAGCGCTACATCCTCAACCTCTGGGAATCGCACGGCGACGTTGTTGAAGTCCTCATGCTGCAATCCGGCGGCGGCCTCTTTGATCAGGCAGGAAAGCTCGTTATCGATCAAGAAACCAACGCGCGCGTCATTTCGCAAATCGTCGCCTGGTTCAGCGGCCCCGATCGCATCGCCGCCGACGCCCCCTATTTCTCGTCGGCCGGCAACAAACTTTTGCTCGACGGCTATGTGCTCGCATCGTTCCTGCCCGACTGGATGTGCAACATCTGGCGCTACGAAATTCCGCAACTCGCCGGCAAGGTGAAGCTCATGCCCCTGCCCGCCTGGCAGCGCGGCGGACGGCGCACCAGCGTCTGGGGCGGCACGATGATGGGCATCTCGCGCACCGCCCCGGACATCGAGGCTGCGTGGCGATTCGCCAAGCACCTCTATTTATCGCCCGAGCTGGCCCGCGAGCTGTACACGCGCGGCGACATCATCACGCCGGTCAAGACGCTCTGGAGCGACAAGATCTACGACCAGCCTGACGCGTACTTCGGCAATCAGCCCAAGGGCCGGCTGTACATCAACCTCGCACCCGATGTGCCGTCGCGCAGCAGTTCGCCGTATGGCAAATTGGCGATGGAGCGCGTACAGAGCGCGGTGGTCAACCTGCACACCTACGCCCGTGCAAACGACAAATTCAGCGTCGAGGAACTGCTTCCCGAAGCGCGCCGCCTGCTCGCCGCAGCGCACGCCGAAGTCGCATCGCACGTGAATCGCAACATCTTTCTGGCAGAGTCGGCGGGAGGTGCGCAATGAACACCTCCCAACGATTCGACAGCCGCATCGCCCCGTGGGTGCTGCTCGGCCCATTCATCGCGCTATTCGCAATGTTTACAGCGTGGCCACTGCTGCGGGCCGTGCTGCTCGCGTTCGAACAGACCTTCGGCCCGGGCACGACGCGCTACGTCGGCCTGCTGAATTTTCAAAAAGTGCTAGCCGACCCGCTTTTCTGGACGGCGATGCGCAACACCACGATTTACACCGCCGGATCGCTCTTCATCCAGCTTCCGCTCGCGCTCGGCCTCGCCATGTTGCTCAATCGCGACGGGCTGCGCGGTCGCGGCGTATTGCGCGCGATTTTCTTCGCACCCGCACTGGTCGGCGTCGTCTGCGTCGCCATGATGTTCGGCGTGATCTTTGAGAAACGCACCGGCCTCGCCAATCAGTTCCTGCATCGCAGCATCGGCTGGGACCTCGACTTCCCGTGGCTCCAAACCTACGTCATGCCGGCGCTGATCATCGCATCGCTCTGGCAATTCGTCGGCTTCAACATGGTCTACTTCCTCGCCGCGCTGCAAAACGTGCCGAAAGACTTGATCGAAGCGGCCACCATCGACGGCGCGGGGGCGACCGGTCGATTCCGCCACGTCACCATTCCCAGCATCCGCCCCGTCGCGAGTTTCGTCGTCCTGCTTTCGCTGATCGGCAGTTTCCAACTCTTCGAACTGCCGTGGGTCATGCTCAACACAACCGCCGGCCCGAATAACGAAGGCTTAACGGTCGTCATGTATCTATACCAGACCGGCTTCCAAACCGGCGATCTCGGCTATGCATCGGCGATCGCGTGGCTGCTGGCCGCCGTGCTCGTCCTCATCACCGTGTTCATGCGCTTGGCCGGCGGCAAGGAGGAGACGCGATGACACGCCCGCGTAACTCCCTCGCCTATGCCGCCCTGCTGCCGGCGACGCTGCTGGTGCTCATCCCGTTCGCGTGGCTGCTCTGCGCCGCGCTGAAACGCAACGAGGACTTTTTCACCTCGCTGTTTTTGCCTTCCGGCGACGGCGTGCTCGGCGTCGCGTGGGACCGCGTGACGTTCGACAACTTCCGCACCCTTTTCGCCGAGATCGGCATCGGCCGGGCGCTGCTCAACTCGATGTTCCTCGCCTCCACCACCGCCGTCCTCGCGACGCTGGTCGCCGCCGCCGGTGGGTTCGCGCTCGCGCGGCTCAGTTTCCCCGGTCGGCGCTGGGTCGAGGGGCTCGTGCTCGGCGCGCTGGTCATTCCCGGTCCGCTGCTGATCGCGCCCAGCTTTCAATTGCTGTTCAATCTCAATCTGCTCGACAGCTTCGCCGGCATGATCCTCCCCGCGATCGGCCCCGCGTTCGGCGTCTACCTGTTTCGCCAGGCAACGCTCAGCGCCGTGCCGCGCGAGTTGCTCGAAGCCGCCCGCATCGACGGTTGCGGCGATGTGCGTGCGTTCTTTTCCGTCGGCCTGCCGCTCGTGATGCCGATGGCCGCCGCTTTCGTGATGATCACGTTCCTCGGCGTCTGGAACAATTTCATCCAGCCGCAGGTCGTGCTGCAATCGCCCGAGAGCTTTCCGCTCGCGGTCACCGTCGCGCAGCTGCGCAGTGTCTATTACCAGGACTATGGATTGCTCATGGCTGGCACGCTCGTTTCCGTCGCGCCGGTCCTGCTGTTGTTTTTGATCCTGCAACGAGACTTTATCAGCGGACTGACCAGCGGAGCCGTGAAGGGATAACGCCGTCGGGTCGCTTGGTAGATTGGAGTAGCCGTGAGAACCGTTCTTTTCCCGCAAGACTTCGTCTGGGGTGCGGCGTCGTCCGCGCTGCAGATCGAGGGCGCAGCGTCGCCCGCCGAGCGCGGCGAATCGATCTGGGACACGTTTTGCCGCCGCGAAGGCTGCGTGCATAACGGCGACAACGTCACCATCGCGTGCGATCACATCGCGCGCATGCCGAGCGACGTCGCCCTGCTGAAGCAAATCGGCCTGAAAGCCTATCGATTTTCAATCAACTGGCCGCGCGTCATGCCCGACGGCGTCGGCGCGATCAACACCGCCGGCCTCGATTTCTACGATCGCCTCGTCGACGAACTACTCGCCGCCGACATCGCGCCGTGGCTGACGCTCTATCACTGGGAACTGCCGCAGGCGCTTTTCAATCGCGGCGGCTGGCTGAATCGCAGCATCGTGAGTTGGTTCGCCGACTACACCGACGCTGTCGTGCGCAAGCTCGGTGATCGCGTGAAGCACTGGATGACGCTCAACGAGCCGCAAATCTTCCTGTGGCTCGGCATGAGCAAGGGCCTTCACGCGCCGGGGCTGAAGCTCTCGACACGCGAAGTGCTGCTCGCGACGCACCATGCACTAATGGCGCACGGCCGCGCGGTGCAGGTCGTTCGCGCACAAACCCCGGTCGGCACCCGCATCGGCTGGGCACCGGTCGGCAAAGTTGATTACCCGGCGACCGACACGGCGGCCGACGTGGCCGCGGCCCGGCGCATGACATTTGCGATCGACAAACCTGATTTGTGGAACAACACGTGGTACGCCGATCCGGTCTGCCTTGGCCACTATCCCGAGGACGGCTTGCGTGCGTTCGGCAGCGACGCTCCGCGTATCGCGCCCGGCGACATGGAACTGATCAAGCAGCCGCTCGATTTCTACGGCCTCAACATCTATGCCGGCACGCCGACCCGCGCGACAGCCGATGGCGGCGCGTCGTTGCCCTGGCCCGTCGGCCACGCGCGTAACGCGCTCAATTGGCCGATCGCACCGCCGTCGCTGCGCTGGGGGCCGCGTTTCATTTGGGAGCGGTACAAGCTGCCGATTGTGATCACGGAAAACGGCATGCCGAACCTCGACTGGGTCGATCTCGACGGTCGCGTGCGCGACCCGCAGCGGATCGACTACACGCGCCGCTACCTGTTCGAGCTGGCGGCGGCGATCGACGACGGAGTCCCGGTGCAGGGCTATTTCCACTGGAGCCTGATGGACAATTTTGAATGGGCCGAGGGGTACAAAGACCGCTTCGGCTTGGTCCATGTCGATTACGCGACGCAGAAGCGCACGCTGAAAGACTCGGCATACTGGTATCGCGGCGTGATTCGCTCGAATGGTCAGGCGCTCACGCTGAGTGCTGATGCTGCGATGCAACTCGCCGAGCCGACGGTCGTTGCCGACGTCGAGGAATTTTCGCCGCCGCCGGTCGGAGCAAGCATGCGCTCGTAGCGCTGGCGCACCGCGGCCCCCCGCGGTTCTTCCTCGCGCGAGGCACGTCCGTCGCCCGATCTCGCATTGTGGAGCTGCCGCCCTCGGCTGCTTTCTTCGCTCGCGCCAAGAACCGCGGAGGGCCGCGGTGCTCCAGCGCGACAAACGATCAACCAGTGCCAACCCCACGCACCCGCCCGTACAATGTCTCGGTGAATATCCTGATCACCAACGACGACGGAATCCTCGCGCCCGGGATTGAGGCGCTCTATCGCGCGGTGGCCGACCTCGGCGAGGTCGAGGTCGTCGCCCCCGAAACCGGCCAATCCGCCGTCGGCCACGCGATTTCGGTGCTCACACCAATGGCCGTTCGCCGCGTTCACGTGAACAACACGTTCCACGGCTGGAGCGTCGACGGTCGTCCGGCCGACTGCGTGAAACTGGCCATGATGGAGCTGCTGCCGTGGAAGCCCGACTTCGTGCTCAGCGGCATCAACGCCGGCGCGAACACCGGCATCAACGTCCTCTACAGCGGCACCGTCGCCGGCGCGGCGGAGGGTGCATTCTTCGGCGTGCCGGCGATCGCGTTCTCGCTGCTGCTCTCCGCCGAATTGGACTTCCACGGTGCCGGCAGGATCGCACGCCAGCTTTTCGAAGTGTTTCGCAACTCCTCGCCGACGCCCGGCATGTGCATGAACGTCAACATTCCGCCGCTCGACGGCGGCCCCCCGCTCGGCGTAAAGGTCATGCCGCAGGCGAACGTGCCGATGGACGATCACTATCACAAAATGCAGGACGAACAGGGGCGGGCAATCTACTGGCTCGACGGAAAACTACCCGACAAAGGCCGCTGCCCCGATAGCGATCTCGAAGCCGTCCGCGATGGCTATGTCGCCGTCACACCGCTGCGCTTCGATATGACGGATCACTCCGCGATGAGCCGCCTGGCCGCGTGGAACTGGCCGACGAAACTCGGGTAACGTACCGTCAGTGGGGCCAGCCGTAGCGCTCGGGCGTCCCGTGCCCGACGCCGGCGCGCGCAGCGAGCCCGAACGCGAATCGCCAGCGAGCGCGAAACCGAGCCCCGACAGTAAGGAAGGGCTTCTCCGCACCCGAACCCCGAGCGAGCGAGAGCGAGCGGCGTGAGCCTCGGCGCACGAGACCAAACTCGCCGAAAAAACCGCGGAGGGCCGCGGTGCTCCATGCGTGACCGACGTACCAAACGAGCCGCCCCGCGCCGATCGCATTCGACCGTCACGGGGCGAACCGTTCCACTGACGTAATCACCAAACGCGGCGTTAGTCGCAACCGTTGCCGAACACACCCAGCAGCGTCGCCAGGTCGGTCAGATCCGTGCCGCTGTCACCATTGAGATTCCCGGCGCACGCACTGCCGTCGCAACCAAACGCACCGAGCAATATCGCCAGATCGCTCAGCCCGATCGTGCGATCGCCATCAATATCGCCCAGGCACGGCGAAGGCGGAGTCAGCACGGCGAAGCGTTCGATCCCGTCATTATCCGAACCGCTGACCAGCATCTGACCGCTTTCGGTGATCGACACGACGTTCTGAATTGGCCAGGCGAGGCCGAAGTCGATTTCGTCGATTCGTTGTTCCGGCTGACCCGGCGCGAAGAATTTCGGCACACTCTGCCAGCCCTCGCCGATGGCCATGCTGATGAACTGACCGTCGCCGTTGATGTCGCGGATGGTTCCGCTGACGGACTGCCCAATGTTTCGCAGATCGCTGAAGCCGGTCTCCGCGGTGTAGCTGAACAGCACCACCTGTCCGACTTCGTTGCTGTAATAACCGGTGAGATCGCCACGGCTGTTGGCCTGGAACACGCTGTGAATCACGGTGCCGGTGCGCGGACGGAATTCGCGCATGCCTTGAGCCTGGGTCCAGATGAACCAACGATCGCCGTCACTGGCCGTATCAGCTGTGCCGAAGACCTGGTCCGCGTCATTAGCGAACTGGGCGGTGCTGTGTGTACCGCCGAGCGTACCGAGATTCGTGAGTTGGCCGTCGCGCCACGCGAACGCGCGTTGAGTGTTCATCGGCACGTTGGCCATGCCGACCACCAGCCCGTTGTTATTCACGTCGTACGCCATGCTTTGATAACCGCCGAACGTACCCAGATCGACCATGCCGGTGGCCGTCGAATGGAAAAATGCCCGCCCCAAGTTCATCGGGCCTTGCACGCGCAGCGCATAACCCACCGTGTCGCCGCGATCGTTGATGTCAAACGCCGCACCGCCGGGCCCATCGAACTGCCCGATCTCGCTCATGCCTTCGGCCGGCGTGCAGCGATAGAGCGTCCCGGTCACCGTGCCGTCCGCGTGACGAAACTGACCATATCCCGCCACCGCACCAGCGTCATTGAACGCCTGTCCCCAAGCCTGATCAAAATTGAGCGCATTCATCGGGCTCAGCGACTGCCCCGGCGTGCCGACAAACGGCAGCATCGACATCGACCCCTCGGACTCAAATCCGGCGGTGCCGCCGATCAGACCGCTCTCGGTCAGGCGCGCAACGTACATCCCGGAAGCGGCG
The DNA here is from genome assembly GCA_046155505.1 of Phycisphaerae bacterium. Lineage (GTDB taxonomy): Bacteria > Planctomycetota > Phycisphaerae > UBA1845 > Fen-1342 > JBJXFK01. The sequence continues at coordinate 18,199 of JBJXFK010000147.1, forward strand.
CCGCCCGGAATCTCCGTTACCCCATAGTGCGTTAGGTCAGCCGCGCCGACTGTCGCCGCGGTGGCGACCACAACTGCGGGGACCATTGCCTGAAAGCGATGCGCCGCTGAACGTGTGATGACGGACATGTACATCTCCAATCGGTGAAGGGTGTTTTTGGCACTTCGGTGCGTGCTGCAAACCGAGGTGCCCTGCTCGCACTGAGTTATGTTGAATCCGCACAGCAACCTTGCGTTCCGTGACAGAAATCTCGGACCGGCGTTGACGACGCTGCGTCAGTTGACGAACAGCCGTCCGACTCAGTCGCCAACCATCCCCGGTTCGCATATTCTCGCCGCCTCAAACGCAGGAGTGATCAATGCCCGGACCCATGATTTCGATCGACTACGCACACACACTCACGAGCACCGTTGGCACTGTACACGGCCTGACGCTCGACGAACTCAAGCGCGGCGAAGCCGAAGTCGCCGCCCTCGTCAAACGCGTCGAAGCCGAACGCGCCGCCGGATCGGCCCACCGCTATCGCGACCTTCCCGGCGACAAAGCGATGCTGAAAGGCGTGCTCGCCGCCGCGAAAAAATACGCGCGAGGCTGCGAAAACCTCGTCGTCCTCGGCATCGGCGGCTCGGCCCTCGGCAACATTGCCATCCAGTCGGCACTCAACAAGCCCTTTTACAACTTGCTGCCGCCCGCAAAACGCAAAGGCCCGCGGCTGTTCGTCATGGACAACGTCGACCCCGTGCAATTTCAAGCCCTGCTCGACGTGATCGGCCCATCGCTCAAGAAAACAATCTTCAACGTCATCAGCAAATCCGGCGAAACCGCCGAGACCGCCGCGCAGTTCCAGATCGTGCGCGATCTGCTGCGCAACAAACTCGGCAAGTCGTTCAATAAACAGATTCTGCTGACTACCGATCCTGAAACCGGGACACTCCGCGAGCAGGCGCTCGCCGACGGCTATGACATGCTGCCCGTCCCGCCCGGCGTCGGCGGACGATTCTCCGTACTCTCGGCGGTCGGCCTGCTCTCCGGCGCGATCTGCGGCGTGAACATCGCCAAGCTGCTCGACGGCGCGAAACAGATGAGCACGCGCTGCGGCGACACCAACGTGCGGAAGAACCCCGCCGCCATGCTGGCACTACTGCTGCACGCGTTCTACACGCGCGGCAAACGTATGCACGTCATGATGCCGTACAGTAATCAGCTGAAGGACTTCGCCGACTGGTACTGCCAGCTCTGGGCCGAAAGCCTCGGCAAGAACAAAGACCTCGCCGGCAAGCCAGCGATCGTCGGCCCGACGCCGATCCGTGCGCTGGGGGCTACCGATCAGCATTCGCAGGTGCAGCTATACCGCGAGGGACCGGCCGACAAAGTGTTTATCTTCCTCGAGGTCGAGAAGTTCGACTGCGACGTGAAAATCCCAAAGGCCGACAAAGGCACGCCCGAAGCATCGCGTTATCTGGGCGGTGCATCGCTCGGCAAGCTGCTCAGCGCCGAAAAACGTGCGACCGAGTACGCGCTCGTCGCCAGCCAGCGCCCGTGCATCACGATCCGCTTCCCAAAGATCGCGCCCGAGACGATCGGCCAATTCATCATGCTCTGGGAAGCGGCCACCACGCTGGCCGGCGGCTTGCTGAACATCAACCCATATGACCAGCCAGCGGTGCAACTCGGCAAAGACTTCACCTACGGCCTAATGGGCAAGAAGGGTTATGAGGCCCAGGCAAAGGAATACGCGGCGTTCGCGAAGAAGTCCGGCAGTTTCGAAGTGTAGGGTGGCATCGCCCACTGTTTCCCGCGAGTGTCGAACCTCACGTGCTCCAAACAACGGTGGGCGATCCAAGACGCTCACGGTTCGACGCGCTACCCCAAATTCACGCCCGCCGACACTCGGTGGGCGATGCGCACCCTACGCGATGCGCCCGACGCTGAATTACCGGCAGCGCACCGCTCCCGCCCACCTCCCATAATCCCTCGCGCACTTTCCGCATCATCATTTCACATTCCACACTCGCCCCCGCCCCCCAACGTATTGGATGCTCCTCGTTGAAGAATAGGCTTGCCCGGCGCGCTGCCCATTCGGCGGCGCCATCGGGGGACCAGTGCCAGACGACAGAGGTAAGCCATGATTGCCAAAGTGGAACGCGAGAGCACAATCACACTGATCTGCCCGAATCTCTCTTGCGGGAAGATGATCGTCGCGTCTATCAGCGCGCGCGGAAAGTCGGTGCGTTGCGCTCACTGTAACACGCCATTCCGTGTGCCTGCCGCGCCGGTCGCCGTCCTCGACGACCCCGACGCACCGCCTCGAAAGAAAAAAACCGGCCGCTGACGACCACGCTGCGCCACTTACGACTTCTTGTGATCGATCCCGATTCGTCGCTGCCCACGCAGCGGCCGCGGCTTCGCACTGCGCCGCGCCGCTCGAAAGGAACTCGTCGTATGACCGCGTCGCGCCGTCGTGGCGGCCTGCTCGGAATGTTCCCGATGGGAAGCTCGCACGATCTGGCCGAGTCCGCCGCCATCGACTGCCAGATCACGCTGCACCTGCGGCAATTGCTCGAGCAGCGGCCGGCGCTCGTCGCCGAACTGGTCCAAAAGGACGCCGGCGGAAACGCCACCGTCGCGCCCTGGCTGCTCGCCGCCGCACGCGAAGCCGTCAGCGGCGATCCGAAAAACGCGGCACTGCGAAAACGCGCCGCCTGCCTCTTCGCCTGGTACGGCGACGCCGGCGCGGCCGCACGCCTCACGCGCGAGGCCGACGCGATCGACCCCAGCGCACAGCCCGGCGACGCATGGGAACGACTGATTTTGCGCAAGCCGCCGACCGGCAGCGCGTGAGGGCCGAGAGCGATACGAAAATTTCGAGCCTCGACGCCGCGCGGCCGCACAACCAGCGGCCCCCGTCGAGCGATGCGACGGTCGTACGTCTGCGATTCTGTGAAGGGGGAGAGGGGAAATGAGCTATCTACTGGAAACGCTCGGACGCGGCCTGCTCGGCCAACTCCAGGACGCTTTCCGGCGTCATCTGCCGGATTGCGACGACCTTGTGCCCACGCTCGAAAAACGCGTTGGCGATTCGCCTACATCCGTCGATCTCAATTTGCGCCTCGCCACAGCCAAGCTGCGCGACATGCGCCTTCGCGATGCACGCACCGGCTTCACCGCCGCGCTGCAGCTCGATCCACAGTCGCGCGCCGCGGCGATCGGGCTCGCGTGTGTTTGCGATGAACTCGGCGATCTCGAAGGTGCACAGCGCCACCTGCGCCGCGCGCAGCAGCTCGACCCGGAAGATCCCGCGATCGCATTCGCACTCGGCATGTGCCACGAGCGCGTCGGCGAACCGGTCGACGCAGAGGTTCACTATCAACGCTCGATCGACCTGTGCGACACCCTGCAGAATGCACACGAGCGCATCGCCGCCATTGCGGTGCAGCGCTGCAACTGGCCCGCCGCCGCCGAGCGCTATCGCCGCCTGCTCGCCATCGCGCCCGAAAATCTCGACATCGGCGTCACGCTCGCCACGCTCGATCTGCACGCCGGCAACTTCGAGCGCGCCATCGAGGGCTACCAGCGCGCGCTGCTGATCGAACCCGAAGCAGCCGCCGACGAACTCGAATGCGTCGAACACCTCGAAACCGAGGGCAAACTGCGCCACGCGATCCAGACGCTCGAATCGCTGGTCGGCAAATACCCCGGCGTCTGCGAGTTTCGCATTCACCTCGGCGACCTCTATGTCAAAGCCGGCGAGGATCAACGCGCTGTCGGCGAATACCAGGCCGCGATCGAGCTGCATCCCGGCTTCCTCGAAGCCATGGTCAAGCTCGGCACCCAGCACCTTCGCGCCGGTCGCTGCGGCGACGCGGCGCAGACATTCGTCCGCGCCGTCGAGCTGAATGATCGACTGCTCACGACATTCGTCGGCCTCGGCGTCGCCCAGGCCGCCGCCAAGCTCGAACGCGAAGCACTCGCCACGTTCGATCTCGCCGCCAGCCTCGCGCCCAACAGTACGCTGCTGCTGTCGGAGACAACGCGGCTCTATCTGCAATCACGCGTCGACGCGACTCGCGCCGACGGATTGCACGATGACGACGACGACGAACCGCCGGTTCGCACGCAGGAGCATCTGTTGCACGAAGCGCTGCGCCGGCATCGCGACGCGCTCACTTCGCATCCGATGCAGTCCGACCTGCACTATCGCTACGGCATGCTCGCCCAGCAAATGGGCGATTTCGCCGGCGCGACGCAGGCGTTCCACGCGGCTGTGTCGATCACGCCGACCTATACCAAGGCACTCATCAAGCTCGGCGTGAGCCTGCACAACGAGGGGCACATCGCCCCCGCGGTCGAGGCGTTTCGCCGCGCGATGTTGCTGCGCCCGGATGATCTGGCGATGCACTATCACCTGGCGTTGCTATTCGCGCAGCGCAACCGCTTCGACATCGCGATCGATCAATTCGACGCACTGACCGAAGGTGAATCGCGCCAGCCGTCGTTGCAGCAAAACATCGGCCTCGCCCTGCAAAACGTCGGCATGGTCGATCGTGCATCAGCAACCTGGCAGGCGATCTGCGATGTCTGCGTCGACGACTCGCCCATGACGAGCTCGCGCGTCTCCAGCCGCTTTTGCGACCGCTGGAGCTAGCGCTTCGTCATTCGTCATCTGTTGGAATGGGGAGCATCGGCCTCCGGCCGGTGCGAATTG
>JBJXFK010000153.1:0-11785 GCA_046155505.1 Phycisphaerae bacterium
AACAAAGGGACAACGGAACGCCGGTCGCGCGGGGCGGGCGGGCGTTGAAGAGGTGGTGCCCCGGGTTGCGAAGTCGGCACGGCACCCGGAGGGGGCGCGGGGCGCAGGGCGCGGGGCGCGCGGGCGCTTTTGTTGCGAAAATGTCGGCGCGCAGTGGGGCGATGGAGGTGGCGGGAATCGAACCCGCCGGCGCTTTGGCCGACTTGTCTTGCGACACTTCGACCTTGCGCCGCCACGAATCCGCGCTTCCGCGGATTCACAACACAGCGCGGCTCGTTTTGGAGTCTTTGCTGCCGAGCGACCGCGAGCGGAGGTCTTGTGCTGAAGCGTTGCCTAGCTTCGGCTATCTGCGGGCACATTCTCCGGACACGGGATTAGCCGTTGCCCAGGACGCCGACGATTTTGAGTCGGCGGCGACGGAGAACGCGCGGCACGAATTCGGCGGCGCAGCCTCGGGCTTGATTCGCGACCGGGACCGAGGCGGCGGATCCGGCGCTACGCCAAATTGAACGCCGCGATTGCGCGCGGTGTTCTTTGAGTGTGCAAATGCGCTGCGGTGTCGCTTTGGCGCGAGAACGCAACGGTGCCGTTGAGGGCCTCGGAGACCTGCGCTGCGCGGTGCTCAAGTCCGACCGGCGACGTCGGGGGTTTGAGTCGTGCATCGCGGGTTGGGGTGGCCTCGTGCGAATGCGCTTCCTGCTTGCATCACGGGTTGTAAAGCCGTGATGCAGAGACGGGTTGAAAACCCGTCCCACAAGAGCGCTCGCCGGTCACGCACTGTGTTGTTTTGGGCCAGGCACCTCCTCGAAGGTCGAAGGTTGAAGGTCGAAGGCCGAAGGTCGGATGCGCGACGGGCGCGTCCGGGCTCGGCCTTCAGATTTCTGCTGCGGACTCCTTTTTCAGACGCCGCGCGCGGTCGACCGGCACGCGGTGAGTACTCGGGGGAAGTATTGGTGCGCGCGGCGGCGCAGAGCAAGGGGGAAATGGTGCGCGGGCAAGAGGTGAACGGTGGTGGGCGGATTTGAGCGGGTTTGGTGAGGGGATGGCGATCTGACGAAGACATGCCGACTGCGGCGTCGCGATGCCACCAGCCGAGAAGGACATGCTTACGCGGAGTACCGCGAAAGCATGCCACGCGCCCCCGGCGAGGATGCCCCCCTCTTCCGCTCGGCGATCCGCCGCACCAAACGGCTCGGCGACGCGGCGATGACCGGCAACGACATCCTGCGCATGGTCAAGCGCCGTTTCAAAGCCGCGGGGTTGCCGGCACACCGGCTGACGTGTCATTCATTTCGGGCGACGACGATTACCGATCTGCTGGATCAGGGTGTGGCGCTGGAAGACGTGCAGTTCCTGGCCGGGCATTCCGATCCGCGCACGACGCGGCTGTACGATCGCCGCAAGCGGCAGGTGACGCGGAATATTGTGGAGAGGATTTCGATATAGGAGCGCGATCGCATCGCAGCGTTGAACAGCATGCTGACGCGGAGTACCGCGACAGCATGCCACTCACCGACTATTGCTGCTTAACCGAGGCGAGTCGAAGCTCGACAATCTATGGTAAAATCCAAATCGGATATGATCCTCTAACAACAATAGCCACAAGGACATCATTAGAGTCGAAATACAGATAGACGCGCCGAGAGTCGAATGGTGCGAAGTGGTCGTGGAACGGCAGCCACCATGCCAAGTCGTTTCCCGGTTTTTCAACGCTTCCATCTGTGGCAGCGAGTACTTCGGCCCTGGTCAAGCCACTCTGCAGCGACGGAGTCTTTTCCGAGGCGGAATTCTCGGGTCGTAGCTTCCAGGAACGAACGACACAATCCTGAGTCGCGCATGACGCTTGAAACACGGCAACAACGACACAAACACCCGAAATAATCCTGAATGCGATGGCGTGTCCCAATTCACAGCCCTCCTGACACGGGCGTGCCTGGCGATAATCCTTGTCCCGGATAGCCCGTCACGCCTGACGTATCTAACCCGCACTTCTTAGCCGCTTCCATGGCGGCCGAGTTACTGTTGGGGCCGCATACGAAGTATGTGGGATACTTCGCATCCATGATGTTCTTGAGGCACTCACAAGCGTTGTTTCCACCCAGCATTGGCTTGAACGTCTGCGGGCCACCGCCACCGTCCGCAGGCCCGCCGGTGTCACCCCAAGGCCCACTGCTGCTGCTGAAAGAGTTTCCGGCCCTAGATTGCTTCGGATTTGGCTGCGGATCGATTGAACCGCGGGGACACATCCCGATCAGACCACATGGCCCCCAGTGCGCGTTCCCCTTATAGTTCTCTTTGCATCCTGATTGTTCAAAATGGATGTACAAATGAAGCCCGCTGGCTTTGATTTCTGCGGTACACGTGCATGACGCGGCCGCTGCCGAGGCGGCGGTGCCGGGCGAAACGACTGACAACTCTCCCAATGAATCCGACCGGTTACACGGATCATTGAAAGCGTACGCGAGCAGATGTTTCCCACCTTCCTCCTGATAGGGATCCCTGCTCACCCACCTTCCCATCCTCGGCTCGTAATACCGATATCCCCAATACCCCAGCCCGGTCTCGTCGTCCCAGTATTTGGTCGAGAACCGGAACGGATTCGCCGTCGCGTACGAGCCGCCGGAGGCGGTCACGTTGCCGTACACGTCGTATTCGTACTTGGCCTTCAGCGCAGCGGATGCGGTCGTCTGCGCCCAATCGACTACCTGCCCCACATTGCCGTTCGCGTCGTACAGGAACGCCAGCGATTGATCGTCGGTCGTTGCGGGCGTCGCGTTGGTGTCCTCGACCGCCAGGAGCCCGCCGATACCGCCGGCGGATTCCAGTCCGCCGCCGAGGTCGCGGCCCCAGGTGTACTTGCGCAGCACCGTGTTCACCGGCGTCGTGCCCGTGCCGCAGTCGAGTTCCATGACCATGAGCCAATTGTACCAAACGAACCGGCGGCGCTGGGAGAGATTCCAAGCCGAGCCGCCGAACCGGCCGTTGGGGGTGCGTGACGTAGCCGGCGGGCGAGGTCCGGTGTCGTGCAGCGCGCGGCCGCAAACGGATGCGAGGGTGCCCCGACTTCGTTGCCCCAACGGGGCTAAATAGCTTCAGCCTGCGGGCAACGCCCCGGGAAAGCGAGTCGCGTGGGGAAAGCGCCCTGAAAGGCGCTCCAAACGCCGCGATTTGAGCGCCCTTTCAGGGCTTCGTGCGTCGCGGGGCCTCAACCCAAGGCGTTGCCTTGGGCTGTAGCTGTGCTGCACCCTTGGTGCGAATTCACCGCCGCCAGCACACTCCGCAGGAACGAGAAGCGCTTGCCCGCCGAGAGTGTCACGCACCCCTTCGCACCCGGCACGGTTCACGTTGCATTTTGCACTCTGCACTTTGCACTCGGCACTCCGCCTATCATCCGCCTCATGGATGGAATCATCGTGCTCGACAAACCCGCCGGCATCAGCAGCGCCAAGGCGCTCTACAAAGTGCGCAAGCTCGTTGGTCAGAAAAAGAGCGGCCACGCCGGCACGCTCGACCCGGCCGCGACCGGCGTGCTCGTGCTGTGCCTCGGCAAAGCCACCAAACTCGTCGAGCAAATCATGGGCCTGCCCAAGGCCTATCGCGCCGCAGCGCGGCTCGACGTGACCAGCGAGAGTTTTGATAGCGACCGACCGCTTATCCCGGTCGATTGCCCAAGCGTGCCCGACGCCGCGAGCGTTGCTGCGGCGATGCAGACGTTCGAAGGCGATATCGAGCAGATGCCGCCCGCGGTCAGCGCCCTGAAAATCGGCGGGCGGCGAGCCTATCGCATGAAGATCGACGTCGCCGAAGCGCAGCTCCGCCCGCGCGCGGCACGCATCTATTGGCTCAAGCTGCACGCCTATGACTGGCCCACGCTTGACTTCGAGATGGCCTGCGGCCGCGGCACATACGTACGCAGCGTCATCCGCGATTGGGGCGCGAAGCTGTCCGCCGGCGGCTGCCTGACCGCGCTGCGCCGCACGCAGGTCGGTCCGTTTCATATCGACGACTCGTGGACTCTCGAACGCATCGAGACGCAGCCGCAAGCGTGTCTGATTCCGCTGGAGCGGGCCGCGGAAATGATCGCGTCCGAGCGCGAACCGCCGCTGCGGCCGTGCTAAGCGACTACTCACAATGGCGTGACGTCGCGCGGGGAGCATCGGCGTCTTCGCCGGTGCGAATTCGATGCGCACCGGCCGGAGGCCGATGCTCCCCGTTGCAGAACCGTGAATCACAATTTGGTGCGCGGTTATACTGCGCACGACGTGGAGCGGTGCCGCAGTGCCCGCGACGCACACGCAGCAAAGGCGCACGCGATGCTTCGAGTCGCACTGATCGGATCGCCGCAAAAATCGACCGCGGCCGATCTGCTGGATCGCACGCGGCGCTGGCTGGCGCAGCGCGTCGAGATCGTTTTCAGCGAGATCACGTTCGATGCTTCGCGGGCGCTGGCGAGCAAGCCCGACGTGCTGTTCGTCCTCGGCGGCGACGGCACGCTGATCGCCGTCGTGCAGAGTCTCCGGCAAAACCAGATTCCCATCGTCGGCATCAACCTCGGCAAGCTCGGCTTTCTGGCCGAATTCAATATCGATCAGCTCGAACAGGACGGCGAGTTTCTCTTCAGCGGCGTATTGCCGGTGACGCGCCGTATTCTGCTGCATGTGCGCATTCAGAATGGCGAGAGCGGGTCGTTCGAGGCGCTCGCCGTCAACGATTGCGTCGTGCTCAACGGCCCGCCCTATCGCATGATCGAGCTGCGCATGGAAGCCGACGGCGACAGCGTGGCCGAGCTGCGTGGCGACGGCATGATCATCGCCACTCCGTCCGGTTCCACGGCGCACAATCTCTCCGCGGGCGGGCCGATCCTCGAACCGACCGCCGAGAGTCTGATCCTCACGCCGGTTTGTCCGCACGCGCTGACGTTTCGGCCGCTGGTCATGAATTCCAGTCGGCGGCTGACGCTGCAAGTCACGCGGGCCAACGAGGGCACGACGGCGGTGATCGACGGTCAGATTACCCGTCCGCTGCGCGCGACCGATCGACTGACGATTACTCGCTATCCGGCGGATTTTCTGCTCGTGCGAAATCCGGTGCGCTCGCCGTGGTATTCGCTGCGGCGAAAACTAATGTGGGGCGAAGCGCCCAAGAATGTGAGTTGAATCGTCGTGCAACACACAGAGGAGCATCGGCCTCCGGCCGGTGCGAATTGAATTCCAACCGCAGCGGCGAGGACGCCGATGCTCCCCGCGCGATTGTGATGGAAGCTACGAGTGGGCCATGCCATTTCGAAACCTCACGCTCGACGAACTCGCCCACCACATCGGCATGGATGTGCGCGAGGTCAAGCGTCTCGCCGATCGCGGCGTGTTGCCCGGACAACACGTGGGCGGCGCGTGGCGATTCAACCGCGCACAAATGCTCGAGTGGCTGCAACGCGAAATGCACCACCTCGAACCCGAGCAAATCGAGAGGCTCGAACGCGCGATGTCCGACGTGAAGGACGAGGTCTTCATCAGTCCCATGCTGCCGACCGAGGGAATTGAACTGAATTTGCCGGCACGCAGTAAAGCGTCGGTGATTCGCGAGCTCGTGAACTTGGCCGATCGCGCGAATCTGCTCTATGACCCGCCTGCCATGCTCGCCGCGTTGCAGGATCGCGAGGAAATGTGCCCCACCGCCCTGCCTGGCGGCGTCGCGTTCCCGCATCCGCGCCGACCGCTTGAAAACGCCATCGGCGAACCGCTACTCTGCCTCGCCCGCGTGCCGGCGGGTATTCCCTTCGGCGCTCCCGACGGGCAACTGACTGATCTGTTTGTCCTTGTGTGCGCACAGGACGAACGCCACCACCTGCGTACGCTCGCGCGGCTTTCGCTGCTGTTCTCATCCGGTGTCGGCGACGCGCTCCGCGGTACCGAAACACCGCACGAGGCGCTGATCGTGATTCAGGAGTTTGAGCAGCGCCTGCTAGCCGAGCGCAAATAAACTCGCCCAGCCGACGCGCTCGCCGGCACTGGAGCCGAAGAATTTTCGGACTTGCCCTCACCCCTCTGCGAATTTCGCGAACGCCGCGCACCCGCTGACCGATGCTACCTCGTGGCGCTCGACGCGTCATACACCGAATTCTCTGCCGAGGAACTTGCCATGCGCACGTTTTCACTCCGCTCACCGCTCGTCGCCGGATGCGCTCTTATGGTCTGCGCTGCCGCGCTTTCGACCATCATCGGCGGTTGCCCGAATGCGCCGCAGTCGCAATCGACGAATATCGACACCACGACCGACGACATCGTCTCGCCCGATGGGGGCGTGACCGATACCGACGACGACGCCGACAGTGACGACTCCATCGCCGTCATCCCCGAGGATGACGCAATTCTTGTCTCGATCGTCATGCACTTTGAAGAGCCGCCCGGATATCCGAACTTCGTCAGCGACCAGTCCGCATTCAATGAATATCGCGCAGCGCTCGTCACATTCGCCGGAGCGCTACACAACGCGAGCGTGCGCTTCGACTTTCAATCCGACTGGAATTTTCTCGCGGCGATCGATACGTGGGACAGTGGCGACGCCGGCACGAACGGCAAGAATGTCGTGCGCTGGCTGAACGAAGATCTCGGCTTCTCGATCGATCCGCACGCGCACGAGACGACGTACAACTACGCCGACGTTGCCTATCTGCTTGAGCAGCTCGGCGTCACGCCCACCGGCGTCGTCGGCGGATTCATCGCCGATCCGCCGAACCAATCGGTCCTTGAGCAGTTTTGGTCGGCGATCGAGGGTGATCAATATCCGGGCTATTTCTGGAATGCGACCGTCCTCTGGGGCGGCGGCACGGGCAACCATGTCAACGAGTCGGCGATGTGGGCTTCCGGCATTTGGCGACCGCAGGACCGCGGGCACTTCCTCACGCATGACGATGCCGCCCCGCTGCCCGTCATCGGCAACTTCGGCGGCACGTGGGAAAATCTCGACTTGCTGCTATCGCTGCGCGATGCGGGAGCGCTCGGCAGCGGCGTGCACACATGTACGATCATGACCAACGGGCGTGACATCGTCGAACCCGGCTTCATCGATGAGTTTGCCGCCGAGCTTGCCGCTCGCCGCGCGAGCACGGCAATCCGCTGGATCACGCTGCCCGAGGCGCTGGAAATCTGGGAAGCGCAGTACGGCAGCGTGGCGAATCAAGTGCTGTACAACGATGTGGCGGCAAGCGCGGCGAACTGACCCGGACGACGTTTCGGATGTCGGGGATCGTTGCGTAATCGGTGGCGAGAACGGGGCGTCGCGCGCGGAGCATCGGTCGCCGGCCGGTGCGAACCACATGCGAATTAGCCGAAGGCTGCCGCGCATTCATTGCGCACCGACCGGAGGCCGATGCTGGCCAATTCCGATCTCCGCGCACACAACGGCGATTCCGCTGCTCTCACCACTGTCGATTTACGATGTCGAGCTTGCACTTGGGCAGGCTCTCCAGAAATTGCCGCCCATACACCTTGCGCGTCACGCGCGGGTCGAGGAACACCACCACGCCGCGATCGGTGCGGGTGCGAATCAGCCGGCCGAAGCCCTGTCGCGTTTTCAGGATCGCCTCGGGCAGTTGATAGTCATTGAACGGGTTGCCGCCGCGACGGCGAATCAAATCGATCCGCGCTTCAACGGTCGGTCGATCGGGCACGGCGAACGGTAGCTTGACGATGATCACGTTGCTGAGCGCCTCGCCCGCAACGTCGACGCCCTGCCAGAAACTATCTGTGCCGAATATCGCACAGCGCTCGGTCTCGCGGAATTTTTCGAGCATCTTGCCGCGCGGCATGTCGGCCCCCTGGGCCAGGATCGTGAATCCCTCGACCGATAGCTCGTCCCGCACCGCCGCCGCCACCGACTGCAATGATAGATAGCTGGTGAACAGCACGAACGCCCGGCCGTCGGTTTCCTGTAACCAAAACGCGATCGCCCGCGCTGCAGCTTCTTGAAATGCGACAGTGTCGCTCGGGTCGGGCATGCCCGACTCGACCACGATTTGCGCCTGCTCCTCATAGTGAAACGGCGAGCCGAGCCGCATGGTCTGCATCGGCGTGTCACCCATTCGTGAGCGGAAATACTTGAACTCGTCATCGTTCGCTGCGGCAAGCGTCGCGCTGGTCAGCACCGCGCTGCCGACGCGCTCGAACAAGAACGAACGCAACGCCGGCCCCGGATCGAGAGGCGATGCACACAGCGTAATGCGCTTGTTGCGATTCCAATCCTGGTCGATCCAGTAGACATGCTCGTCGAGTTTCTGGGCCGTGACCTGCTCGACGCGATCGGCGACGCCGTTGATACGATCGAGAAACGACGACAGCTCAAACTGATCTTCGGCGCGCGGCAGGCTCTTCTTCAGCGGCTCCAGCGCCGCCGACGCGGCCTGAATCGCCGGCGACAGCACATTCGGCACATCGAGCGGCGCGATCAGTCGCCCGTTCGACCGCCCGCGGCTGCGCTGCCAGTCGTACACGTTCGCGAAAAACTGCGTACACGCCGACGCCGCGTCGATCACCGCGGCCTTTTGCGAGGGCGAGCCGATCTCAGCCAGATAGCCCTTACCCGTGCGGTCGTTGAACAGGCCGCTGAGCAGATATTGCACCTGGGTGTTGCTGATCGAACAGCCGAAATGATCGGCGGCGACGCTGTCGAGCGTGTGCGCCTCATCGATCACGCACAGGTCATAGTCTGGCAACACCTGCGCCCCGTCGCGCCGCAAAACCAGATCGGCGACCAGCAGTGCGTGGTTGACGACGAGAATTTCCGCACCCTCGGCCCGACGCCGCGAGCGCTGGTAGAAGCACGAGTCATACGTTGGGCAGCGGCGGCCCATGCAGTTGGTGTGTTCGCTGCGTACCTTTTCCCACACGTCGATCGTGGGCGGCTCGGGCAGGTCGCTGAGCGAGCCGTCGTCGGTTTGATAGGCCCAGTCCTCGATGCGATGCAGGACGTTCAATTGCGTGCTGCCGAAGAGCGATTTCTGCCGAGCGCTGGCCTGTTTCAGCCGCCGCAGGCCGATGTAGTTTTGTCGCCCCTTGACCAGTTCGGCTGTGGTCTTTACGCCGAGCGCCTCGCGCAGCAGCGGGATGTCTTTCTGAATCAGTTGCTCTTGCAGCGCGATGGTATGCGTGCTGATGACGACCTTTTTCGCGACGGTCGCATACTCAAATGCGGGCAGCAGATAGGCGAACGTCTTGCCGACGCCGGTGCCGGCCTCGACAGCCAAGTGTTTCCGCGCGGCGAACGCATCGGCAACGGCGCGGGCCATCTCGCGCTGCTGCGGGCGGACCTCGAATGCGCCGAGGCGTGCGGCGAGCGGGCCATCTGCGGCGAGCCAGTGGGCGAGCGAGGCCGTGGGTTTCTTGTCGGCAGTCGAAGAGGGCATGCGCGGCATACTACCCCCGCCCGCCGCACGCCGTCATCAGGCTGGTTCCGATACAAACTGTCGCCCTCCGCCCGCGCGACCGCTCGGGCGTACAACTCACGCTCAACGTCAGGTTGGTCGATGATCGATCGGCACTCTCGTTGCGCGTCGTTTCGCGAACGGGCTGCGATAGACGTCGATCCTTGCCGGAGCTCAACGAATGAACATCTCCGCCCTCCACCACTGGACTCTCAAGCAGCGCATCGACTTTGCCCACACCACTACGCTCTGCCTTGGCATGGGCCTGCTTTTTCTCGCGCTCGCGCCGCTTTTCATCACGCGCGTCGTCGCCGACCTCGAACCCGATCGCAGCGCGTGGGTCGCCAACTTGGCGGCTATGCTCCTCGCCGCGACGTTTCTCACGCTCAGTGTGCTGATCCGCCATCGCCGCCGCTGGGCCGTTTGGACCGCGTTTCTTGTTTCGACGCTGATGGTCGCGTGCGGCATCGCCGTCCACGTCATCCTCGGCGTACACTCGGGCAGTTCGTTTGTGCTCGTGCTATCGGGACTGACCTGCTACGGCAGCTGGCGAGCGATCGATGGGCTGCACCGCGCCGAGCACGAAGAGGCCGAAGGCAACCCGTCGCCGCTTTGACCGGTCGTCGACTGGTCGGTCAGCACACTGATGGGTCGGCACGCCGCTCCGATCGCTATTCACGTCGATCGCGCGACCTCCTGAACCCCTCGCCTGCCCCGGACAAACGCATTCTAGAAAAAATGGGCTGAAATCGCGCGAGGAGCATCGGCCTCCGACTGGCGCGCCCCGCGTTGGCACCGGCCGGAGGCCGATGCTCCCCATGCCGCGCGTCGCGTCGCAACGCACCATTCTTACGAATTCGTTTGCCCCGCGAGCTTAGAAGTCGCCCGCACCGCAAACAAATCGATCGGCGTAACGAACGTATGATAGTGCGCCATGAACAGCCACGACCCCAATGAGCCGATCGCCGCCCGCCCCGTTGCAGGTTTCGAGCCGCAGCCGCTCGCACCGCAGTCGCAACGCGTCGACGTCATGGACGCGCTGCGCGGATTTGCGTTGCTGGGCATCTTTCTGGTCAACATGCCGTACCACAACGGCTCGTTCTACTCGACCCAGACTCCGACGATGCAGTGGCCTTCGTCGATCGACCATGCGGCCGAGTTTTTGGTGCGTGCGCTGGCCGAGTCCAAGTTCTACACCATGTTCAGCCTGCTCTTCGGTATGGGCCTCGCCCTGCAACGCGAACGCGTCCTCAGCCGCGGCGGCGGATTCGTCGGCCTTTACGCACGCCGCCTGCTGGTGCTGCTCGGCTTTGGCGTGTGCCACATCGCGTTCGTCTGGGTCGGCGACATTTTGCTAACGTACGCACTGCTCGGCTTTCTGCTGATCCTTTTCTCACGCCGCGCTGACAAAACGCTGCTCGCGTGGTTTCTCTCGCTCGCCGTTCTCTACCCGCTGGTGATGGCGGGCATGATGTCGTTGCCGGTGATCGGTGAGCTTCTCCCCGACGGTGGTGCAAAGTTCGCCTCAGAAATCGCCAAGGGCGTCGAAGAAGCACGCGTCGAAGCTGAGCGGGCGATCCAGAATTATTCGACGGGTGATTACGTCAGCGTCATGCGGCAACGCCTGCACGATTGGACGTCGGTCGGGTTTTACATGGTCGTCATGGCCCCCAGCATTTTCAGCATGTTTCTGCTGGGCGTCGTCGCCGGGCGGCGCGGCTGGCTGCGCACGCCTGAGGCGCACAAGAAGTTGTGGCGCGACTTGCTGCTGATCGCTCTCCCGATCGGCCTCGTGCTTTCGATCGCGGCGGCATATCTGCTGCATGATCAAAATCTCGCTCGCCCGACCGGGCGCAGCGCCGCCGGCATGGGCCTCAGTGCGGCGGGCGCGCCGCTGCTCTGCATGGGCTATGTCGCGATCTTTGTCAGCGTATGGCAGCGGCTGCGCGGCGGCATGCTCCGCCCGCTCGTTGCTACCGGTCGCATGGCGCTCACCAACTACCTGATGCAGTCGATCGTCTGTGCCTTGATTTTTCACGGCTACGGACTCGGCTGGTACGGAAAAACGTCGCCCGCGACCGGCGTGCTCATCGTCTTTGTGGTGTATGCAACCCAGATCGCGCTCAGCAACTGGTGGCTGGCACGATACCGCTTCGGCCCGGCCGAATGGCTGTGGCGGACGCTTACTTATGGGCGGATGCAGCCGATGCGCGGACCTGCTAGCGGTGAATAAACCGCCGCCCCGCCGAAACTCGCACGACACGCAAGTGTCCACGGCGTAAACGCATTCTAAGGAAAACGGGCTGAGATCGCGCGGGGGAGCATCGACCTCCGGCCGGTGCGAACCGCGTTGGCACCGGCCGGCGG
>JBJXFK010000155.1:0-13630 GCA_046155505.1 Phycisphaerae bacterium
TCGATGAAGCCCCACTTGCCGTCCTTCTCGACGCAAGCGAGTCCACTCGAAAAGTTTCCGGCATTGGTGTACTCATAGCCGACGACCACCTTGCCTTCGATATCGACGAAGCCGCACTTGTGACCCATGAGGCCTTCGCGCTTGCAGACGTGGGCAAGCCCGTCGTAGAAATCGGCTGCCGTATCAAGCTGGGCCGCGATCTTGACTGTTCCAGTCGCGTCGACGAAGCCCCACTTGCCGTCCTGCTTGACCCGCGCCAGCCCCTCGCGGAACGTCACGGCGTCTTCGAATTGGTAAGGAACTACGATTTTGCCGGCCCGATCAGCGAATCCGGCCTTGCCTTCCGACATGACCGGAAACGGATGATCACCCGCCCAGGTGATCGAACTCAAAACAAGCGATGCTGCCAGAACTGATGCAAACTTGGAATGCATGTAATGCTCCTCGATGAACTCTGTGACACGGGCCTTTCGCGGCCCATGTGCGAGCGGAACCGCGTTCGGGGCGACGCGACGGATCGGTCTTTGGGGTCGATCCGCGCGCGCCGCCGAACGGTATTAGCTGACCGCAACCGGCTCGGCGACCGGCTTCTTCGACGTCACCGCTGTCGCGATCGACTTGTCGGTCGCATGCGGCGTGACGGTCACGCGTGTGCCGGTCTTCAGGTCGGCGACCTTGCTCGGCTGACCGTCGCAGGTGACCTTGGCATCCTTGGCGACTGTGTGACAACACTGCTTGCCGTCGTCACATGTCGTCGTGAGCTTGTCGCCTTCGACGCTGACAACCTTGCCTTCGTGCAGTTTCTGGGTGGTCTCGTTCATGACTGATGTCTCCGGTTTGAGTCGACAGCGCCCGACCAGGCGAGACCGACACTCGGTCTCGCTGCGTGCTCCGGTCGTTCGCAAAAAAACGGTTCCAAACGTCTATGGCTAATCGCGTCAGCGAGCGCTGACCACGATCTCAAAATCCGTATTCGCGACCTCACCCTGCTCCGGCGTACCCATCACCCGAATCGTGTGATTGCCGATCGGAGCGTCGGTCGCAGCGCGGATCCGCAGTTTCACTTCACCCTTGTCGCCCGGCGCGAGCGTCGCGTCCGCCGGTTCGAGGCTCAGCCCCTGCGTCGTTCGAGCCGCGAGCTTCAAGACCTGCTTGAAACTGCCGCCACGATCGACCACCAGCCGCACGGTTTGCAATTCACCTTGCTTGATGTTGGTGGGGGCCGGCGGAACGCCAAGGCGAAACGTGTCGGTGCCGACACCCCCGCCTTGTTCGCTGTGCTTGGTCAATCCGGTCACCGAGGCCACTGCGTTGATAGTTTCGGAGACGATCTTGTTCATTCTGACTCTCCTCTTTCCGTGCCTCCGCCAATTCGCCTCTGGCGAATCGCGGCTGCTGGTCATGTTTTGTTGCCCGCGCGGCGATGATGCATCGCGAGCGCCTGAAGCGCCCCGGTCAATAGCGCCATCTGAAACGGCTTGTCGAATACGGCCGCCGCACCCATCCAATGCAAATGCTCGACGGTGTAGTCGCCCATGTCGCCGCTCATGAAGCAGCACGCCACGCTGGGCGATAGTTCCTGAATCGCGCTCAGAATCGCCGGCCCGTCCTGACCGGGCATCCGCACGTCGATCAGCAGAACATCGATCGCGTCCGCGTGCCGACGGTACAGTTCCAGCGCTGCCGGCCCATCAGGGGCCAGCCAAACCGCGAATCCGCTCTGCTGCAGACTAAAATCGAGCGTCTCAAGAATCGCATCGTCGTCATCCACCACCAAAACGCCGTACCGCTGCCTCAGTTTTTCAACAAACGGCTGAGTGAGGAACTGGGTCATATGCAAGACTCCTGATCAACCCGCAACCGCCGACGCTTCAATTTCGTCTACCGCGACGTACACCGCGCTCGTCGGGGGCATGCCGCACGCCGGCAGCGCGAAAACGAGCGACCTTCGGGGAGCGGCTGACTCCCCCGCAAACCGGTCTTCCCCGAAGGCCGATGATTACTGATTCAAGCACACCGCGTACGCCTATTTGTCACACGCCTGGCGTCGCAGATGCATTCCACAGTGCCTCGTCAACCACCGTCTTCAGCAGGAACACTTGCACAATCGTCCCCGTCGCGAACACGGCGACCACGGTTCCGCTGGACGGTTCCACTTCCGCGGTGGCCGCACGTACTTGCACGCCCGTGATCCGCTCGATCTCGCTCCGCAGCGCCAGGCTGTTGCTGATGAACAGCTCGCGATGAAATTCCTGCACTTTCGCCGCCCCGGCGTCGGTTTTGGCCAGTTCCATCTCGGCCGGCGACAGCGCTCCGTTCAGCGTGATCACCAGCGTTCCGTCGGCATGCACGACTGTGACCGACTTGGGCGTCAGTCCGGTCCGCTTCCGACCCAGATCGCTCGCGATCTCCGCGATTTTCTGCGCCATGGTCAGGCTGGGTGTGTCCACTTTCTATGCTCCGCGAGGCGACCTGCGCCTCGTAGTCATTGCGTCGAAGGCAGTCAGGTCGCCATCCTGCCAAGTAGCAACGTTTATTCGCTTTGTTCATCCGTGCGCTCTTCCGTGTCATCCGTGCCGACCTTCCGCCGGGCGCTTCGCCGAAAGCTTGGCGTCCGACTCATTCTGCACAGGCACAAAAAAACCGACGTGCCGGACCACCCGAGGGTGATCTGGCACGTCGGCTCACTCATTCGCAGGCCCCCCGGGAAACCCGGGTTGCCGCCTAATTAGTTTTCCAACAATTTCGCGCCCGACGAGAATCGAAGCTGCTTCAAGCTGAAGGCACCGCATCGACTCTCGTTCGACCGCAAATGAATCATAGCACAAGCATGGAAGGAATGCAAGAAAAAACGTGAAATTCACCCGCGGTGCCAGGGAACACGCATTCTTAGAAATGCGTGTCTCGGTGCGGCGCAAGTGCTCTGTCATGCATCATTTGCGGGATTGGGGAGCATCGGCCTCCGGCCGGTGCGAGATCAATTTGCACCGGCCGGTGGCGGATGCTTCCCGCGCGATTTCGACCGATTTTTCTTAGAACTCGTTTGCCCCGCCGTGCCGCTCCGCAGCTACAATTCGCAGGTGAGGATTTACTCACACAGTTGCGTGACGGCAATCCGCGAATCGAGGAAATGATGAGAACGCAAGGCGAAATCGAAGCTGCGATCTCTCAAGCCATGATTCGCTTTGAACGCGAGTACATGGGCCGCGGGCCCAAGGAAATCCGCACCTTTCTCATCGACGATCTCATCGTCGTCCGCTTGCAAGGCGTGCTCACCGCCGCCGAGCAGCAACTCGTCGGCTCCGTCCAGGTCGAGAAGGGCCGCGATCTGCTCAAACAGGTCCGCACGCAACTCGTCGAAACCGCCCGCCCGGTTCTCGAATCGCTCATTCTCGAGAATACCGGCACCCGCGTAGTGAGCCTGCACCACGACATCAGCACGCGCTCGGGCGAAGAGGTAATTTTGTTCACGCTCGAAGAATCGCCGGTCTCGCGCGAGAAAAAAAGCCGATAGCGCGGTGTTGCGGTTCGCTCGGTTCCACATTGCAGTCCGTATCGTGCTCCGCGTCAGTTGGTTCGGCTCACGTTCGACTGGCGAGCATCGTGCTTTCGAGAACCGCGGTCTCGTCGCCGGCGGTGATCTCGGTCGGCGGCGACAGTTCGAGATTGCGTTCCCGGATCAGCCGACCGAGCAGCGCCAGACTACCAGTCAACAGCAGCCCGCTGATCGCGATGATCAGTTGCAGCAGCCACAGCTCACGCACGTTTCCACCGCCGAACATCGCCAGCACCACGGCGAATGCCGCCGTCATGCCGCAGCCCCACATCACGCGGTCCATGCGTTCAAACCGTCGTTGCCGCATCACCGCGATGAGCACCAGCGCCGAACCGCACCAAATGAACGCGCTCAGCGCCAGCCAGCCGCGCGTCATGCGGAATTGATGCACGCCGAGGATCAGACTGTCGAGCGCCTGGGCATGAAGCTGCACGCCGAAAATGCGTTCGCCGTCGGCGCGATCGTGCATATCCTGTCCCGGCAGCATCTGGGCGACGAGCACCGGCCGGTAGTCGAACCAGAGCTGGAGTTGTTTCTGGTCGGCCAGCAGCACATCGTGATAGGGAATGGTCCGCTCCAGCCACTTGGCGGCGGGGTCGGCCACGACGCGGGCCGTGGCGATGGTGTCCTTTTGATTCAGATAGCGCAACGCGCTGCTGTGTCTCCGATCGATCGTGCGCACCGAATACAGCGGAATCTCGGGTGTGTCCGGCTCCCAGCGCAGCGACCCTTCGTCAAAAATCTTCTTGCGATAACGCA
The DNA here is from genome assembly GCA_046155505.1 of Phycisphaerae bacterium. Lineage (GTDB taxonomy): Bacteria > Planctomycetota > Phycisphaerae > UBA1845 > Fen-1342 > JBJXFK01. The sequence goes on from JBJXFK010000155.1 coordinate 4,316, forward strand.
CGGTCAGTTTCAGATTCGCGTCATCGACCACGAGCTGTGCGTTGGTGTCGGGGTAGCTCGCGGCGGCATACGCGGCCAGCGCCAGGCCGGGGATGGGATGTTCGTATCCGCGCGTGACGGCGTGGATCACCTCGTAGTGGTCGCTCAGCAGTTCGGTGTCTACCGACGCGAGCGCGCCGTGTGAGTGTACCTCGCGCCGGATTTCCTGCGTCATCACCGGCTCGCCGTTCATGTCGAACATCGCCGCGCCGACGACCGTCGGGATGTCCTTTTCGCGCAGCGCGCGAATGCCCTCGATCATGTGCGGATCGAACGCCGGCTTGGCGTCCGGGAAGTAATAGTCCCACACGACGACGCTGGGTTTCGCGTCGGCCAGCTTTTTCATCAGCTCGCCGTGCAGCAGGCGCAGGCTGAAGCGGTCATCTGCGTTCAGGCCGGGCAGACCGGTGCCGATCCGTCCCGATTTGATCGCCTCGACGGTCTCGGGCGTGTAGCCGATGATCATCGTCTGGCCTTCGCCGGTGCGTGGCGTCCCGGTTCGCGCGCCGACTTCCCAGAAAATCATCGTCAGCAGCAACGTTGCGATCATCACCAGCCCGCAGCCGAGCGGCAGCGGATGGCGTCGCAAAACCAGCATCGCCACGCGCTGCGCTTTTGGCAGAACGCCGTGCTCGGGGTTGGCCAGAATCGGACGACCGTCGAGAAAGCGATCGAGCTCGTCGATGAGCGCGGCCGTGCTCGCGTAGCGCCGCTCGGGATCTTTCTCGACGCAGCGGGCGACGATCGCCGACAGATCCTCGTGCCGCGTGATTCGCCGCGAGGCCAGCAGCGAATTGCGAAAGCCCGGCTCGGCAGCGAGCCGCGCGGGTTCGCCGGTGAGCGTGTGAAACAGCAGCGCCCCGAGCGAAAACACGTCGGCCCGCGGGTCGGGCCGCGCGCCGGATACCTGCTCCGGTGCGACGTAGCCGAGCGTGCCGACCGCACCTTCCGGGGCGTGCGACGATCGCTCTTCGGCAACCTCAGCCGCACGCAGACGCGACGCGATGCCAAAATCGACGATCCGCGGCTGACCCTTGGGGTCGATCAATATGTTCTGCGGCTTCACATCGCGATGCACGACGCCCTGCGAATGGGCATAACCCAGCGCCGCCGCGACGACCTTGATGATGCGAATGCGCTCGGCCAGCGAGACGTCGCCGCGCTTGAGATATTCGCTCAGTCGCTCGCCCTCGACGAACTCCATCGTGTAGTAGAGCGGCGGCGTGCTGAGCTGCGCCTCATACAGGGTCGCGATGTTCTCATGTCGCAGGCTGGCGATCAGGTGTACTTCGTTCGAAAAATACGTCGCGAGCAGGGGGGTCTTGCTGAACAGCACCTTGAGCGCTTCGAAGCGTTCTTTGGCGTGGTGCATTGCCTTGTAGACGACGCCGAAGCCGCCCTTGCCGACCTCTTCGAAAATCGTGTAGTTCGGGATCTCGTGAAACTTGTGCGCCGTCAGCTTGCGAAAGTGCTCGCGCGCCTCTGCGTTCGAGCGAATGAGCCGTTCGGCGGCGGCTTTCGCCTCGCCGACGAGTTCGCCGCGGGCGAGCGCCTCGATCTGATCGCGTCGTGGAATCGGCTGAGCCGAGAAGGCATCCATCGTGATACCCAAGTGCGACCGCGGAGTCGGAGACACCGCGACCCGACATCACCGGATGATAACCCGCAGGCGCTGATCGCGTTTGTCGGTCCAGCCGCCGCTACTCCCCATCCACCCGCAACACCCGCGGCTCCGACACATTCCCCAGCCGATCCACCGCCGATATCGCCACCGTCGTCGGCGGCTGATTGTCCGCGCCGCCCGTCACAATCAACCGATATTGCGTCCCCGGCAACACCAGCGTGTTCCAGCGGCCCTCATCCTGCATCCGCAACACCCACCAGAACACCCGCTCCGTCAAATCCGGCGGACGCCACGCCAGCTTCACGCTGCCGTCATCCATTGAGATCATGCGCGCCTCGCAAGCCGGCGGTGCGTCGGCGTCGAGCCACGTCGTCGCATGCGGAATCGCCGGCTCGGCGTACACATGCTTGGCTAACTCGTCCGCCACGCCGCCCAGATTTCGCGTCAGCGACTTCATGCTGAAGAACACGTTGCCGTGCGCGCCCTTGGATCGTGTGATCCGCACCTGATTGACCATCTCCTGCGCCGTGTATTTGTCCTTGGCGTTGATGCGATACGCCGCATTGCCCGGCATGATGTGCCGCTGATACGAGTTCTCGCCTTGCCACCAGCCGAGCAAAACCGGATAGCTCTGCGCCGGCGGATCGATCTGCCAATAAAGCTGCGGCGTGAAGTAATCGCACCAACCCTTGTTCAGCCACAGCTTCGCATCCGCATAGATCGCCTCGTACGAATCCATGCCCTTGATCTGCGGCGGATGCCCCGGTCGCCAGATGCCGAACGGGCTGATGCCGACTTTCACGTTCGGCTTCGTCCGCCGCGTCACTTCGTACATACGTTGCACGAACCGATTGATATTGTCCCGCCGCCAATCGTCGCGACCCAGATCGCCGCCCGCTTTGGTGTAGCGGTTGTAGCTATCGGTATCGGGGAACTGCACCGGCTTCTTGTCCTTGTCCGTAACACGGTACGGATAGAAATAATCGTCGATGTGAATGCCGTCGATGTCATATCGCCGCACGACATCCGCGAACACGCGGAGCGAGTATTCCTGCGCATCCGGCTCGCCCGGATCGAGCCAAAGCTGATCGCCATATTGCCGCACCAGATCGGGCCGCGACTGGCTGATGTGATTCTTTGCCGGCGCGGCCTTCGAGTCCTTCGTCCGCACGCGGAACGGGTTGAACCAGGCGTGCAGCTCCATTCCGCGCGCATGAGCCTGTGCAACGGCGAACGCGAGCGGGTCATAGAACGGCTCCGGCGCTTTCCCCTGTGCCCCGGTCAGATACTCCGACCACGGCTCAAGCTGCGATTCATACATCGCATCGCACGCCGGCCGCACCTGAAACACCACCGCGTTCAGGCCGATCTTCTTGCAGAAGTCGAGCGTCGCGATCAGTTCGGCCTTCTGCTCATGAACACTCAAGTTCGGCTTGCTCGGCCAGTCGATATTCCCGACCGTCGCAATCCACGCCGCCCGAAACTCGCGCTGAATCGCCGGCAGATCGCTCTCATTGCCGACAAACCCGCGCCGCCCCTCGCTCGGCAACGGCGGCGGCGACCCCGGCGAAACGCAACCGCCAGCCACGCCAAGCGCGCCAATGAGCAATGTGTAGAGTGCGACGACGCGCAAACGATGCAAGCGACCTGTCATGATCCGCGCCCCTTTCGCTGGCATTCTGATCGCAGATACGCCGCTTGTACACGCCGCGCGGCTTCGACTTCACGATCGCGCCTCATCGGCGCCGCCCAGCGCGCCAGGTGCTCGCTACAATCCGCCTCGCAGTCGTCCTCCCAGCAAAGCTTCAGTTCGTGTTGAATGGGAGTCCCTATGCCAATCGCCCGGTTGATTCGTCGCGGCGTCTGTATCGCGATCCTTGCCGTCCCGGTCGCCGCCGTCGCCCAGACCTCGCAGCCGGCAAGCGCACCGCCGCGCGGTCCGACCGGCACCGCGCCGCGCGACGCACCCGGCAGCGCCGATTCGCAACCGACCACAGAGTCGAGCGATCGTCGTGGCCGATTCGGTCAGCAAAAGCTGCAACTCTCCTACGAACCCGGCATCACCTTTCGCCAGCGCGCCGGCGAAAACGGTCGCCTCGGCTCGTTCCAACACGACCTGCGCCTCTCCGCACCGCTCTATCAGGACGATCGCCACGAATGGCTGCTGCTCAGCCGCGTGAAGCTGCTCGACTTTTCGGGCAGTGCCCGCATCCCCGACGGCCGCTGGTACAACCGCCGCCGCACGGTCGCGTTTCCGGATCATCTGTGGGATGTCGAGCTGGGTACGTCCTATCGCCATCGCTTCGACGGCGGCGTGATCGCCGGCATCGAGCTGACCATCGGCTCGCCCAGCGACAAGCCCTTCGATAGCAGCGACGAGGTTTCACTCGGCATCACCGGCACGCTGCGCGTTCCCGCCGGCGACGACGACGCGTGGCTTTTCTTCGTGAACTTCGACACGGCTCGCGACTTCGCGCCTTACGTCCCGCTACCCGGCGTCGGATACGAATTCTCGCGCGAGAAGCGCCTTTCCGGCATCGTCGGCTTCCCGTTCAGCCGCGCGCAGTATCGTGCGCTGGACTGGCTCGTGCTTCGCGGCGAGTACATCTTTCCGCACACGATCGACGCCGAGATCGCCGTGCCGATCGACAAGTGGGAGCTGTTCGCCGGATATCACTGGCGCAACGAGCAGTATCTGTGGAGCGAACGCCGCCACGATGACGACCGGCTGAACTACTACGAGCAGGCTGTGAAGACGGGCGTGCGTTCGCCGGCGTTTCTGGACGGTCTTGCGCGATTCGAGATCGAGGCCGGTTTCGCATTTCAGCGGCAATACTTCGTCGGCGAGGAGTACACGGATCGCAAGTATGGCCGTCTCGGCGTCGGCGACGGACCCTATCTCAAGGTACTGCTGAGGTTTGAGCTGTGAGCGGTCACAGTCGATCGCCGATGCGCAACCGCGCATCGCGGTTCCGAACCCCGAGCGCGAGCGAGCGGGGTAACTTGAGGGCAGTGAGAAGCAGCGAGTGGCCGGTGGCGCGTTGAGACAAGCGATCCGAACGCGATGCGCAAGCGAGTGACCCCGAGCGCAGCGAGCCGAACCCCCACTTCACTCCGAACCCCGAGCGCGAGCGAGCGGGGTAATGTGCGGCGTGGAGCACGCTCGCGAAAGTCGACGCCCGACTTACTCCGCACATGACCCCGTCGCTCGCGCTCCCGGTTCGGTGCGTCGCCACTCGAAATCCGCGCGCCGCGCGGTTTCCGCCGCCGACCGTCTCGTTTAGGATTCCGGGTCTGTAGCCAAACATTGACCCGAACCCAGCCCCGAGAGGTACGCCATGATTTTCGGAGAAGATGAGACCGCCCCGCAAGGTCGTCCGCAGCAGCCCCAGCAGCCGCAAATTCGGCTCGACACGTCGTCGATGGAGACCGTCTACGCGAATTTCTTCGCGCTCGCCGGCTCGCCCGACGAATTCACGCTCTATCTCGGTGCCAGCTCGCCGCTGCCCGGCATGCGCGAGCCGCTGGTCAAAGTCTCCAGCCGCGTGATGCTGCTCCCGGCCAACGGCAAGCGCCTGTTGCAGGCACTGGCCCAGGCGGTGAAGGCCCACGAAGACCGCTTCGGCCCGATCGAACTGCCGCCGCCGCAACAGCCGCCGCAGCAGGGTTGATGCGCGAGACGCCATAGCGTCGCACAAATCGAGCTATCCCACAGCCAATCGCTTCGGCGTTTGATCGCTCGCGAAAGACTGAGGGATAGCTTCGCTTGCTGATCACGGGAGTGGATGGGAATCGAACCCACCAAGCCCTGCTGGTGCAGAGCTTCAGCGGTTTTGAAGACCGTGGGGCCCACCAGGCGCCCGGACACTCCCCGAAAACTCTCGCCCCAAGCCTAGCGGATTCGCCGCCAGACCGCGATGCGACGCTGCATAAATTGCAGCGATCCGGCGACATGCCCTCGTCACCCGAACCGTCTATATTGCACACCCGCGCGGCGACAATCGAGCTTGCCGCGCCCCTTCTTTATCGAGGTTCGTTCCATGCGCGTTTGGACAGCGAAATTTCGCGGCAGATTGCTCGCCGCGGGGATGGTCGGAATGGTCGGATTGGCGTCAACGGTGATGGCTCAGGAAATTCCCGACGGTTCGCCCGTGGGCGACGCGTTGAAGAAAGCGACGGCGTCAGCGAACAAGTTGGTCGCGATCGCCGACAAGGATCGCACCTTCGCCAACACGGTCAACGCGATCGACGATTTGATCACCCAAATCGACACCGACGCCGGCATGACGCAGTTCATGGCCCATGTCTCGACCGACGCCAAGGAGCGTGCCGCCGGCCAGCTCGCCGAGCAGCACGTCGCCGACTGGCGGACCGAGTTCATGAAGCGCGAGGACGTGTACAAGGCGGTCAAGAGCTTCGCCGAGACCAAGCCGAAGCTCGACCCCGTGCAGCAGAAGCTGACCAGCGAGATCCTGCGTGAGTTCCGCCGCAACGGCATGGAGCTCAGCAAGGAAAAGCGCGACGAGGTGATGAAGCTCGAAAAAGAGATCATCCGCCTCGGCCTCGAGTTCGAAAAAAACATTCGCGAAGACGCGACCAAGGTGCCGCTCACCAAGGCCGAGCTTGAGGGAATGCCCGACGACTGGTTTGCGAACGTCCCAAAGAGCGGCGACATCTATCTCGTCGGCATGGACTATCCGACATACGTACCGCTGCAAGAGATGTGCAAGAACGAAACCACGCGGGCCAAGACCTGGATCGCGTACAAACGCCGCGCGGGCAAAAAGAACATCGAACTGATCGAACAGATCATCGGCCTGCGGGCGCAGGTGGCCCAGACGCTCGGCTATGCATCGACCGCCGACTACCAGACCGAAACGCGCATGTCGAAGAACGCCAAGGCCGTGATGGACTTCTACGAGAAGCTCCGCCCGATCGTGCGCAAGAAAGCCGAACTCGATCTGAAGGAATTCACCGCCGCCAAGCGTGAGGAAACCAAAGACGCCGACGCTAAGCTCATGCCGTGGGATCAGGTCTATTACGAAAACTACCTGCGCAAGACCAAATACGCCGTCGATTCGGAGAAGGTGAAAGAGTATTTCCCGATGGAGGCCGTCGTGAACGGCCTCTTCGGCGTCACGCAATCGCTCTATGGCATCGAGTATCGCGACATCACCGCCAAGGCTTCGAGCAAGGGACGCCCGCTGTGGCACCCGGATGTGAAGCTGTTCGAAGTCTGGGACAAGGCGTCGAACCAACTCCTCGGCGAGTTCTACATCGATCTCTACCCGCGCGAGAACAAGTATTCGCACGCGGCGTGCTGGGGTTTGGTGAGCCGCAAGAAGATGGCCGACGGCACGATCCAGAAGCCGCTCGCCGCACTCGTCTGCAATTTCCCGAAGCCGACCGGCGATAAGCCGGCGCTGGTCCCGCACGGCGACGTCGAGACATTCTTCCACGAGTTCGGCCACTGCCTGCACAACATCCTGACCGAGGCCGATTACGGCTCGTTCGCCGGGACGTCGGTGGCGCGCGACTTCGTCGAAGCCCCGTCGCAGATGTTCGAGAACTGGGTGTGGGACGCGGCCGTGCTCAAGACATTCGCCAAGCACTACAAGACCGGCGCGGCGATTCCGGATGAACTGGTGCAAGGCATGATCAAGGGCAAGCACCTCGGCAGCGGCATGTTCGTCGAACGGCAGTTCTTCTACGGCCTGGTCGACATGTCGTTTCACGGCACAAAGGATGGCAAGGTCGATACGACCGCGGTGCAGGCGCGGCTCGCCGCAGAAGTCGAGCAGTATGCGGCGATTCCCGAGACGTACTTCCACGCCGGGTTCGGACATTTGATCGGCTATCAGGCGGGCTATTACGGCTACATGTGGTCGCTGGTCTACGCGAGCGACATGTTCCAGCGGTTCAAGGAACTGGGCATGCTCAGCCCGGAAGCCGGCATGTACTATCGCAAGAAGATCCTAGCTCGCGGCAGCACGATGGACGAGTTGGAGATGGTCAAGGACTACCTAGGCCGCGAGCCGAACATGGAAGCGTTCCTGAAGCACCTTGGGTTGAATTGATCGCTGCGCGACGATTGAGCGCAGCTGGGGGAGCATCGGCCTCCGGCCGGTGCGTATTCAATTTGCACTGGCCGGAGGCCGATGCTCCCCGCGCAATTAACTCATCGCGAATTCCTCGATTTTGTGGAGCAGCCGCCCTCGGCTGCTTTCTTCGTTCGAATCACTACGAAACGAACCCGCGTAGCGCGTACCAACCCTTCCCATCGCTTTGCACCGTTTGCAGCGGCGCATCCGGCTCGTGGCCGATGCACACGATCCAGCCCTCGTCCGCCGCCTGCTTCATCACGCGGTTTTTCGATTCGCGATTGTCCAGCGGGAACAGGTCATAGCCCATGTTGTACGGCCGGCCGATGTGATGTCGCGTTGGCATCACATCGCCTGCGAATACCAGCGTCCGATCGCGACCGCGAACGACGATCGACTGATGTCCGCGTGTGTGGCCCATCGTCGGTAGGGCGGTGACGCCGGGGATCATCTCGCCGCCGCCGTCAGAGAGCCGCCACGCATCCGCCGCATCGATCGCTTGGTAATTCTCCTCGCGATAGGTGTTGGTCATGATGCCGAAATTCGCCCGTGCGTCTTCGTGCTCGGCCCGCTGAACATGCACTTTCGCCCGTGGGAACGTGGCGACGACACGCTCGCCGTCGCGCCGCGTCAGCCCGCCGGCGTGATCAAAGTGCAGATGCGTGAGCAGCACATCGTCGATACTCGCCGGCTCGACGCCGATTTCGTCGAGCGATTGCAGCAGCCAGCGGGCCGGGTCGATCTCGAAGAACCCCTGTTCCTTCTCAGCGTATTTCTCGCCGTGCCCGCTCTCGACGATCGCCCGCCGGCCGCCCGTCCATTCGAGCAGCAGGCAGTTGCACGCGAGCTGGATGCGATTCTCGCCGTCGGCCGGACACGATCGGCTCCAGATCGGCTTGGGGATAATGCCAAACATCGCCCCGCCGTCGAGCTTGAGCTTGCCGCCGGAAATCACGCGCACCGAGACGCCGCCGAGATCGATCAATGGTTGCAACAAAGCACGCCCCTCGCGTTGTGTGACGAGATGAACGCGCCGATTCTGCCCGACATCGCGCCGTCCGCCAAGCGGCCCGCCGCTTTCGAACGATCAATATCGGAAGCGGCTCTGCCCGGTGTACGGGCGGTCCGCACTCGTCTGTCGCCTGGGACGATCCCAGACGCTGAAAATCTCGATGGAGTCGTCGATGTTCTCACTCGTTCGCAATCGCAAGCGTCTGTCCATGATCGCCGCCAGCGCCGTGCTGCTGCAGACCGGTGCATGCCTGCCGCCGGATTTCCTCGCAGCGCTGCTCGGCACGGTGCTGACCGTCGCGGCGGAAGCTGCCGTCTCGACCGTCGTAACCGAAAGCGTCACCGGCGCGACCGACGACACGAGCACGGCCCAGACGCAACCGTAATCGCGCCGTACATGGAGCGCAGCCGCCCTCGGCTGCTTTCCTGCGTTGGGTGGCATGCTTTCGCGGTACTCCGCGTAAGCATGCTCAGGCTGAGTACAGCCAGAGCATGCCACCCGGGCGCCTCTGGAGCACCGCGGCCCTCCGCGGTTCGCGA
>JBJXFK010000158.1:0-7411 GCA_046155505.1 Phycisphaerae bacterium
AAGCGCGGATCGCAGGCGGTGCTCTCGCTTCGCACGGCGTGGCTCAACGGCGACTGGGACGGCGTCTGGGCCGCAAAGCCGCTGGCAGCGGCGTGAAAAGCACCCACAAACATGACGCCGACCCTCGGGCCTATCATCCTCGCGGGCATTCGTCGGAGGATCATGATGGGTTCGCGGCTGACCGAGTTTCGTGAGTTTCGCGAAAAGATGAACCAGCGAATTTTCGAGGCGAAGAATCTCCAGATCAACCGCTTCTTCTCGCTCGACGGCGATGCATACAAAGATGGCGCGCTGCCGACGCTGACCAAGGAATTCGCCGGGCTGTCGGCGTCGATGGTGCTGCGCTGCGACGATTGCATCGCGTATCACGTCATTCGCTGCAAGGAACTCGGCGCGACGAACGAGCAGATCATCGAGACGTTCAACGTCGGGTTGATCGTGGGCGGGTCGATCGTCATCCCGCACCTGCGGCGGGCGATGGCGCTGTTGGATGAATTGGATGCTGAGCAATCTCTCCCCGAATGAACGCATTCAACCCGAACCCGGAGCGCGAGCGACGGAGTAATGTGCGGGTGAAGGGATGTTTCGGCTTTGGCAAGCGTGATTGGCACCGCGGCGTACCCCACTTGCTCGCGCTCGGGGTTCGAGGCGGCTCGCGGCGCTCACCTTCATTCGCGCGCGTGTCGCGTTCGGGTCGCGCACGCCGTCCGGCACGGAAGCTCGCGCAGCGAGCGAAACCGAGCCCCGACTGTAAGGGAGGGGTTTTCTTCCTTCGCACGGACACCCCGTCCTTACGCGCGGGGCTCGGTTTCGGCCTCGCGGCGCTCGCATTCACTCGCGCGCGCTTCGCCTTCGGCTGATCGGCGCCGCGCTATACTCCCGCGAACAAACGACGGACGCGCGCATGCTTTCGCTGCAATGGCTGCTCTTACTGGGCCTCGCCCTCATCTCGCTCGCCATGCTTTGGCTGTGGGCGGTCCAGTTGCGCACGCGCAATGCGGGAACGGTCGACATCGCCTGGTCCGCGGGCATCGGCTCGCTCGCACTGCTGTTCGCGGCCCTCGGCGAGGGCGAGCCGCGGCGAAAGTGGATCGTGGCCGGCATGACCGCGATTTGGTCCTATCGGCTCGCCTATTACCTGTTGCATCGCGTGACCAGCGAAACCGAGGATGGGCGATATCAAGAACTGCGCGCCCAATCCGGCGAAGGCGCGAATCGCTTCTTCTTCTGGTTCTTTCAGTTTCAGGCCGTGCTGGTGCTGCTTTTTGCGATTCCGCCGCTGGTGGCGATGCGCACGCCGGGCGATGGGCTGCGCGTTTGGGACTATCTGGGAATCGCGATCTGGATCGTCGCGATCGTGGGCGAGTCGATCGCCGATCGACAGCTTGCCGCGTTTCGGCGCGACCCGGCCAATCGCGGCAAGACGTGTCGCGCCGGACTCTGGCGCTACTCGCGCCATCCCAATTATTTTTTCGAGTTCGTGCATTGGTTCGCGTACTGTGCGATTGCGGTCGGACATCCTTATGGCTGGATCACGCTTCTCGGCCCGGCGCTGATGATCTTCTTTCTATTCAAGGTCACCGGCATTCCGCCGACCGAGGCCCGCGCGGCGCGCAGCCGCCCGGATTATGCCGAGTATCAGCGCACGACGAGCATGTTCGTGCCGTGGTTCCCGAAGGAAATCAGTTCATGAGTGCGACGGAACACCCCTCCCTCACGGTCGGGGCTCGGAAAGAGAGAAGCTCGCCGCGATCCGAATCCGAACCCGGAGCGCAAGCGACGGGGTTTCGTGGGATGGCGGAAGACGCTTCGACAGTCAATAGCGCTGCGGTCAACAGCACCACTGCAACAAGCGGCTTACCCCACTCGCTCGCGCTCGGGGTTCGGAAAGAGGCGCGCGCCAGCGGCGGCATACTGGCCACCGCGCTCGAATGGGTCGAACGCGGCTTCGTGCCCGATGTGCTCGTCCGCGCCGGCATTCGCCGACTCTGCCGCGATGGCATTGACGAGCGCGGGCGCGACGGCCTCGACGCGCAGCACACGAGATTTCGCGAACTGCTCGCCGAACTGCGACGCAGCCCGATCGCCGTCGAAACCGCCGCCGCCAACGAGCAGCACTACGAGTTGCCGCCGAAGTTTTTCTGCCTGTGTCTCGGCAAGCATCGAAAATACAGCGGCTGCTATTGGCCGGCGGGCGTAAACACGCTCGACGACGCCGAGGCCGCGTCGTTGCGTGTGACGTGCGAACACGCCGACCTGCATGATGGACAGGACGTGCTCGAACTCGGCTGCGGCTGGGGATCGCTGTCGCTCTGGATGGCCGATCAATTTCCGAATTCGCGCATCACCGGAGTATCCAACTCCGCCCCACAGCGTGAATACATCTTGCAACAGGCCGAGCGACGCGGGTTGAACAACTTGCGGGTCATCACCGTCGACATGAACGCGTTCGACATCGAAAATCGCTTCGATCGCGTCGTGTCGGTCGAGATGTTCGAGCACATGCGAAATTACGAACTACTGCTGAGCCGCATCGCCGGCTGGCTGCGGCCCGGCGGCCAGCTATTCACGCACATCTTCGTCCACGGGCGCACGGCGTATCTCTACGAGGATCGCGGGCCGAGCGACTGGATGTCGCGGCATTTTTTCACGGGCGGCATCATGCCCAGCGACGATCTGCTGCTGCACTTCAACGACGATCTGCGCTGCGTCGCGCATTGGCGACAAGCGGGCACGCACTATCGGCGGACGGCGGATGCGTGGCTGGCGAATCTCGACGCCAACCGCTCGCGCGTGTTGGAGATTTTCGCCGACACCTATGGCCGCGAGCATGCGACGCGCTGGCTGAATCGCTGGCGCGTGTTCTTCATGGCCTGCACCGAGATGTTCGGCTACGACCGCGGGCGCGAGTGGTGGGTGGCCCACTATCGATTCTCTAAAACCGGCGATCAATCGCTAATCAGTGATCAAATCAAGCAGAAAACGGGTAACTCGGACCGATAGCCCCTGCGAAATACAGCCCATGCCGCGATGTAGCGCAATGCGGAAGGATGTACACCGCCCACCGTTCGCGGATGCTTCGAATTCGCGTGATGCTTGAGTGACCGACAAACGGTGGGCGATGCCCACCCTACGGCTCAGTCGCGCGCTCCAGCACATAGCGCGTGCCCTTGGCGATCAGGACCGCCGCAACGCCGCCGACCAGCAGCACGCCGATGCTCATGTAGACAATCTGCGGCTGCTCGTGCCACGCGATCTGAATGCTGTCGACGTAGTGTCGCGCGACGTGCGCGCCCGCGCGGCTCAGCCCCAGTGCCGCGAGAAAGCCGAGCGCGAGCGGTGGCCCGAATGGAATCATGATGCTGCGCTTCACAAATAGGCTCATGATCCACGCCGCCAGCGCGATCGGAATCGCCAGTAGAAATCCGAGCAACGCGATATCCCATCCGCCGCACGCGCCGGCGGCGGCGAGAATGAAAATGTCGCCGGTGCCGAACGCTTCGCGCCCGAAGATCAGCGTGAATCCGATTCGAACGATCCAGCCCAGCGCCGCCGCGACGCACAATCCGAAGATCGCATAGCAAACACCCAGCACCGGCATCGCGCCGCCCACCGGCTGCCACGCCAGCATTGCATCCCACGCACCGCCGACGAGCGGCGAGCTGCCGGTGATCCACCACGCGGACACACCCGCAAGAATCGACGGCACTAGCCAGAGAATTTCGCGCAGACTGACCGCGCGCGCCTGCGGACCTTCCTCCTCGACCGCGGCGTGGATTTCCTGATCAGCCGCGCGCGGCGTCGCGCCGACGATGAAAATCGTGATGAACAGGCACAGGAACGCCGCAACGATCATCGGCAGCGCCCAGGCGGGGCCGCGCTCGCCACCAAGCAGCGGCAACAGAGCCATCGCCAGCGCTAGCAGCAGCGCACTGCCGACGCCGACCAGACCCGCGATTGTGTCTGTCGGTTGCTGCGCAGCATCGGAAATCGACTCGCGATCGTTCGCCTCGGTCGCCGGTTGATCGGACAGGGCCGCAGCATCGGCCAGCGCGGCCTGCATCGCCGCATGCTCACGCCGCGCTTCTCGCCAAAGCATGATCATGCAAACAACGAATGCCGCGAGTGTGCCGGCGTAAGCCGACCCGCCGCCGATCGGAGCAATCATCTCCGGGCGTTGCCAAAGAGACATGAGCAACACACCCGCAACGCACGCGATGTTGGTCACGATCGGGAAGATTGAATACGAAACCAAATCCATCGCCGTACAGACGACAAGGGCGGCGACAAGCACCAGCCACGCGACCAGCAGCGGCCAATCCGTGCCGATCGCGGGACCGTCAAGCCCGAACCGCGCCGCGCTCACGAACAGCAGGTGATACGCCATGACAAACGCGAGGCCGGTCGCGGCTTCGACCAGCGGATACTGTGCTGATATCGGCGCGCGGCAATAGCGACACTTTGCACCCAGCAGCAGCCAGCTCAACACGGGGATATTGTCGAGCGGCTGAAGCGTCGCCCCACAACGCGGGCAAAATGACCAGCGCGGCTGCGACACCGACAACCCCGCGGGCAGTCGATACACGACGACGTTCAGGAAACTCCCGACGCACAGGCCGAAGACCCACACCACGATGCCGAGCGCGGTTTCCATATTCAGCGCGCTCCTCGCCGCGTGATCGAAGCCGGCAATCGGCCAAGCAAATCGTCCACCACGTCGGCCGCAGTGCGACCGTCAGTCGCAATCGTCATATTCGCGACCGCTTGATAGAGCGGCGTTCTCTGCTGCAGCACCGACGCAATCTCGTCCAGCACGCCGGCTGACGTGAGCGCGGGCCGAGCGACCGCGCTTTGCGGATCGGCCTGCAACCGCGCCCGCAACTCCGCGACCGACGCCGTGAGCCAGACGCACATTCCCGCCGCACGCATCGCATCGCGATTCGCCTCGCGCAGCACCGCGCCACCGCCGACGGCGATGACCTGCTGCGATCCGCCGCACGCATCGGCGACCGCTTGCTGCTCGCGATCGCGAAACGCAGCCTCGCCGTCGCGGGCGAACAGCGTGCGCACGTCACAACCCGCGACCCGCGCGATCCGTTCGTCCGTATCGACAAACGCCCAGCCGATTCGCTCGGCGAGCATCCGCCCGATCGTGCTCTTGCCGCTTCCGCGATAGCCGATCAGGATTACATTCTGCGGGCTGTGCGGCATGACGACCTGCGCATTTGGCACTTGGGTTCACGCTCGCAGGGTGTGGCGAATGGTGCCGACAATTTCGGGCAGATCGAACAGCACCGCGGCCAACTCGTTTCGATGTTGCCCCGGATTGATGCAATGCGTCTCGCCGATGCGCATCATGAATGAACCGGTCACGTCGGGCGATTCGTGAAAGTGCCCGTGCAGCGAACAGAGCGGCCGCGAGCGCTGGACAAACTCGCGAATCGCGTGCGAGCCGAGCGGCTCGGCGATGTGCGGCAATTGATCCAGCTTGGAACCGAACGGCGGACCGTGGCACACGAACACCCACGGCGACGGCGGCGGCGTGACGTGCAGCAAATCGTCGGCGATCGTCGGATTCCCGCGAAAGTGCTCGACCGGCTGCACCTCGCGAATGCCCTGAGTCGCATGGTCCCAAACCACGCCGCCGGTCTCGGGCGTCGCATCACTGGCGCGGTCGAGCCGCTCGAAATCCTTCACCCAATAGGGCGAGGGCGGCGTGCGCGAATAGCCGAGAAAGTGAATGCCGTTGCAGCGCCACGGCCGCTCGTGCGAGAGGTAGACGATTTCGCCGCGCTCGTGGGCGTCGACGATCGCGCGCTGGCTGCAACTCCAATCGTGGTTGCCCATGATCGTCGCGACCTGCATCTCGGGCACGCTGCTACGCCAGGATCGAACGAGCGGCAGGAATCGCTCGCGCACATAGCCGCCCTGGGTCGCGTCGGGGTTGTCGAGTTCGCCGTCGGGCAGCAGGTCGCCGCCGAGGATCAGCAGGTCGGGCCGCTCACGGATGAGCAGCGCGCCGAGCTGGTTGTACAGTTCGGGGTTGCCGTGCAGGTCGCTGGTGAAGCAGAGGCGCATCGACTGCCTTTGGCGCGAGTTTCGCGGTACGCTGCCGCCGGTCGTGTCCGGCTGACGATATTCTCGACACTTTTCGCCGCTTGTCGAGTGAGTTGCGAAAGTTCGCGCAGGGTGGTGCAAGGCAAACGCATGCTGGGTTTTCAAGCGCGCAGCGCTGGGGGACCGGTCTCCGACCGGTCTCTCTTCGATTCAATTTCGGCCAAAAAGAAAAACCGACCAGAGGTCGGTCCCCCAGCGCGAGTCCTCTGAATGAGCATCTCAGCTAGAATGCGTTTGCCCTGGGAGGGTGGTGGCAGCATGTTCGAAGTAAGCATCTCGGGTTGGTTTGCCGCCGCGCACCAGTTGCGACTGCTCGACGGATCGCTCGAAACGCTGCACGGACACAATTGGCGGGTGGTGGTCACCTATCGCGGCCCGCGGCTCGATGCGATGGGCGTACTGGTCGATTTCACCGTCGTCAGGCCGCGACTCGAACGGCTTCTGGCAGGTTTTCACGACAAGAATTTGAACGATCACCCGGCGTTCGCGGACTTGAATCCGAGCGCGGAAAACGTGGCGCTGGTCATCGCCCGCGAAATGGCCACGGGCCTGGCGGCGGATGTGCGGCTGGCGCTGGTCGAGATCGAAGAAGCGCCGGGGTGCGTGGCGCGGTATTCGCCGACGAATTCTTGACCGAGGGACCCTAAGAAAACAGCCAAAGCCGGCGGCCCTCTGTTCGCTCCCGCTACTTCTTGTTGAGCTTCAAAAACTCTTCGTTGATCTGCAGCGTCGATTTCATGAACTTCGGCGTGTAGCCGCGCTCGACGCTTGATTTCACGATCGCGTTGCAGTCCTTGGGCAGGCACTTGCCCGCGAAGCCGCGCGCTTCGGGATACACAAACGTGTGATCGCGGCTGATGCGCGGGTCGGCCAGCCAGATTTCGCGCAGCAGATTGAAATCGACGCCGTGCGCCTTGGCGATGTCGAAAAACTCGTTTACGAACGTCACCTTGACGGCGTAAAACGCGTTCTCCATGTACTTGGCGACCTCGGCGGTCATCGCGTCGCAAAAGTAGTAACGAACATATGAATTGTAATAGTGCTTGTAAAAATCAGCCGCCATGCTGACGGCTTCGGTCGTGCCGCCGAGGACGACGAAATCGCGTTCGGCCATGTCGCCGAAGACGTGCTTGGTCGTCTCACCCAAATACTCGGGCTGAAAGACGACCCGCTTGTTGTACTTCTTGCAGAGCTTGTCGGTCGTGCCGGGCGTGACGGTTGATCGCAAAATAATGAGCGGGGCCTGAATCCACGCGACAGCCTCTTCGACGATCGACGTGTTGCAGGTGCCGTC
>JBJXFK010000159.1:0-4258 GCA_046155505.1 Phycisphaerae bacterium
TGTTCCCGTATATGTTCCGCAACGTCAGCCACATCACGCATAACGCCATCACGCGCCGCCTGCAGGTTGCGACCGGCGATCTTGACCCGGCCCAGAACGCCGGCGCGCAATACGTCTTCGAAGCGCAGTATGTTTCGCCCGATGACGCAGCCGCCCGCAATCAGGACAACAACGCTTCTTATCGCACGGCGACGATCACGGGTAACGCCACCAACGCCAACGCCACGCTCACTGGCTCGACGCAACGGCAGCGCTCGGCGATTCAGCATTGGCGCGGCATCGACCCGCAGGTGGTCGAGACCTCGTTCGAAAGCCGGGAAGCCGCGAATCCCAATGGCGGCGACAACGCAGCCAAGTCGATCCTTGCGGCGCGCGCCACCGAGGTACAGCCGGGCGAGTGGCACTATGAGTACGCGCTGTACAACATGAACTCCGACCGTGGGTTCGCCGGCGTTTCGGTACCGCTCGCCGCTTCGCTGCCCGCGACCGATATCGGTTTCCGCGACGTGCCCTATCACAGCGGCGATGGCCACAACAGTGCGCCGGGCAACGTGGTGAACTTTGACGGTACCGATTGGCCGGGCACCAAGACCGACGATGCGATTGCGTGGTCGCTCGTGCCTGCGACGCCGATCGAAAATTCGAACGCGCTGCGCTGGGCCACGATGTATAACTTCCGCTTCCGCACGACGGTGGGCCCGGTGAGCGGTAATGTCCGCCTGACGCACTTCAAGTCGGTCGCCGGCCTCGACGACACGACCGAAGTGCAAACGATCGTGCCGGGCAATCCGCCGCCGCTGTGCCGCGCGGATCTCGACGGTGACAGCGACATCGACCTGACCGATTTGGCCACGTTGCTGAGCAGCTTCGGCGCGCCGGGCGGCGTGACGTTCGCCGCGGGCGATGTCGACTCGGACGGTGACGTTGATCTGATCGATCTCGCGACACTGCTGACTGATTTCGGGGCACCGTGCCCGTAATCAACTGAGCAGATTGGCAGTATCGAAAGCAAATCGCTCCCGTCAGGCCACACGGCTCGGCGGGAGCGTTTTTCGTTTTCACGGCGATGTTCAACCGCGATCAAGCGATCGGATGTCGCGCCGGATCAGCTCTTCCAGCGCGGCCGCTTGGCCGGCGCGCCGAAAGCCTCGTCGAGCAACTCCGCCTGTTCAATCTCGTGACTCGTCAGCGCACCCGACGCGGGACTCGCCGCGGGCGGTCGCGTTACGCCGCTGAACGGGAACTTGTCGAACATGTCCTGCCCAAAGTAGGTGAACAAACTCCGCCATGCGCCGGCGTTCTGCTGCTCTTCCTGCACCCACTGCACCGGCGTGCCCTTCTTGTAAACGCTCAGCGCTTGCTCAAGCTCTTTGACCGGCTTGGGGAATAGCTGCTCGACGCGGATGATCGCAATGTCGTCGCACTTGCGCTGCAGCCGTTCGAACTCCAGCTCGTGGTAGATCTTGCCGCAGCAGAGCAGCACCTTGGTCACCTTTGCAGGGTCAAGCTTGCGAACATCGGGAATGACCCGCTGGAAGCGCGTGCCAGGCCCCATGTCGTCAAACGTCGATTGCCAGCCGAAATAAATCGGCGTTTTCGAATCGCCGAAGGGCTTGACGCGCAGGCCGCTTTTGGGCGTCATGACGATCAGCGGCTTGCGCCACGGGCGAATCACCTGGCGCCGCAGCGCGTGGAAAATCTGCGCCGGCGTCGAGGGGTAGATCACCTGCATGTTGTCTTGTGCGCACAGCGCGAGGAATCGTTCGAGCCGGGCGCTGCTGTGCTCGGGGCCTTGGCCCTCCATGCCGTGCGGAAGGAGCAGCGTCACGCCGCTGAGGCGATTCCACTTTTCCTCGCCGCTGGCGATGAATTGATCGATGATGACCTGCGCGACATTGGCGAAATCACCGAACTGCGCCTCCCAAATGGTGAGCCCTTCCGGACAATCGAGGCTGTAGCCGTATTCAAAACCCATCACCGCGACTTCGGAGAGCGGGCTGTTGAATGCTTCAAAAGGCGCCTGCTTCGCGTCGAGGTTTTGAAGCGGGCTGTAGCGCGCGTTGGTCGCCGTGTCGCGCCAGACCGCATGTCGGTGGCTGAACGTACCGCGTTCGACGTCCTGCCCGGATAGCCGCACGCGATGCCCCTGCGTCACGATCGATGCGTAGGACAGCGTCTCGCACGCTCCCCAGTCGAGCGTCCGCTCGCCGCGGACCATCTTCATGCGCTCGTCGACGACCGTGCGAACGAGCGTCGGGTGCGCCGCGAATCCGGACGGCACCGCGACGGCCTTTTGCAGCAACTCCTTCAGCCGGGCGATTTCGAGACCGGTCGCGATGTCTTCGACCTCGGTGTCGTGCCCGCCGACATAACCCTTCCATATGCCGCTCGGCGTCGTCGATTTCGCTTCCGGCTTGCTGTGATCCTCGGTCAAAAGCGTGAGGTCGCGTTCCAGGTGGTCGCGGCGAATGACCGCCATTTTGTCCGCGTCATCCTGCGACACCTCACCGAGCCTGAGCAAATGCTCGACATAGCCATCGCGAACGCTCTTGCGGCGGCGAATCTGCTCGTACAACTTCGGCTGCGTAAAGCCCGGCTCGTCCTGCTCGTTGTGGCCAAGCCGCCGATAGCAGTACATGTCGATGATCACGTCGCGCTTGAACTGCGCACGGAAATCCATCGCCAGCCGCACGACCTGCGCAACGGCCTCGGGATCCTCGCCATTCACCAGGAAAATCGGCACCTGCAGCATCTTGCCGATGCTGCTCGAATAGCTGCTGCTGCGACCATCGTCGGGATCGGTCGTGAAGCCGACCTGATTGTTCACGATCACATGCAGCGAACCGCCGACGGTATAGCCGTTGAGTTGCGACATGTTGAGCGTTTCTTGGGTCACGCCCTCGCCGATGAACGCCGCGTCGCCATGAATTTGAATGCACAAACCCGCGTCGCGGCGATCCTTGCAATAGCGATCCTGCTTGGCCCGCAAACGCCCCATCGCGACGGCGTTGACGAATTCGAGATGGCTCGGGTTGAAACAGAGCGAGAGCGCCACTGGCTCACCCTTGGTCGGCTTCCACTCGCTGTTGTAGCCGAGGTGATATTTCACGTCGCCGCGACCGAGATTGCCTTCCGCGTCTTTTTCTTTGAACTCGCGGAAGATCTGGTAGGGCCGCTTGCCCATGATATTGGCCAGCACATTCAGCCGACCGCGATGCGCCATGGCAATCACGACTTCGCGAACGTCTTGAGTCGCGGCCTTTTCGATCGCCAGATCGAGCAGCGGAATGAGGCTCTCGCCGCCGGTGAGCGAAAACGTCTTTTTGCCCTGAAAACGCTTGAGCAGGAACTCTTCGAAGACGACCGCGTCGGTCAGCCGCATCAAAATGCGCAATTGCTCCTCGCGCGTCAGCGGCGAGTGATTCTCCGTCGCTTCCATCCGATCCTGCAACCAGTGCCGCACGACCAGATCGTCGATGTGCATGAATTGCACACCGATTGACCGGCAATAGGTATTGAACAAGATCGCGATAATCTCGCGCAGCGTGCGAACTTTGACCCCGGCGATCATGTCCGTCGAAAACGGCTTGTCCAGGTCGGCCTCGGTGAAGCCGTAGCCGCGAAAGTCGATTTCCGGCGGCGTTTTCTTCCGCGTTTCCTCGAGCGGATTGATGGCGGCGATCATGTGGCCGCGCACGCGGAAGTTGCGAATGAGCATGTCGACCCGCGCCTGGCGGCTGGCGATGTCGGCCGGGCTGCCGGTCGGCGTCGGAATCGCGACGGCCGTATGCCCGTTGGCGGCATGCTTGCCGTTGGTCGGCGCAGGCGGATTGAAAATGCTCGACGGCTGAAAACGCGGGCCAATCGCGGTGATGCCACCGGGCGATTTGCCGAGTGAATCGAAATACGTGCGCCAGTGGTCATCGACGCTGCCGCGATCGTTGAGGTAGGTCTCATATAGCGATTCGACATACGCCAGGTTTTGCGGATTGTTATATAAGTCGTTCATGGCTGTTCAATCGCGGCGGGGTGAACATCCCCAAACGCGCCGACGCATCAGACGCCGGCCCGGGCCCGCACGCGAATCCGTAAGTCTAGTATCGACAGATAGACGAGTCGAGACGGAACTGCCCGCGATTCCGCGCCGACCGCGCCGTAAGGCGACGCAACGTCAGGGCAAACGCATTCTCGAACAGAGGCGCGAGAACCGGCGGGGAGCATCGGCCTCCGGCCGGTGCGCAGCACATTCGCACCGGCC
>JBJXFK010000160.1:0-2904 GCA_046155505.1 Phycisphaerae bacterium
TGTTCCCGTATATGTTCCGCAACGTCAGCCACATCACGCATAACGCCATCACGCGCCGCCTGCAGGTTGCGACCGGCGATCTTGACCCGGCCCAGAACGCCGGCGCGCAATACGTCTTCGAAGCGCAATACGTTTCGCCGGACGACGCGAACGCTCGCAATCAGGACAACAACGCGTCACACCGCACCGCGACTATTTCGTTCTCGGCGGGTAACGCGAACGCGACTTTGACCGGCTCAACGGTGCGTCAGTCGCCCGCCATTCAGCGCTGGAAGGTCATCGATCCCGCCGTGGTCGAAACCAGCTTTGAGACGCGCGAGACGCCAAACGCCGGCGGCGACAATGCGGCTCGTGCGATTCTGTCGGCCCGCGTGGTCGAAGTAACGCCTGGCACTTGGAATTACGAGTATGCACTGTACAACATGAACTCGCATCGCTCGTTCTCGTCGTTCAGCGTTCCGCTCGCGGACGCGCTGCCGGCGACCGACATCGGCTTCCACGACGTGTTCTATCACAGCGGCGACGGCCACAATTCGGCGGTCGGCGCGGTCGTGACCTATGACGGCACCGATTGGCCGGGCAACAAGGTTGCTGGCGCGATTCGGTGGGCGCTGGTTCCCGCGACGCCGGTCGAGAATTCGAACGCGCTGCGCTGGGCCACGATGTACAACTTCCGCTTCCGCACGACGATCGGTCCGGTCAACGGCAATGCGACGGCCGGTCACTTCCGTGCGGCGGCTGGTCTGCCTGACACGATGGACATCCAGACGCTCATCCCTGGCGCTCCGCCGATTGAGCCGTGCCCCGGCGATATCGACGGCGATCGCGATGTCGATCTGAGCGATCTGTCGGGCCTGCTGGCCAACTTCGGCTTCACCGGCGGTCAAACGCTGGAAGACGGCGACCTCGATGGCGACGGCGACGTCGACCTGAGCGACCTGTCGGCCATGCTCGCGGTCTTCGGCACGAGCTGTCCGTAAGCTGACATTCGAGTTCGCCTGTCGGCGATTCGATGAAGAAACCGCGACGCCCGTCGGATTCGTCCGGCGGGCGTCGCTCGTTTTGCGCAAGATGGCAAGGCAAGGCGGCGTAGGGTGGGCATTGCCCACCATTCGTGGGTCGAAGTGGAAGGCGTCAAATGGTGGGCGATGCCCACCCTACGCGATTCGTGTCGCTTCCGAGGCAGTGTGCGATGTTGATGGGCAGTGTGTTGCGAGTGTGCATTCCGCGCAGTTCGGCTTGCGGGCCGTGCATACTTGTCGACCGTGCTCGATGAGTGCGTGCGAAAGCCATGTCCAATCGTCGCGCGGAACAAGCTTCACCAAGTCCTGCTCAATCTTCACCGCGTCTTTGTCATCGCGGGCGGACGTCAGCAAACGCAGCCGCAGCGCGATTCTTCCGACGTGCGTATCGACCACGATGCCCTCGTTTTTGCCGAACCAGGTACCGAGGATGCAGTTGGCGGTTTTTCGGGCAACGCCGGCGAGCGAGAGCAGGTCGTCGACGGTGTCGGGAATCACGCCGCCGAATTGCTCGACGACGCGCCGCGCCATTGCGATCAGATTCTTGGTTTTATTGTTGAAGAAGCCGGTCGAGCGAATGATCGCCGACAATTCGTTCGGCTTCGCAGCGGCCAGCGATTGCACGTCGGGATAGCGTTCGAAGAGCGCGGGCGTCACCGTGTTCACCCGCTCGTCGGTGCACTGCGCCGAGAGAATCACAGCGACGAGCAGTTCATATGCGCTGTTGTGGATGAGGGCGCACGTCGCTTCGGGATACTGTGCGTGCAGCAACGCGAGGATGCGCCGGCATCGCCCGGCACGCGCAGCCGCCGACTCGCGCGAACGCACCGCGCGCGGTCGCGGCTTGGCTGCGCGACGAGCGACCTTGGCCATGACTACATCGGCTCCGGTTCGGGCTGCGGCGGGCGCGGCATTTCTTCGTTGTCGATCGGCTTGGGCGGTTCGATGTCGCCGCCGACGGGCACCAGCGCCTGGCTGGCCGAAAGGTCGATCTCGAAATTCTGCGTCGACGGCTCGGGCAGTTTGTCGGTTTCGGGGCCCATGAAAGAGAGTTCATAGGGATCCCACTTGTAACGCGCCACCTCTTCGGTCTTGCCTTCCTGTGTGTAGAGCAGCGCGACGTACGGATACTCATTGTGCGTGCGCAGGTCGAACCGCAGCCCTGTCAGCGGCTTGAACACAACCGCGTCTTTCGCGTCGCTACCCCAGGTTCGCACACGATCAGTAAGCACGAGCAAGTGCGGAAACACCTCGGCGTCGGCGGAGACATAGAACAGCGTCATCGACTCGGCGTCGCTGCTGTCGGTCTTCTGCACCTCGCCGGTGGTCGCATCGATCAGTACCGCGGCACGCAGCAATCGTTCGTTGTCGGTTTGCAAGCCGCACGCGAAGTATTGCTCGGAAAATCGAATCACGCGAACCGCGCGCAGGTGCGTATCTGTAGTCGTTTGCGGCACGATGGGCGACGCGACTTGTGCGAGTTCGAGAATTCGCACGGCAGCGCCCGCCGCCGAGCTGTCGTCGGCGAGCTTCGCCAGCGCCTGCTCGCGCGTCCAGGACTCCCATTCGCGCGAGGCGGGTTGCGCGGCGGCGGATGCGGGCATCGACTCGGTGGGGCGCGACGCAGGTTGCGAGGCAGGCGGCGTCAGTGGTGACGGTTGACACCCGGCGGCCAACATCGACGCGAGACCGACGATAACCAACGGCGACCGCATCGTAGCACGCTCCAAGAGACCGATTCGGCGACCAGCCGGAATCGCAACGCCGATATTATCCGAATCTGCGAGCGTCGTACGCAAGTGCAGGGTCGTCGCATCGTTCACGGGCAGGCGCAAGTTTGGGGAGCATCGGCCTCCGGCCGGTGCGAATTCAATGCGCACCG
>JBJXFK010000172.1:0-15160 GCA_046155505.1 Phycisphaerae bacterium
AGCAAATCGTGTCGGCGGGCGAGCTCTGGCAGCACGGCGAGCGCGCGGGTCGCGTGTCCGCGTCCGTAGCCGTGGATTCCGTACGCGATGCGCATGCGAATCTCCTTTTCGCCAACCGCAGGCGAGAGTGGAGTCTTGTTGCGTGAGACTATGGTTAGGACGGCGTGAGAATGCAAGGGGGAAGTTGCTGCGAGGCGAGATTCCGCGACGCGGTCGAACCAAAAAAAAGAAAGGAGCCGTGTGGCTCCTTCCTCTCAAAGTCCCATTCGGTCACCGCGTCGTCGCGATCCGTGCGTCGAACGATCAGCCCGGCTGATTCGCCGCTTCGCCGCGGGTCGGCATCGTGTTCGAGTCCGGCTTTTCGACCGTGATGATCTGAACGCGACGGTTCATGCGCTTGCCGTCCTTCGTGTTGTTCGCCGCACGCGGGGCGAATTCGCCCTGGCCCGCAGCCGTCACGCGGCGTTTGTCGAATCCGAGATTCCAGAACTCGCGAGCGCACGCGGCGGCGCGGTTCAGGCTCAGATCGAGATTGTCCTTCCACAGGTTCTTGGTGATCTTGATCGGATCGGTATCGGTGTGGCCGACGATCCAAACTTCGCGACCGGCGAACTGCGGCGTGCTGTTGATCGTGTCAGCCAGCTTGCGCAGTGTACTGCGACCATTGCTCGTTAACTCGGCCTTTCCGGAGTCGAACAGAATTTCCTCGGGCAGGTCGGTCCACGCGATCGTTCGCGTGCCTTCCCAGCCGGCGGGAAGATTGCTTGCAGATCCCTGCCCGAGCTTTCGACGCGCGTCGTCGAGTTGCTGCTGAAGTTGCAGCGCCCGCTGCCGCGCCGCCTCGGCGTCGTTCGACGAGTCAGCGAGTTGCTGACGCATCGAGTCGTTTTCGTTTTCGAGTCTCGCCTTGTCTTCCTGCAGGGCGCGAATCTGTTCCTCGCGTCCATCCTGGCAACCCGTCAATCCCACCACGCCCGCGATACCGATGCATGTTGCAACGATGCGCTTCCAGCCGTCCATTGCCGAACTCCTTTTTGTCGCGATGCCGCGCGCCCAATACCCCAAAGCCGGGGAATCCGTCCCCGCGTCGACGGTCGTCCTGACCGATCGTAAGCGATGAGCGTAAAGCGAGCGAATGCCGCACGCAAGCGAGTGAAGATTCATCGTCGGGCTTCAACGGCAAACATGCGAGCGTGCAGTGCAGGGTTCGGGATTCAGGGTTCGGGGTTCAGTGAAGAGGGGAGCGCAGAACAGGACAGAGCACGACAGAACAGGATCGATGTGTGAACGCGCCTTGCATTGCATCGCGCGCGGTGCCATCACCGGACGAAGTTGGCGCGTGATGCATGGGGAGCAGTCTGCGTGAATGCTACCGCGATAGCAAGGCCGAAGCGTTCGAGGTTGGCGATTCCTGTCGTGTCGCCCGTTCGAACGTCCGTGGACGCACAATTTTCCGACGCCATCGCCTGTCGAACTGGCAGTGCGTTTCGCGGCGTGCGGCTCGGGCCTGCACCCTGGGTGATTCGATAACCGTATGTCCAGAATGAGGTTATGAGGATCGCCGGACCGCCCGCAAATCGCTGGTGCGCGGCACGAAAGTTGCCGTTAATCTCAGATATGATCGGGCTGGCGTCTTTTTGTTTGACGCCGACTGCCTCGTTAGGCACAATCATCCCGCTACATTCGACCGAAGGAGTCTGCGTATGGCCTCGATTCGTCCGTTGGGCGAAAAAGTATTGATCAAGCGTCTCGAAGCGGATTCCAAAACTGCCGGCGGCATCGTCCTGCCGGACAGCGCCAAGGAAAAGCCGAAGCGCGGCACCGTGGTGAGCACCGGCGAAGGCCGACTGCTCGAAACCGGCAATCGCCAGCCGCTCACGCTCAAGAAGGGCGACGTGGTTCTCTTCACCAGCTATGCCGGCACAGAGGTCAAGGTGGACGGCAACGAGATGATCATCATGGATGAAAGTGATGTCATCGCCGTCCTCGGGTAAAGCTCCAAAGGAGCGTCTATGCAGCCCCAGATGCAGCAAGCCGTCAATGACGCGGTCGCGATGGTGAACACGCAGCCGGGACACACATGTGTGCGATTGCGTTTCGAGGGCGACCCGTATGAGATTGATTTCGTCGCCAACGCGGCGGCGATCGCCGAGGGCCGGTTCGAATTCAAGGCCGGCTTTGAGACGTATGGCGGCGCGGTGGATGAGCTGAGCGACATCCGCGCCGAACTCATTTCGCACTAGCAGTTCCTGGCCTGTCTTTTGCGGCTGACTGCGAATACTGGAAGACGGAAACGCCCTTATGCGACCGAGCAATTCGGTCGCGCGAGGGCGTTTTGTCGTATGCGGGATTGGGCCGCGACAGCAACTCAACCTCGTGACTGCGTGGCCCGAACTGAAATCGCTGCGACGCAAGCGGGTTTCGCGGTTTATTTCGCCGCAGGGCGTCCGCTGCGTCGACGCGGCTTCTCAGGCCTACGCGGCTTGTCTTCGAGCAACTCCCGGCGCGCAAGTTCCATCGACACGCCACCGGCCGTGCCAACCGATAGGCGTGAGCGCTGAATGAGGGCGATGAATTTCGCGTTCGATGCGAGCGATGCGGTTTCATTGTCGGTGTTGGGCAGCGCGACGACCGCCGCCACAGCCTTGCCGTTGGTCGTCAGCAAGATCGGCTCGAAATCGAGCGTCGCCATGTGTTCGGCGAGCTTCGGCAGCTTGCTGAGACTTACATGCTTCATATTTCGATTTCCTCGTCCCCGATGAACACTTGATTGCCGCGCTTCACGCCGACTGCGAGCACCCGCACCGCCGACTCGGGCTTGTCCATGACGTCGAAGTATACGCGGAATTCGCCGACCCTCAGTTCGCGCGGCGCGAGCGGATTGGGCCGCATGGCCTTTCGATTTCGCGTCTCGACGGTGGGCTGATGCGACAATTGCTGTTCGATCGCATCGATCAGTCGGCGACGATCACGAGCGGCAAACCCGCGCAGGTGTTCGATGGCATCTGCCGCGAACTCGATTCGATATTCCACGGCTCACCTCGGGAAGCATCGTAGCTCGATTGTGCCGATTCCGACTGGGACGCGTGTGAGCAGCGATTTTGCACCGTCGAGAACACAGCGCGGTATCTGGCGTGGCGCGCCACGAACCGATGCAGATTAGTCGCCCGCGCTCCACAATCGCACTACTTTCCTCCTTGTTCGATGTTCACGTCATGGTGACGATTCACATGAGCCTACAGTTGTCCAAACGCCTCACGCACCTGTTTCAAGTCGAGCTTGAACCCATCGACAACAGTGCTCTCAAACCAATCGCCGCTCGCCGCGGCCTCGACGTACTTGCCGTCAATCAGCCGCAGAAACAAGAACTCCTCGAGTTGCGGATCGACGATCCAATACTCGCCGACGCCGGCCGCCTCGTAGTCCGCCCGTTTCGTGACCGTGTCGTAACTGCGATAGCCGGGCGAGATGACTTCGACGATCAGATCCGGAACCACGGTGATGCGGCCTTTGATCTTGGGCACATGCGCCGCACGCAGGAACATGATCTCGGGGCGATAGACCACTTGTCGCCCCGCCGCTCCCTTCGAAAGCTGCACGTCCGTCTCTTGCAGAACGACTCCAAGCTTCTGCGTGCGAACGTAAGGTCGCACCTGATCAACGATTTCGCCGGCAACAAGTTGGTGGTTCGGCAGCGGACTCGGCGACACGATGACCACTCCATCCACAAGTTCGTAGCGGCAACCATCGGGCTGGAGCGCGAGATACTCGTCCGCACTCATCCGCAACCCCGCGTAACGCGGCTCGCTCAGGATTTCTGCTCGATTGACGACCATTGTTCGTTCACCCACTTGCAATCATATCAAACCGAGCAGGACTTTCGTGTCGGTTTTTCAATCCAACCAGTCCTTCTCCCTCAACTTCCGCGGCAGGTACTCCTCGGTACTGAAGCTCAAGCGGATATTCGAAAGCGCTTCGAGTTCGAGTTTCACTCCGAGGGCTTCCATTTTCTTGATCTCGCGCTGCCACTCCTTGCCCTGGAACCACGGATACTCTCGAATTTCCTTGGCTCGCCGGCGATCCTCGTCCGTAAGTGCCATCGAAGCGTGAACCGGAATATCAAACTTCTCCATGTCAAAGCTGCTCAGCCCGACGAACCTCGCCGCGGGCACAGCCATCCGCTGGCTCTCGTACGCCAGGTTGATCGATCCCTGTTTCACGACGCTGTAGATGTAGTATCCCCACGGGTCGTTATCGACGAGGACGTACACAGGCAGCTTCAGCTCGTTGTGCATGCGATAGATTATTCGCCGCACCCCGCGCGGCGGCTGCCCGCCGCCGTGAATTAGTGCGCACTGATGTTCCTCCCAGAATCGGTCCTTGTTGAAGCGCTGCCACATTGCATCTTTTTCGACTAGGAGCACAAACTTTGCGGTCGATTTCTGGAACTGAATCACATCTGCTTCAACGATGCTCGGCACACTCCAGCCACCCGAGCCCATCGCCCCGAGGTTTATGGTGTCGCCGTTGTCGACAATCGTCATGGGCGCAACCATGGCACCCGCCGCCTTGGCGTGCACGCCGAGCTCTTCGCGCAGCGCGTTCACCGCGACTTCAACGTCCTCGATGATTGGGTCGGACTCGTCCTGGTCATAGAAGATCAGTTCTTTCGACCCCTTAACAGGCCGCTTGAGCATATAGAACAGGTCACGAAGGCTCGTGGAGTTCGACTCGTCGATCAATTGCTTGCAAACCTCCGCCACCCGGCACGTCTGCATGAACTTCTTGGCCTGCGATCCCTCGCCGCCGCGCCGGCCCAGCAGGCTGAAGAAAAACCGCCGCTGCGTGCCGTCGAGCATCTCGATGATGCCGCGTTTGGGGTTGAAGCGCACGTTGCTGAGCGTGCGCGACGGGATGTCGACGAACGGGTCGTCCTGTTTGTTGACCAGCGTGACGATCTGACCCGCCATCTTGCGAATGCGATCACCCGCCGCCGCCCGATCGCGGCCGAGCTTGGCGGATTTGGTAGCGGTCGCGGCCTTCTTGGCCATAGTGCGAAGCCTCCGTGAAGAAACGGCAAATAGCCCGCCACGCGCGTCGCCCGGCGAGGCCCAAAGTGTAGCCGCAGAATGACGAAGGCCGAAGTTTGAAGGTCGAGGGCCGAGCGTACGAGCATTGCACCAGACGTGCGCCCTGCGCCCGCCGCCCCGCGCCCCTTCAAGAGTTAGCGCCCTTTTCTCGCCGCCCTGCGTTTTCGCTCACCTTCGCGCGGCATGATGCCGATGAGATTGTTGCACATCACTCGTCGATGCGGCGACTCGGTCGTTGCGACGGCGGAGGGGCAACCAAAACAGATTCCGCGAATCGCGTCGTATTTCCGCGCCTGCGGTGCGCCTCAGGTTGTGCAGAGCGTCAAGGGTATGTCGCTTCGCTGCCCGGCCCAGAAAACCGGCCCGGCCGCCTGATCCAGGAATCGCCGATGTCGTTGCAGGAAACCCCCGTCGTGTGCAAATCGAGCGAACAACTTCGCCTGCAACTCGGCACCGACTGGGCGGTCGAGCAAATTCAGCTCCCGCTCGGCGGCGGCGACGGCGGCGACTTTGTCCTCACCCGCCACTTCGGCGACACGCTCCAGATTTTCGTCGGCGACGCAGCCGGTCACGGCCCCGAAGCTGCCGGCCTGGCGAACACCGTGCGACGAATCATCGAGCGCGACGGCGAGCAAGCCATCACCGCCCAGCGTCTCGCCGCTTGGAACCGCGAAGTCGAACCCGCATTCGGCGGCAAATTCGTCTGCCTCACCTGCATTGAAATCGACTCTGCTGCGCGGCTCGTGCGCGTCGCCAATTGCGGCAACCCGGAGTTGTTGATTGTCCGCAACGGCGGCGAGATCGAGCAATGCCCGGCTACCGGCATGCCCCTGGGCATGATCGAGCCGGAACTGTGGCACTCGCCCACTGTGGTCGAATTTGCGCTCTCGCCTGACGATGCGATCGTCTGCGTCACCGACGGCGTCACCGAGCAGGCCGGCCCGGAGAAGCAGCGCTTCGGCATCGAACGCGTCCTGACCGCGGTCGCGTCGGCGACGATCGGACGTGCGGTGAGCTTCCTCGACGAATGCCTCACCACTTTCGCCGGCGAAATGCCGCGCGAGGACGATGTGACGATGCTGTGCATCGGGCAACTGGCCAAACGCGTCGCCTGAATGCTGAATTGAACCGCGACTCGACCGCTGTGGGGAGGGCACGGATTTTGGCGACAATCCGAGCCCAACGCGCAAGCTAGGATTCCGCGCGGTCGTGCGCGAAGACCTAGCTTGCGCGTCGGGCTCGGTTTGAAGCGACGACGCTGACGCTTGCCGCAATTCGCGAAAAACTGACCCTTCCGAAAAGCAACTCAATGAGAAACGCATGCTCGGGCTGCGAACAACCCGAGCATGCGGCGTGCGTGCAAGAAATTGTGCTTCCGCGTGACGCGCCGGATCGAGACTACACCCCAAAATTCGCCAGCAGCATAGCCAGATCGCTCAGCACCACGCACTGATCGTCGTCAAAATCCGCCGCCGGCAGATACGCTGCATCGCCGGCGCAGGTGCCAAACGCGGCCAGTAGCTGCGCCAGGTCCGTCAAATCAACATGCCGATCGCCATCGACGTCTCCGGGGATTTGCAGCCCCATCGGCGTCATGAGAATCGCACCGATCGGACCGCTGAATCCCTCGCGCGCCGCGGCGATGATCTGCCGCGAATTGTTGATCCCGTTCGCACCGCCATACTGCACGTACCACTCACCTTGCGACGGGTGAATGAGGCTGCCGAGGGCGAAGTAGCCCTCGTCCCCGAAATGAACGCCCGACGTCGTCGTGTAGTAATACAGCAGTGCGTCGCCACGGTCGTTGATCGCCGTCGCGCTGGTGGTCGTGGCGCAACCGCCGAGATATTCCCACCCGCTCACCTGCATGTAACGCATCGGAAACGTGCTGCATCCCGAGTAGCCGACGATGTAGCCGCACACGTCGTTGTGGTTGTTGATCGCGGCTGCGGCGAAGCCCTGCCAATTGCCCGGCGGCAGCGGAATGACCGTTTCAACGCCGGTGTCGAGATCAACGAGCCGCGAGCCGGCGACGATGACGCGCTCATCATTGATGTCGGACGCGAGGTAGGGCATCGGCGTCGGCCCCGATTCGGTGTAGAGGATGGGGTGATCCGGATTCCACCCCCAAAATCCCGAGGCGCCGATGATGTCGCCGAGGTTGTTGATCGCGTACGCGACGCTATAAAGATCCCCGGCCAGGCCGCCGAGCACTTCGACTTCATAACCGGTGCCGACCGGACGCCAGACTGCCGCGGTCGGCTGCGTGATGACATACTGATTCGGACAGACCGATCCGACGATCACGCCGGCGTCGTTGATGTCATGCACCCGCGACGACTGCATGCCCGGCGGCAGCGGCAATAGTTCGAACGGCTGACCGTTTCGAGCGACGCCCGCGAGCAGCTTTGTCCCGTCCGGCGACATGCTGCCGCAGGCAACGCCGAAGTTGTTGAGGCCAGTCGCGGTCCAGCCCGCGCCGAGCGAGCGCACTTCGAAGGATTGCATTTGGCCGACTGCTGCGGCGGTGCCAAGCGCTGCTGACAGAACTGTGATGGCCGTGAGTCGATTCATGGATGCACCTCGTTCTTTGCGTTTCATGCGATAGCGCGGTCCAAATCGCCCGTACGCGCGGGTGACGCAGAACCGTCTGTATCAGTTGAGCCGTCGCCGCACTCAAAAATTCAGCGTGCGTGACAATCCTCACGATCTCGCGAAATTGCGCGATCGGGAGTGATGGTGGGGTGTGCAATTAGCGTGCCGAAGGAATGTGATTCGCGTCACGCACTGGAGCACCGCAGCCCTCCGCGGTTTGTTCGCGCGACGATCGCGCATTCGCGTAACGCGAACTTACGCCGGCCAGTCGCGCGGGCCGCAGCTCAGCAGCAGGCCCTCGCCGGTGATCGGGTATTTCTCGAGGTGCCTGGCGATCGACTTCGGCGTCACCGCCTCGACCCGAGCCATGCGGGCGTCGGCCGAAAGCACCGTCCCGGTCGTTTCCAGATCATCGACAAGCTGCATGAATCGCGTACGCGGGTTCTCGGCTTCCATCGCAAGCTGCGTGCGGCGGCGATTTTTCACCCGCTGCACTTCTTCCGCCGTGAAGCCGCCTTTCATCACCGACGTCGCTTCTTTGCGCAGCGCGTCGATCATCGCGTCGCAATTTTCCGGCTCGCCGCCGCCGTAGAGCGCGAGCATGCCGTAGTCGCCATAGCTGAGCCAAGCCGCTCCGGCTTGCGAGCAAATGCCCTTCTGCACGATGTTCCAATAGCAGCGCGAATTCGGCCCGCCGAACAGCGACGAAAACGTTTCGATATTCTCGGCGTCGTCCGAGCCGTGCGGCACCGACGGATAAAGCAGAATCACCGTCTGCTGCTTGAACTGATCGAGCTTGTGCTTACGCACACCGGTCGTCAGCGGAGCGGGCGTCGGAAATTCGCGATGCCCGTTGCTGGTGCGCGCCCAACCGCCGCAGTAGCGGCCGGTCGCCGCGAACAGTGCCTCTGCGTCGATCGAACCCGACGCAATGAGCGTCATGTTCGACGCCGCGTAACGCTGATCGCGATAGTTGAGCATGATGTCGCGCGGCAGGCCGGCGATCGTCTCTTTCTCGCCGAGGATTTCGTGGGCGAGCGGATGCTCGCCGAACACCGTCTCGTGCAGGAAGTTCCAAACGTGATGATCGAACGAGTCGCCGCTCATCGCGATCTCTTCGAGAATCACGTTCCGCTCGGTTTCGAAATCGGCTGCCGGAATACTCGGTCGCATCATGTCGGCCAGCAATTCGAGCTGCGGCTCGAACCGGTCGCTCGGCACCCAACCGTAATAGACCGTGTGTTCTTTGCCGGTGAAGGCGTTGTAGATGCTGCCGAGTTCATCGAAACGCACGTTGATCTCGCGCCAATCGCGCTTGGCAGTGCCCTTGAAGCACATGTGCTCAAGAAAGTGGCTCACGCCATGCTCGGGCCGCGTCTCATGCCGCGAGCCGGTGCGGACGAAAAAGCCGAGGGCGGCGGAGCTGACGTTGGGCATCTGCTCGACAACAACGCGCAGGCCGTTGGGGAGCGTGTGTTCGATGAAGTGCGATGTCATGGTCGGATGATATCCGGTTCGGCGGTGTGTCGCCTTGTTGCACCCGCCGTGTGGCACCCGCCTTGTTGCGCCCGCCGTGTGGCACCCGCTATCAGCGGGTGGCGAGCAAACGGCTCGGAGCGGCCACCCGCTAATAGCGGGTGCCACACCGCAACTCATCAACCAAACCGACCGCGCTCTTTCGCCGCACCGCCCGGCTGAAACAGCGGCTTTTGAATCTCGCGCAGATAGCCCTTCTTCTGAAAAAACTCGAGCGTCTCCTCGGTCGAGCGAAACACGCGCGTCGCCGTCTCCGTGATGAACGGCGACGGCTCGGCTTTCGGCTTCCACACGACGTACACCTCTTTGGTGGTCTCATACGCGTGTTGCAATTCGCGCTCAACGCCGCTCGACAATCCCGGCTTGCCGTTCGGCAACTCGGGCACGAGACTGACGATCATGTCGCTTTGGTCGATGAGTTTGAAATCGCGCGCGTAAATTTGCCCGTCGATGTCTTTGGCGACGTTGGTCACTTCCTGCACGCTGAACTCGACGTCGACATTGTTCGTCTTGACGGTGAACTTCGTCTCGCCGCGCTGCGTCGCCGAGCCGGCTTCGAACAGCAAGCGCTTTTCATCGAGATCGCCCGGATCAAACGTGATGAAATGCTCGGCCAGCGCCGCGCGAAACGCGTCGATCTCGGCCAGCGTCTCGGGCAGGTCCATCACATGCGTCATCGGGAACGACGGATAGACGCGCTTCATTTCTGGTTTCAGGAGCAGTCGGTAGAGCGACTCGACCGTGCTGTCCTCGATGCCGCGGGCCACGATATAGAACGCGCCATGGCCGCGAATTGCGGTCGCCAGAATCTCGGTCGCGAGAATCTCCTCCTCGCGCCAGACGAGAATGTCCTTGAGCGTGTGCGTGAAATCGTGATCGCGCATCATGCGTTCGTGCACAGCGTCCACATTGTCGACCAGCGTGATGTACAAGTCGGCGTCGAGGGCCGACATGTGGTCATAGTCGAACGCCGGAAACAGGCCGTGCTTCCAACGAAACGCGGCGTGCGTGTTGACGATCACGGTCTCGTGCTTGTCCACATCGGCCAGCACTTCCTTGAACGCCGAGCGGCGCAGCGAGTTCAATCGCCCGAGCGGCAGGTCGAGAATGCGTCCGGGCCGCACATCCGGCGCGTCGGCGTACATCATGTCGCCCAGATGAAACAGCTTGACCCGCTCGCCGCGCGACTCGGCCAGTCGACTCACCTTTTCCAGGAACGGCTTTTTATCGACGCCCACCTGTCCGGTGACCACCATGCGGCGACCGCCGGTGCGACCGGGTTGAAAAAGCGTTCCGCGTGTTGTCGATTGAGACATTCGATCCTCGCATCCGCAATAACCGGAAATCGATCCGAATATTCTAACGCGAGTCGTGCAGACTTGCTTTGCGTCGCATGCTGAGAGCGACGTCCCTGTCGCGCTACTCCGGTCGCTCCTTGCGCGGCGAACCATCGGTCGGAGCGCTCGGCGGCTCGGTCCGTGCTTCGTCGCTCGACTCAGCATCGTCGTCCGTCGGCGTCTCCTCGTCCGCCTCGCGACGCTCGACCGGCTTGGGCCCGAGCAGTTCGTCGAGCTTGGCGTTCTCGAGCACCAGCCGCGCCGCGATCGTGCCGTCGCGCGTCAGCGCATCCAGCACTTCGACAATCGACGAGTAATTGAGCCCGATGCCGGGAAAACGCCCCTGCTCGTCGGCCATCGGCAACGCCGCCAAGCCGCGAATGAGATCGATCACACGCGGCGGCACGCTGATCGTGTCGCTCAGCTTGCCCGACGCACGCGTGCGGCAAAACAACGAGACTTCCGAGTTTTGCTCGGCCGCATTCAGCGTCACCAGATTCTTTGGATGGTTGAAAAACATCGGCACTTGCAGTGGCAACGCGTTCCCGCCGAACACGGCGATTCGCGGCTCGCGTGAGCGGCGTACGTGAATCAACGGCTTCCCGCTGCTCTCGATGACGTCGAGCACCAACCCGGTTTGGCTGCGGTCCAGCGCGCTGCGAAAGCGCATCGTCTGCACCGACGGATGCCGCCGATCGACCAATCCCTGATACGCCGCGATGCGTCGATCGTCGTCGTCGTGGCTCAGCAGCGCGTAAAGCCGCCCCGTCGCGGACGACATCTCGCACTCGGCCAGCTCACGCACCGCACGCAATGCATAGCGATTGTCCTTCGCCGACGCGATCTGCCCCATCGCCGAAACCGCCGTTGTGTCGCCCAGCCGCAGGCCCGCGCGAACGGCATAGAAACGAACCTCGGGGTCGTCGTTCGAATAGAGCGGCTGAATCAGCGGAATCGCACCCTTGCCCATGCCTTCCCAGACGAGCGCGATGTCGTTCAGCCGATCGCGCGTCTCGCCCAGCCCCTCGGTCATCTCGCGGACGCGCCGTTCCTGCATGCCCGACGAGCCCTGCATCATCACGCGCATCGCCACGTCGAGAAAATGCTTCGGGTTCGTCGCATACGCCGCCGGCGTCTTCAAGACGACATAGCCTTCGCTCATCGCCTCGGCGATTTTTTCGCGCGGGCCGAATCGCTCGTTTAGTCGTCCCTCGATCCGCCGCGCCATCGAATACGACGGTTGATCCAGCAGAACGCGCACGCTTCGCGCCTGCATCGACCGCCCGCCGCCCAGCACGAACCCCTTGCGCGGATTCGGCGTCACATCTTCGCTCTCCGGCGCGAACGGGTTGGTAAACACCGGCCCGCGCGCCCGAGCGAGCGCCTTGCCGCCGATCAATCCCTGCCCGCTCGCTGCGCTCTCAAAAATTTTCAACTCGCACGGCAACAACATGCCGCCCTCGATCGAGCGTGCCTGCGTGCCGACCGCCTCGACCTGAATGTCGAACGCCGACCCCTGCGGCGCGCCGGCGGGCACGATGCCCTGAATCTCCACTACAGCTGCGTCAGGCGAACTGAGCAATCGATCGGGCGAGATCGCGGGCCGGGCACTTTCGGATTTCGACGTCATTTCTTTTGTTAGAAAGTCGATCAGATACTCGCGAATGCTCTCGGGCACATCGCTGCCGCCCGACTCGCCCAGGCCGACCACCACGCCGAAGCCGCGCAGCCGCAGCGGCTCGGCATCGGCCAATACGCATGATTCGCCGATGGTGTCGCGCAGCAGCGGATCGACCTGATCAGCGTCCGACGGTCGCTGCTCGGCGGGCAGTTTGCGATTGTTGCAGCCGACGCAGAGCAGCGCCAGCAAGACGCAGGTGAAAGCCGGCCAGACGCAGGTCAGCACCAAGGACCGACTCGAAGCTGTTGTAGTTACCGCCGTGAGTAGCTCGGCGCGCGCGTGCGGAACGTTCATACGGCGAGACCCTCGTAGCCCGGCTTGATCGGCACGCGACCGCCACTTTGGCCGCAATAGGCAAGCCCGCAGGTCATGATACCCGATCGCGCGGCGGCAGTCGGGAGCGGCTCACGCGGAGGCCGTGGAGGCGCGGAAGTCGGGAGCGGCTCACGCAGAGGCGCGGCAGTCGGAAATGGCTCACGCAGAGGCGCGGCGGCGCGGAGGAAGAGGGAACGAATGCGTTGCTGCGGCGGAATTGGGTAGGCGTCTGGTGCGGCGAAGTTGGGTCGGCTTGGTCAGTTCCATCACCCAGACCGACCCGACCATCTCGGTCACGGTCAACTACACCTACGACAAACGCGGCCGCCTGATCGCCGAGGTCGGCCAGCTCTGGGCCGGGCCGGGGAATTCGCCGATCGCGGTCGATACCGAGTTCGAATACGACCAACTCGGCAACCGCCTGTCGCGGACCGATAACACCACCACGCCGGCGACGGTCACCGGCTACGAGTATGACGTTCACAATTTCTCGACCGCCGGGACGTACAATCACCGGCTGCTGTCGGCGACGACTTCGGAGTCGCGATATGGGCGCTCTGGTCCCGCAGTGGCGCACGAAAATTTCAACATGACCGGACTACGTGAATCACTCACTGTCGCAATCTCCACGCTCGCACCACTTGGTGATGCCGCGTCAGCGCCGAGCGGGTGGGCGGCGCTGGAAGCGGCGCTATTCCGGCGTCATCCGGCACTGAAAGATGTGCTGCGCAAGCATTACGATCGGATACGCGTTGATGTGGAGGCGCTGGTCGGAGCTCCCGACGCCGCAGCTCGTTGGAAGATCGAGCGCAAGCAAATTCGGGATATGTTAATCGTGTTTCGCGAAGAGCTGACCGCCGAGCTTGAACGGCAACCATAGCCGAAGACACGACGGACCTGAACTTGGCGACCTTCACGTACAATGGCGCGGGTTCGGTGAGGTTGGCCGTTCCCTCCTCGCAAGACGATGCCATCGCCACTGGGCGAGTGAACTGGAGCGGTTCGCGTGTCAACAATTTGTGCGGTCAGAAAACGTAAGCAGATTTGCGTGGCTTGGGATGCAATCATCACCAGCGGTTCGAATTCGCGCGGCAATGCGAAACCACGACAGAAGGTACTGCGTGTCGGCGACAACTGGATTGGAGTGGCCGGACTATCGGTGTATTACAACCTGCTCGACCACTGGTCGGCTACGGCCCGTGTGCCGATTCTCCGCACCGAACGCGACGTTCTTGGCATGTTCCTAAAGCTTCTGAAGGCCCTGCGCTCGTCGTATCACTTTGTCAACGATCAGTCGGATTCCGATTCCCCCAGCCCATTTTCGGATTTTTCCGCGGAGTTCCTTGTCGTGAACGCGCACGGCATGTTCATCGCCAAGGAGATCTTGAGCATCACAAGCTACGATTCGTACTGTGCGATCGGCTCGGGTTCGCCCTTCGCCGAGGCGGCGGCGTTTTCGCTGTATGACCGGCTAAGCACGGCCCGTGAAATCGCGCATGAGTCGATGAAGGCCGCGTTGGAGTTTGACCGGGCGAGCGGCGGGCCAGTCGAATCCGTGTCGATCTCGGTCTAAACGATCGCGGATCGTGGACGAAACGCTGACTGGCACCAACGCCGGGGATCGCGACGTGCGGTGTTTGCAGTATGACAACGACCAGCGCCTCTGGACGGTGATCCGCTCATCCTGCGGCTCGACGGCGGGCACGCCGAATCGCGAGTTCGCGCGCGAGTTTCGGTACGACCAGGACGGCCGACAGCGGTACGTGGTCCGTGATCGCTCGCCGAGCAAGATGCTATTCTGCGTCAGAGGTTGGCATGGAATCTTCCCGCGATTCAGCGTTGAACGAACTCCGGGTAAGCTTGAGAATCGGCGGCGACGCGCTCGATCCCGACACAATCTCGCGAATGTTGAACGCTGTCCCCACGCATGCGCATCGAAAGGGGGAGGCTCGCACGGGTCGGATGGCGGGTAAGACGTGGCCGTCGGGGCTATGGTCGCTGCGAGTTGCGAAGGGGCAATCGCTTCGGGCCCAACTCGAATACTGCTTTAGCCTCCTCGAAGCGGCAAGCGTGGACAGTCGGCCCGAGTTTGTCGGCCTCCATCGCGATTTGTTCATCGGCGTGTTTCCGACCAAATCGCAATGCGGGTTCGCGTTGCAATCGGACTTGGTCGAGCGCGCCGGCCGGCTTGGGCTTGCGATCACGCTGGACATTTACGCGATCGGTGATGCCGATGCGGAAAGCGAATAACTCGGCAACCGCCTCTCGCGGACCGACCAAACGACCACGCCGGCGACCCGGGAACTTCCCAGGGCAAACGCATTCTGGATATTTGGCCGAGTCGAGAGTCTCGCGCTGCGGGACCGACCTCTGGTCGGTCTTTCTTTTGGCCCGAAATGGAATTGAAGAAAGACCGGTCGGAGACCGGTCCCCCAGCGCACGCTGCCTGAGTTCCCAGAATGCGTTTGCCCTGGGGACCCGGGTCGGCGTCATGTTTGTGGGTGCTTTTCACGCCGCTGCCAGCGGCTTTGCGGCCCAGACGCCGTCCCAGTCGCCGTTGAGCCACGCCGTGCGAAGCGAGAGCACCGCCTGCGATCCGCGCTTCG